>CAZPEM010000006.1:0-51820 GCA_964585575.1 uncultured Chitinophagaceae bacterium
GGCTACGTGCAGCTGGCGGCCGCGGCGAAGGAGCACGACTGGCCGCTCGACTACGGCTCCATCGCCATGCTCTGGCGGGGCGGCTGCATCATCCGGGCGCAGTTTCTGGAGCGGATCGCCGAGGCCTACAAGGCGCAGGGCGACCTCGAAAACCTCATGCTCGCCCCCTACTTCGCCGACGCGCTTGCCACGTCGCAGAAGGCATGGCGGCACGTCATCGCCACCGCGGCGACGATCGGCATCCCCGTGCCCGCCTTCATGACCGCCCTCGCCTACTACGACGGCTACCGGCACGCGAACCTGCCCGCGAACCTGCTCCAGGCCCAGCGGGACTACTTCGGCGCCCACACCTACGAGCGGACCGACAAGCCGGGCACCTTCCACACCGAGTGGCTGGAACTGCGGCGGCCGGTTGCCCGAACCTGACCCGACGACGAATCCCGAACCGACGAACCCCGAACTTTCGAGGAGCACGACGACCGTGAACGACTTCCTGACGCATCTCTATGGGCTCTCGGGGAAAACCGCCGTGGTCGTCGGCGGCACGGGCGTGCTCGGCGGGGCGCTCGCGGAGGGGCTCGCTCGGGCCGGGGCCTTCGTCGTCGTCGCCGGCCGCGGAGCGGACCGGGGCGAGGCGAGGCTCGATGCGATCCGGTCGGCCGGCGGCGAAGGGGCGTTCGTGTCGGTCGATGCGACCGACCGCGCGAGCGTGCAATCGCTGCTCTCGGCGACGATCCACGCTCGCGGCCGGGCCGACATCCTCGTGAACTGCGCGGGCGTCAACTCGTCGGTGCCCTACTTCGAGATTCCCGACGACGACTACGACCGCGTCCTCGACACGAACCTCAAGAGCACCCACATCGGCTGCCAGATCTTCGGCGGGCACATGGCCGCCAACTTCGAGGCCGGCAAGGGGGGCGGCGCGATTCTCAACATCGGAAGCGCCTCGGCCGACAAGCCGCTCTCGAAGGTCTTCATCTATTCCGCATCGAAGGCGGCCGTCGTGAACTACACGCAGAACGTCGCCCGCGAACTCGCGCCGAAGGGGGTCCGCGTGAACGTCCTCTGCCCCGGCTTCTTCCCGGCCGAGCAGAATCGCAAGATCCTCTCACCGGAACGAACGGCCACGATCATGGCCAAGACGCCGATGGGCCGGTTTGGCACGCCCGACGAGCTCGTCGGGGCCGCGATCCTGCTGTGCTCCCCGGTGGCCGGCAGCTTCATCACCGGCACGAGCCTCTACGTCGACGGCGGGTTCACGGGCATGAGCATATGACCGTGCGGCAGCGAGTTCATCCGCATTCGTCCCCAGGTTCATCATGTCGCACACCATCGTGATCTTCGGCGCCTCGGGCGACCTCACGAGCCGCAAGCTCGTGCCCGCCCTCTACAACCTGGCCTGCGGCGGCCTGCTGCCCCCGGAAACGCGGATCGTCGGCTTTTCACGGACGCCGATGAGCGACGAGGCGTGGAGGGAGAGCCTCCGCGACTCCACCCGCCGATACGCCGGCGAGGGCCTCTTCCGCGACGACGCCTGGAACGCCTTCGCCGCCACGATCCATTACCAGCCGGGCGACATCGGCGTCGTCGAGGACATCGCCAGGCTCCGGACACGGCTCGAGTCGCTCGAGGGAGACGGGGATCCGACCCGGATCTACTACCTCGCCACGGCGCCGCAGTTCTACGGACCGGTCGTCGCGGCGCTCGGCACGCTGGGGATGGCCTCGCAGGACCGCGGCCCCCGCCGGATCGTTGTCGAGAAGCCGTTCGGGACCGACCTCGCCACGGCGCACGAGCTCAACGCGCAGCTCCACGCCGTCTTTCGCGAGAGCCAGGTCTATCGCATCGACCACTACCTGGGGAAGGAGTCGGTGCAGAACATCCTCGCCCTGCGGTTCGCCAACACGATCTTCGAGCCTGTCTGGAACCGTCGCTACATCGACCACGTGCAGATCACCGTCGCCGAAGAGGTGACGGTCGGCCGCCGGGCCGGCTACTACGACACGGCCGGCGTGCTGCGGGACATGTTTCAAAACCACCTCCTCCAGCTGCTCATGGTGACGGCGATGGAGGCGCCCGTCCGGTTCAACGCCAGCGCCGTGCGCAATGAGAAGGTGAAGGTGCTCGACGCGATCCGCTCGCTCGACCTTGCGGAAGTGGCCCTCGCGGGCGTCCGCGGGCAGTACCGCGGCTACCACGAGGAGCCGGGCGTGGCGGCGGGGAGCCAGACGGCGACCTTCGGAGCGATCCGGCTAGAGATCGACAACTGGCGGTGGCAGGGGGTTCCCTTCTACCTGCGGAGCGGCAAGGCGATGAGCTGCCGCACGACGCAGATCGTGATCGGCTTCCGCCAGCCGCCGATGGAGCTCTTCGCCGAGGGCCGCCACGCGGTCGCCCGCGATCCCAACCAGCTCGTGATCCAGATCCAGCCGGCCGAGGGGATCCAGCTCCACTTCCACACGAAAGTTCCCGGCGACGGCATGAAGCTGCGGCTGACGGACCTCGATTTCAGCTACTCGCGGGAGTTCCGCGGGCGGCTGCCGGAGGCCTACGAGCCGCTCCTGCTCGACGTGATGACGGGTGACGCGAGCCTCTTCGCGCGGGCCGACGAGGTCGAAAAATCCTGGGAGATCATCGACCCGTTCGTCCGTGCTTGGAGCTCGGCGGACATGCCGCCGATCGAGCTGTACGAGCCGGGCGACTGGGGCCCGCGGGAAAGCGCCGCGTGGATGGAGCGACAGGGACGCCGATGGTTCGACCTCTGCCCGGTGCTCTGACGCCGTCGCTTGCCATCGGGCCGCTCGTGCTCGAGTCGCCCGTCGTGCAGGCGGCGCTCTCCGGCTACAGCGACCGCGCGATGCGGGTGATCGCGCGGCGGCACGGCGCGTCGTACGCCCTGTGCGAGGTGCTGCTCGACCAGTTCATCGCGCAGCTCGGCACGAACCGGCGCAACCTCGCGAGGATCGCCGTGGCCGACGAGGAGCACCCCGTGGGCGGCCAGCTCATGGGGGCCAACCCCGACGACTTCGCCCCCGCGGCCAAAAGGCTCGTTGCTGAGGGCTACGACTGCATCGACATCAACTTCGGCTGCCCGGTGAAGAAGGTGCTCGGCCGCTGCCGGGGAGGCTACCTGCTCGGCGTGCCGGAGACCGCGCTCGAGATCGTCGGTCGGGTCCGCGAGGCCGTGCCCCCGCACCTTCCCGTGACGCTCAAGATGCGCCGCGGGATCGACGACTCAAAGCAAAGCCTCGACAACTTCTGGAGGATCTTCGAGGGGGCCTTCGAACGCGGCGTCGCGGCCATCACCGTCCACGGCCGGTCCGTCGAGCAGAAATACGTCGGGCCCAGCTCGTGGGAGTTTCTCGCGAGCGTGAAGCGGCAGGCCGGCAGCCGCACCGTCATCGGGTCGGGCGATCTCTTCTCCGCCGGCGCCTGCGTCCGCATGCTCGAGCAGACGGGCGTCGATGGCGTGAGCGTGGCCCGCGGCGCGATCGGCAATCCCTGGATCTTCGCCCAGGCCCGGGCCCTGCTGGCGGGCGAGCCGCTGCCGTCCCTGCCGACGATTCACGAACAGAGGGAGGTGCTCCGCGAACACTTCGCGCTCTCCGTCGAACTCCACGGCGAGCAGGTCGCCGGCCGCTCGATGCGGAAGTTCGCGATCAAGTACGCCCGCTGCCACCCCGACCACCTCGCCGTCCGCGACGCCTTCATCGCCGTGCAGGTGAACGCCGACTGGCAGGCCGTGCTCGACCGCCATTACGCCGTCGATGGCCCTGGACGCGACCCCTCCGCCGACGTCGATGAAACCGCGGAGTGCGGCTAGCCGACTGCGCGCCGGAAGCCCGCCGCAGCATTGCATTCCCGGGTCAGTACTTCGTCGGCATCGCGGGCGTGGCCCGGGCCGGGGGCACCTGGTTGGGGCTCGTAAACGGCCACCAGTTGCCGTTGGCGGTCTGCGGTGTCGGCTGCTGCGGCCAGGCCTGCTGCATGGCCTGCTGCGCCTGCGTGGTGGCCTGTTGCATCGAGTTGTTGAACTGCTGCTGCACCTGGTTGGCCGAGTTCTGGAGCTGGTTGCCGAGCTGCTGCTGCTGGGCGGCGAGGTTCTGCTGCGCCTGGTTCGCCCACTGCTGCGGCTGCTGCGAGAGCTGCTGCTGGTACTGGTTGGCCGTGTTGTTCCACTGGTTGGTGAGCTGCTGCCCCTGCTGCGACAGGCCCTGCTGGGCTTGGTTGAACTGGTTGTTGAGCTGGTTGCCGTATTGCTGGAGCGACGGAGCCGTCGGCTGGTTGCCGGTCTGTGCCCAGCTCCATGAGTTGTTGTTCGCTGCCGGTGGCGTCGCGGCGGGCGGCATGGTGGCGGGCGGCATCGTGGCGGGCGTCGTCGTGGCGAACGTCGGCGGGGGGGCCGGAGGAGCGGCGCTCTGCCATGAGTTTGCGGGCCCCGGCAGGGGCGCACCGCCGGGATAAGACGCCCCCTGCGGAGTCGCGACGAACGAAGCGTAGGGTGCCGGCTGACCGATCATGCCCGTGGAGGGGGGCGGAACCGTGCCTGCGTAGGCGTTTTGGGGAGGCGTCTGACAGCCGACGACCATGACGACGACGCAGCAGGCCGCGAGCCCCGCGACGACGAGCGGCACCCGGGTAGTCGGCATGAAGGCGTCTCGCGGGTGGGAGTGTTTTGCAGTCACGACATCGGGTCTCCGATGGGCCTTGCCAAGCGGGGGTGTCGGCGGGAGAGTAGCGATTCGTCAGGTGCGGTCCAGAGCATTTCGAAGGCACCGCTTCTCCCGCCGAAGCCCTCTCTTTCCAGCCGCCCCATTCCGCCGCCTCTTCGCACCCCCCCATGCCTGCCGTCCAGCTCGATGCGTCCGCAGCCCGGCAGATCGCGGACGCCCTCTCGGCTGAGGCGATGAGGCTCGGTTTTTCCCGGATGGGCATCGCGCCGGCCGTCGATACGCCCCGTCACGAGCGGTTTCGCGGCTGGCTCTCCGAAGGGCTCGCCGGTGCGATGACCGGGTGGCTCTCGCGGCACGAGCCGATCCGCCGCCATCCGGCGGGCCTGCTCGACGGCGTCCGGAGCGTCGTGATGCTGGCGACCGACCACTCGACCGTCGCCGCCGACTGGCGGGCCCCCGACGAGCCGGGCCGCGGGAAGCTGGCCCGGTACGCCTGGGGCGACGACTACCACGATCTGCTCCGTCGCCGCGTCACCGCCCTCGCCGAGTGGCTCGGTGATCGCGTTCCGGGATCGCAGTCCCGCGGCGTCGTCGATTCGGCGCCGATCGCAGAGCGGGAGTTCGCCCGTCTCGCCGGCCTCGGCTGGTTCGGCAAGAACACCATGCTCATCAGCCCGGAAGCCGGGAGTTGGTTCTTTCTCACGGCCCTCCTCACCGACGTCGAGCTTCCGGTCTCCACACCGATCGAAACCGACCACTGCGGCAGCTGCACGGCCTGCCTCGACGCCTGTCCGACCGGCGCGCTCGTCGCACCGCGGGTGCTCGATGCGCGGAGATGCACGAGCAGCCTCACGATCGAGTATCACGGCCCGATCGACGAGAGCCTTCGCGGAAAGCTCGACGGCTGGATCTTCGGCTGCGACATCTGCCAGGAGGTCTGCCCCTGGAACCGGCATGCCCCGGTCACGGCCGAGCCATCGTTCGCCCCCCGCGTCGGCGAGAAATCGCTCCCGCTCGCCGAACTGCTCTCGCTCGACGACGAGGCCTTTCGAAAGCGATTCAGGGGCTCGCCGATCACCCGGGCGAAGCGGCGGGGCCTCGCACGGTCGGCGGCGATCGCCCTCGGCAACGCCCCCGACGCGGCGGCCGCCGAGCCACTGGCGAGGGCCCTCCGCGACCCCGAGCCCGTCGTCCGCGAGGCCGCCCGCTGGGCCCTTCGCCGCTGGATCGACCGAGGCTTCATGGCGGACTGGGCCCGCGACGCATTAAACCAAACCGCCGATTCATGACGGGGCGTCGCGTACAATCGCTGGTACGACTCCCAAACGTCTTCCGCATGCCAAACTTCCCCTGTTTCATCGAGCGGCGGCCATGATCGAGTGGCTCAAAGGCATCGCCCCCGGACGGCGACCGGCGATCGACGCGGCGGCCCGCCGGCTCGTCGGCGAGATCGGCGAACTCGAGCCCGAGATGCAGTCACTCGACGAGGTCGCCCTCAAGCGGCTCGGACGGTCGCTCTCCTACCGAGCTCGGGCGGGCGAGCCGCCGGAATCCCTCATCGTGGAATGCTTCGCGGCCACCCGCGAGGCGGGCCGCCGGACGCTCTCGATGCGGCATTTCGACGTGCAGCTGCTCGCGGGAGTCGCGCTCGTCCGCGGCGCGATCGTGGAGATGCAGACGGGCGAGGGGAAGACGCTCGTGGCCACGCTCCCGCTCGTGCTCTACTCGCTCTACGGCAAGGGGGCCCACCTCGCGACGGTGAACGACTACCTCGCCAAGCGCGACGCCGAGTGGATGGAGCCGATCTACAAGGCGCTCGGCCTGTCGGTCGGCATCATCCAATCGGAGATGGACTTCGACGAGCGGCGAAAGAACTACGCCAAGGACGTGACCTACGGCACGGCGAAGGAATTCGGCTTCGACTTCCTGAAGGACCGGCTCGTGGGCCGCGAGATCGCCGAGGGTCGGGGCGACCTCGCGGCGACGCTCGTCGGCGGCTCCGCGTCGGGCTCGTCGAAGCTGCTGCAGCGTCCCTACTGGTTCGCGCTCGTCGACGAGGCCGACAACGTCCTCATCGACGAGGCGAGGACGCCGCTCATCATCGCCTCGCCCCCGGGGGAGGCGCAGGCGCAGCAACAGGCGATCTTCCGTTTCGCGGCGGCCGCGGCGGTGGATCTCGTCCGCGACGAGGACTACGAGTTCGACCGTCAGAAGCAGACCTGCGAACTGCTCGGCCGGGGCCGCAGCCGGGTGCGGGCCATTCCCCGCCCCGCCCTGCTCGAATCGACGAGCCTGCTTGCGATCTACGACGCCGTCGAGCGGGCGATCCGCGCGAAGGAATCCTTCATCCGCGACCGGCAGTACGTCGTCCGCGACGACAAGATCGTGATCATCGACGAATTCACCGGCCGTGCCGCCGAGGGCCGCACCTGGCGGGACGGCCTCCACCAGGCGGTGGAGGCGAAGGAGGGGCTCGAGCCGACCGTGCCGAGCGGCCATGCCGCGAGGATCACGATCCAGGATCTCTTCGCCCGCTGGCCCCACCTCGCCGGCATGACGGGCACGATCGCCTTGAGTGCCCCCGAAATCTCCCGCACCTACGACGTCGCCGTCGCGGTCGTGCCGACGAACCGGCCTGCGATCCGCAAGCAGCTCGCGCCGGTCGTCGTCGCCGACTACGCCACGAAACTCCGGCGGATCGTCGAGGAGGTGGAGCAGATGCACGCCGAGGGCCGCCCCGTGCTCATCGGCACCCGCTCGATCGACAAGTCGGAGGACGTGGCACGGCTCCTCGCCGAGGCGGGCATGGCCTGCACGGTTCTCAACGCCAGACAAGTCGCGAAGGAGGCCGAGATCGTGGCGGAGGCGGGCCGGCGGGGGAAGATCACCGTCTCGACGAACATGGCCGGCCGCGGCACCGACATCAAGCTCGGCGAGGACATCAAGGATCTCGGCGGCCTCCACGTGATCTGCACGGAACTGCACGACTCCGCCCGCATCGACCGACAGCTCGTCGGCCGCTGCGGACGGCAGGGCGACCCGGGCACCTGGCGGCAATACGCCGCGCTCGACGACGACATCCTCACGATGGGCTACGGCCCCGCACGGGCCAAGCGAATCGCCTCGAGGCTCGCCGGCCGGCTCGCCCGCGCGACCGGCGGATCGTCGAGCCGTCTCCTTGGGCTCTTCAAGAAGGCGCAGCGTCTCGTCGAGGCGAGGCACGCCAGGCAACGACGCGTGCTCGAATACCACGAGCGGCAGCGGGCCGAGGCGCACATCCAGATGAGCCAGGATCCCTACCTCGACGCCGCGAGCTGATCGCGTCGCACGCACAACGCGTCGCACGCACAACGCGTCGCATGCACAACGCGGTCGCACGGAAGCCCGAGGCGCGAGCCGAGAGGGAAGTTGGCGATGCGCAGAGAGGCGAGCTCGAGTCACTGAAAAACGCTCATGTGGACGCTGTTTTGCGAAACCCCCCGGGTCTTCGCTCGACCCTGACGCCCCTCTCGGCTTGCGCCTCGGGCTTCCGTATGATGGACGTCCATGCACCGTTCCCTGGCCATACTTCCCCTCGTCGTCCTACTCGCAGCGCCGATGGCGGCCGCCGACGACTCGCCCCCCGTGAGGCCCGAAGCTCCGGCCGCGGCGGCCGAACCTGCCGCTCCGCGTGCAGCCGAGCCTGCCGCCGCATCCGCGGCCCCGGCCGCCGACGGGACCGTGTCGGTCGTGGTGCCGGCAGGATCGCCACCGGCTGCAGCGCCGCCGACGGCTGGATCGCCGGCCGTCGTGCCGCCGGCCGCACCGCCACCGGGCCCCGCCACGATGCTTATCGCCACGGCCTTCGAACCACTCAAGCGGCCCGCGGCGCGAGCGGGCGGGCCCGCCGTCGATCCTGCGATCTACTCGCGGCCGCTCTCGCTCCGCGAGGCGTTCGAGCGGTCGGGCGACCGCACGCGGAGGCTCTGGGTCGCGCAGGCCTACTGGAAAACGTCCGTCGCGTTCGCGTCGCTTGCCTGGGCGGTCGACGCCAGGGAGCGGATCGAGACGACCGGCCCGGGGAGCGACCCCTACGATTTGGCCGCCCTGGAGGTCGCCGTCGCATCCGCCACCGCCGCCGTCGCGGAAGCGAAGGCGGATCTCGTCGTCGCGCAGCAGGAACTCGCCGATCTCGCCCGCCTGCCGGTCGTCGAGCCGCTGCCGTGGCCCGTGGACCGGCCGCTCGGCACGGCCTACGTCACCCACTTCGACGCGATCTTCGCGCAGAGGCTCGCCACGGGCCGCGTTCGGGCGATCAACCGCTCACTGCCCCTGAAGCAGGAGTCGCTCGACGCCCGGGCGAAGGCGGTGGCCGCGGCGGAATCGGCTGTCGCGGCCGCCGAGCAGGACCACGCCCGCGGAAAGCGGCCCATCGAGGCGGTGCTCGCAGCCCATGCGGCGATGGCGACGCAGCGGCGGCAGTTCCTCGAACTCGTCCGCGGCTACAACACCGACATCGCCGAGTACGTCATGGCCGTGGCCGACTTCTCGGTGCCCGACGACCGGTTCGCGGCGATGCTCATCGGAAGCCCGTCGCCGTGAACGTTGCCGAGCCCGAAATCCGACCCGAAGCCGGGGCTTCCAGCCCGCAGCCGCAGGAGATCCCGCCGCTTGCGATCGGCCCGCTTTCGGTCGATCCGCCGGTGCTCCAGGCGCCGATGGCCGGCTACACGAACTACGCCTACCGGCAGGTGGTCCGCGAGTTCGGCGGGGCGGGCCTGCTCGCGACGGAGATGATCGCCGCGCGGAGCGCCACCTGGCTCGAGACGCATCGCGGCGAGCATCCCGACCGTCTCTGGGGCGTCCGTGAGGAACCGCGGCCCTTGGCCGTGCAGATGTGGGACAACGATCCCGACAACCTGGCTGCCGTCGGCCGCAGGCTCGCGAAGGACTTTCAGGTCAGCGTCGTCGATCTCAACTTCGGCTGTCCGGTGCGACAGGTCACGGAGAAGGCCCACAGCGGATCCTGGCTGCTCCGCGACCCCGACCGCGTCGGCCACATCGTGCGGCGGGTGGTCGAGGCCTGCGACGGGGTGCCGGTGACGGCGAAGATCCGGCTTGGCTGCGCCGACAGCTGCCGCACGGGCGTCGAGGTCGCGCAGCGGATCGAGGAGGCCGGCGCGAGCTGCCTCACCGTCCACGGCCGCGTCGCCGCGCAGTTCTTCAAGGGAGAGGCCGACTGGTCGGCGATCGCCGAGGTGAAGCGGAGCGTCTCACGGATGCCGGTCGTGGGCAACGGCGACATCGACTCCGCCGAGAAGGCGGTGAAGAGGCTCCGGGAATCGGGCGTGGACGGCGTGATGGTCGCCCGCGAAGCGCTTGCACGGCCATGGATCTTCTCGCAGATCGCGGCGATTCTCCGGGGCGAGCCCTGCCCGCCCGACCCGTCGCTCGCCGAACAGTATGAACTCGTGCTGCATCATTACGAACTCGTCTGCTCCCGCTTCGGCGTCGAGCGGGGCACGCTCCTGATGCGAAAGTTCGCCTGCGCCTACGCCCAGGGGCTCCCTGGCGCCCGCGACTTCCGCGGCGGCGTCTCCCGGGTGACGACCCGCGAGGAGTTTCTCGCGGTCATGCGGACGACGTTCCCCGGCCGGTCGCCACCCTCGACGACCACCTCGAGCGGCCAGTGAAAGGGCATGCCCGGATGCGGCGAGGGATGGCGGCCACGGCATCGCTCATGGACGCGTCACCTCGACGCCGGTCGTGAGCCTGCTCACGACCGGCACGTCGCTGAAGTAGCCCCCGCTCACCGGCGCGATGTCCACGGGTCGAAGCCCCACGGCCGTCGGCACGAAGCAATGGTCGCAGAGCACGCCGTGCGTGGGGTCGAGCCCGACCCAACCGGCGCCGGGCAGGTACGCCTCGACCCAGGCATGCATGGCGCCGGCCGCCCGTTGCCGCCCGTCCTCCGCATCCCCTTCGAAGAGAAACCCCGACACGAGCCGGGCGGCGACCCCGTTGTATCGCAGCGACTCCGCCAGCAGCACGGCGACGTCGCGGCATGCCCCGCGTCGCCGACGCAGCGTCTCCCGCGGCGGCAGCGGATCTCCGTCGTCCCGTCGCTCGTACACGATCGCATCGGCAATCCAGCGGTTCATCGATACGATTCCCTCGACCATCGGCCTTCCCCCCGGCGCGAGAGCCTCGGGCAGTTCGACGGCCCCGGCGACCGCCAGGAAAGGGGTGAGCACCCGCCGCTCGGCATCGGTGTACTCGCACGGCATCCGAAGCCCCCGCGGCTCGAGCAGGAAATCGAACGGATTCCGATCACGGACGTCGAGGTCGAGTTCGAGCCGCAACGGCAGCGTGGTCAGCAGGTCGGGGAAAAAAACGGTGGCGACGACGTTGTCGAAGAGATCGCGGCGAAATTGCACGCTCGCCCCTTCGGAGGTCGAGAACGCCTGACGCAGCACGACCGTGTTCGGGCAGGGCCGCGGAAAAATCCGCAGCACGTGTGTCGAGAGCGACGCCCGCGAGGCGTATTCGTAGTCCGCGCGATAGCGAACGACCAAATGCATGCGAGGCACCTCAGATCCGCGAGCCGTGCCTCCGCCTGGCGACAAGAGCATCGCGGATCGGAGCCCGGGAATTCAACCGGAAACCCCGGCGGGCAATTTTCACATACCAACTTGCCGAAAATCCGCCAGGCCCTAGAATCGGGACGTATGGCAACCCAAGAACCGTATCTCGAGCATGCCTCCGACGGAGCCCTGATCGACCTCTTGCGGGTGGAATCAGGCCTGGGAATCAATGATCTCGCCTCGGCGCTCGGGGTCACGGCGACGGCCGTCCGTCAGCGGCTCGACAGGCTCATTCGCGACGGCATCGTTGAAAAGGGTGCAACTGTTGCCGGCCCCCGTCGGTCCCGCGGCCGCCCGGCTCATTCCTACGGTCTCACGGCCAAGGGCCGGCAGCTTGGCGGCGACAATTTCCGCGACCTGGCGATGGTGCTCTGGCGGGAGATTCGAGAGGTCCGAGAGCCGCAGGTTCGTCGCGGTCTCTTCAACCGGATCGGCGAGCAGCTTGCGGGCCTCTATCGGGACGCGGTTCGCGGAGAGACGCCGGCCGAACGGCTCGAGAGCGTCGCCAGCATGTTGCGGGAGCGGGAAATCCCCTGTTCCGTGGGCGTTTCAGGGCTTTCGGAGGCATCGTCGGAGTCGCCACGCCGCCGCGATCGACCGGCGCCGTCGCTGCCGGTCCTGACGAGCCATGTCTGCCCCTACCCGCAGCTGGCCGAGCAGGATCGCGGCATCTGTGCCGCCGAGCGGCTGATGCTCGAGCAACTCGTCGGGGCGCCCGTGAAGCTCTCCGAGTGCCGTCTCGACGGGGATGACTGTTGCCGATTCACCGTGCATGCGGTCAGCGGAATTGGCAGCGGTTTTGCAGTCGGTGCGGCTGCGGCCGCGGGCCGTTCCGCCGTGAACGCCTGCGGCGGGGTTGCAACAAATGGCGTTTCGGCATCGAATTCCTGAGCACAGGACTGAAAAACATGGCCATGAATCCCGCGCCATGAACACCAAGCACTGGAGCCTTCCATGACACAGCCCTTTCCTCCCTCCCCCAAACCGTGGATCGAAGGTCGGTTCGAGGAAAACATGGTCCTGACCACGGTGGAGCAGGCGATCAACTGGGCTCGCCAGTCGAGCATCTGGCCGATGACGTTCGGGCTGGCATGCTGCGCGATCGAGATGATGGCCGCCGGCGCGAGCCGTTACGACATGGATCGCTTCGGCGCCGGCGCCTTCCGGGCCACGCCGCGGCAGGCGGATCTCATGATCGTGGCCGGCACGGTCACCTACAAGATGGCCAGCCGCGTCCGCCGGCTCTACAACCTCATGCCCGATCCGAAGTACGTGATCGCGATGGGCGCCTGCACGACCGGTGGCGGCCCCTACTTCAAGTGGGGCTATCACGTGGTGAAGGGCGTCGATCTCGTGGTGCCAGTCGACGTCTACGTGCCCGGCTGCCCTCCCAGGCCGGAGAGCCTGCTCGAGGGGCTCATGCGGATCCAGGACAAGATCATGGGCCAGCGGATCGCGAAGCGAAAGGACGGGCCGGGCAAGATCGACGACGAGCTTCCCGTTCCCCACCACTCGGGCTACGTGGCGTCGCCGGTCGGTGACGGAGAGCTGGTGTTCGATCACCAGAAGGTCACGGCCTGAGCCGTAGGAGGAGCTTCCAGACCCATGCAGAGCAACGGCATCCCGATGAACGGCGACGCAGCGAAAGAACACCTGGTCATCCGCGGCCTCCATGTCGCGGTGGACGGGCAGGAGATCCTCAAGGGTGTCGATCTCTCGATCGGCCGGGGCGAGGTGCACGCGCTCATGGGCCCGAACGGGTCCGGCAAGAGCACGCTCGGCTACGCGATCATGGGGCATCCTTCCTACGAGGTGACGGCCGGCTCGATCGAGCTCGTCGGGGCCGACGGCAGCCGCCGCGACATCCTGGCGATGGAGCCCGACGAGCGGGCCCGTGCCGGCCTGTTCCTCGCGTTCCAGCGGCCGATGTCGATTCCGGGCGTGCGGTTCGCCGACTTCCTGCGGCACTCCGTCACGAACGTGCGAAACCCCGACCGCAAGGAGGGGCAGGAGCTCGTGCCGATGAAGGAATTCCGCGGCGAGCTGAAGTCGAAGATGGCGGAGCTCTCGATGGATTCCGAGTTTGCCCGTCGCTACGTGAACGACGGGTTTTCCGGCGGCGAGATGAAGCGGGCGGAAATCCTCCAACTGGCGATGCTCCGGCCGAAGTTCGCCGTGCTCGACGAGACCGACAGCGGCCTCGACGCCGATGCCGTGAGGCTCGCGAGCGAGAGCATCGCCCGTATCGGCGGTGCCGAGATGGGCATCCTCATCATCACCCACCACGAGCAGCTGCTCGAGCACAACATCCCGCTTCGCACCCACGTCATGCTCGGCGGCAGGATCGTCGAGTCCGGCGGGCCGGAACTGGCCGCGGAGCTTCACAAGAAGGGCTACGAGCGAATTCGCGCCGCCTACCCCGAGGCCGCCGCCGCCGAGAAGGCGATGGAGGACTCTCGCCTCACAGGAACAGGAGTTGCCAGCCATGCCCACGGGACTTGAACCCTCGTCCACCCTCGCGGTCGGCGAGATCAACAAGTACGACTTCCGCACCGACTCGCCCGCCGTGTTCAAGGCCCGCAAGGGCCTCGACCGTGAGATCGTCTCGCAGATCTCGGAGATGAAGCGGGAGCCGGGCTGGATGCGCGACTTCCGGCTCGAGTCGCTCGAGATCTTTCATTCAAAGCCGATGCCACGCTGGGGCGGAAGGATCGGCGTCGATTTCCAGGACATCTTCTACTACCTCAAGCCCGCCGAGCAGCAGGGGAAGACCTGGGAGGAGGTTCCCGACGCGATCAAGCAGACGTTCGACCGGCTCGGCATCCCCGAGGCGGAGCGGAAGTTCCTCGCGGGGGTGAAGGCGCAGTTCGAAAGCGAGGTCGTCTACGGATCGCTTCAGGAGGACCTCGCGAAGAAGGGGGTGATCTTCACCGACACCGACACCGCCGTCCGCGAACATTCCGACCTTCTGCGTCAGTATTTCGGCACGATCATCCCGCCCACCGACAACAAGTTCGCCGCGCTCAACTCGGCCGTTTGGTCGGGGGGGTCGTTCATCTACGTGCCCAAGGGCGTGTCGATCGAGTTCCCGCTGCAGGCCTATTTCCGGATCAACGCGGAGAGCATGGGGCAGTTCGAGCGAACGCTCATCATCGTCGACGAGGGCGCCCACGTGCACTATGTCGAGGGCTGCACCGCGCCGATGTATTCCACCGAGAGCCTCCACTCGGCGGTCGTCGAAATCGTCGTGAAGAAGCACGGACGCTGCCGCTACACGACGATCCAGAACTGGGCCAACAACATCTACAACCTCGTGACGAAGCGGGCCATGGCCTACGAGGGCGCCCTCATGGAATGGATCGACGGCAACCTCGGCAGCCAGCTGACCATGAAGTATCCGGCCGTCTACATGATGGAGCCGGGGGCCCGCGGCGAGATCCTCTCGATCGCATTCGCCTCCGCGGGGCAGCACCAGGACGCCGGGGCCAAGCTGGTCCACGCGGCCCCGCACACGAGCGGCCGGATCGTCTCGAAGAGCATCTCGAAGAACGGCGGCCGGGCGAGCTACCGCGGCCTCGTGAAGGTGGAGCCGGGCGCGAAAAAGAGCAAGTCGAGCGTCGTCTGCGACGCCCTCATTCTCGATGATCGCAGCCGCAGCGACACATACCCCTACATCGAGATCGAGGAGCAGGACGTCTCGATCGGCCACGAAGCGAGCGTGTCGAAGATCGGCGAGGAGCAGCTGTTCTATCTCATGAGCCGCGGGCTCACGGAAGCCGAGGCGAGCACGATGATCGTCGGCGGGTTCATCGAGCCGCTCGTGAAGGAGCTGCCGATGGAGTACGCCGTGGAGATGAACAAGCTGATCGAGCTTCAGATGGAGGGCTCGGTGGGCTGAAAGCCCGTCCGTTTTGCGATGACCACAGCCACCGCCCCGGCACCACAGGCCGCGTTCGACGCCGCTTCGCTCGACCGTCTCATCGCGGGGAGCCGTCTGCCCGCCTGGGCCAGCGAGCTGCGTCGGGCCGCGCTCGAGACGGCCCTGCGGCTGGGGCTTCCCGACCGCCGCGACGAGAACTGGATGCGGACCGATCTGCGGCTGTTTCGGCCCGGGGCCTGGGGGCCGCGGCCCGCCCCCGGAGCGGTGGCCATGCCCGCGGGGCTGCTCGGCACGGCGATCGCGTCGGGCGAGGCGATGGAAAGCGGCTTCGACGAGGTGAGCCCCGCCGCCCGGGAGAGCGGTCGCCTCGCCGGCCGGCTCCATGCGATCGACGGCCACGTCGTGCACGAGTCGCTCGATCCGGCGGTCGCCGCCAAGGGCGTGCTCTTCGGTTCGGCCGAGCGGCTTTTGGCGGACCATGGCGAAACGCTTCGCCCACACTGGTTTCGCGTGATCGATTCGCAGGCCGACTGGTTCGCCGCGATGCATGCGGCGTTTCATGCGGCGAGCGCGGTGCTCTACGTTCCGGCCGGCGTGCGAATCACCGAGCCGCTCGAAGTGCTCTCCGCGATCACCGACGGCGGCGTCGATACGTCGCACGTGCTCGTCGTGCTCGGCGACGGGGCGGAGGCGACCGTGCTCACCGAGACGGCCGGGGGAGGCCCCGCCGGAGCTGGAAGCGGATTTCACAGCGCTACTGGAAGCGGGTTTCACAGCGCTACTGGAAGCGGGTTTCACAGCGGTACTGGAAGCGGGTTTCACTGTGGCGGCACGGAGATCGTCGTCGGAAAAAACTCCTTCCTGCGGATCGTGAACCTGCAAAACTGGAACACCGGCGTCTGGCACGTCGCCAGGCAGAAGGCGGTCGTCCACGACCGCGGCCGGCTCCAGTGGACGCTCGGCGCCCTCGGCAGCCGGCTGTCGCAGGTGGCGCAGGATGTCGCCCTCGTCGGCCGCGACGCCTCCGCACAGGTCAACGGCGTCATGTTCACCGAAGGTCGGCAACAGCTCGTCTACAACACGCTCCAACATCACGAGGCCCCGTCCTGCAAGAGTGACCTGCTCTACAAGGGCGCGCTCCAGGACCGCAGCCGGCTCGTCTGGCGGGGCATGATCAAGGTCGACAAGGCCGCGCAGAAGACCGACGGCTACCAGCGAAACGACAACCTCATGCTGTCGGACGAGGCGCGGGCCGACTCGATTCCCGGGCTCGAAATCGAGGCAGACGACGTCCGCTGCACCCACGGCGCGACGAGCGGAAGGGTGGATGCCGAGCAGCTCTTCTACGCGCAGGCCCGCGGACTGTCGGCCGATGAGGCGGCCAGGCTCGTGGTTGCCGGATTCTTCCAGCAGGTCTTCGACCGGATCACGATCGCGCCGGTTCGCGAGGCGCTCGCCCGCGCGATCGGCAGCAGGATCCGGCGCGTGCGGTGAGGGCTTCCGCCCGGCCGATCAGCATCCCCGAGCAAGCCTGGAGAACCCTTCGATGCCGGCATTCTTGAGAGTCGCCGCCGTTTCCGATCTCGCCGACCCGGGAAAGATGCTCGTCGAGGTCGATGGCGATCTGGTCGCCCTCTTCCATGTCGCCGGCAGGTTTCACGCGATTGACGACGTCTGCACGCACGACGGCGGGCCGCTCGTGGACGGTGAGCTGGCCGACCACACGATCGCCTGCCCGAGGCACGGCGCGAAGTTCGACATCCGCACGGGCAGCGCCCTGACGATGCCGGCCGTGAGGCCGACCCGTAGCCACGAGGTGAAGGTCGAGGACGGGCAGGTCTACGTGCGGCTGCGGGAGCACGGGGCCGCGGATGGGCCTGCCGCCCATGCGATGCCCACGGCGGCTGCGGCCACCGCGGCCTCCGCGGCGGCAACGTCCGCGGCCAGCGATGTTTCGCCGACTGGCGGTGCTTCCACGGCCGGTGGCGTCGCCGCGGCTCCGGGCGGCCCGCCCGCATCCGGCACGGCCGCGTCCGACGAGGGCCTGCTCGGCAAGCCGCTCTCCGAGGAGATCGTCCGCGAGATCCTCAAGGAGGTGAAGGATCCCGAGCTCTTCGTGAACATCGTCGACCTCGGGCTCATCTACGGCGTGACGCTCGCGGCCGCCGTAGATGCGCCCTCGAAAAAGCAGATTTCGGTCGACATGACGATGACGAGCCCGGCATGCCCGGCCGGTCCGCAACTCATCGCCGACACGAAGCGAGCGATCGGCCGCCACGCCGACGTCGCCGGCGTCGAGGTGCGGATCGTCATGGATCCTCCCTGGACGCCCGACCGCATGACCGAGGCCGCGCGGGACCAGCTCGGAATCTTCTAGTGCGGCTTGTCGCCTACGAGTGGTGCTCCTCCGGCGGCCTCTCCGGCCCGGACGCATCCCAAAACGGCGATGGACACGCGGTCGAGCGGCTCCTCCGCGAGGGACGGGCGATGCTCGAGGCGATCGCGGCAGACGCCGCCCGTGATGCGTCGCTCGATGTCACCGTCCTCATCGATGAGTCGATGCTCGATCGCCGCGAGCAGACAGCCGCGTGTTTGCCTCCATCCGCCCCGACATCGCCCCGCTCGGCGACACGTTGGGTGCCGGTTCAGCGGGGCTGCGAGATCGACACGCTGATCGCGGAGGCCCGCGGGGCCGACTGGACGATCGTCGTCGCGCCGGAGACCGACGGCATCCTCGCCGCGCGGGTGGGGGCCGTCCGGGCGGCGGGCGGCCGGGTGCTCGCGGCCCACGAGGAGTTCGTCGCGATCGCAGCCGACAAGCAGGCGACCATCGATTGCCTCGCGGCGGCGGGCGTGCCCGTGCCCGCCGGGCGGTCGCTCGCTCCGTTCGAGGCCCCGCCCGCTGGCTTTCGCCTGCCGGCCGTGCGGAAACACCGCGGCAGTGCAGGCGGCGACGGCCTAGTGATCCTGCGATCGGCGACCGTCGCCCCCTCGGAGGCCGCCTCGCGGCTCGAGTCGTTCGTCGCGGGAACACCCGTCGGCGTGGCCGTGCTCTGCGGGCCTGGCGGACTCTGGCCGATGCCCCCGATGCGTCAGCGGTTCTCCGAGGACGACTTCCCGCGGTATCTCGGAAGCGCGCCGTGGGATGACCGTTCCGGCACCGAACGCGCGCGACGCCTCGCCGAACGGGCGGTCAGGGCCACGCTCCGGGCCGCGGCGAGCCGCGACGCCGCGGCCGGCACGGTCTTGGGATGGGTGGGAGTCGACATGATCCTCGGCGCGCGGGACGATGGCGTCGAGGATCGCGTGCTCGAGATCAACCCGCGGCTCACGACGTCGTTCCTCGGGTTGTCCGCCGCGCAGGAGGAGAGCCTCGTGGCGACGATGGTCGCGATCGCCGAGGGCCGCGGCGGTCATTCGGGTTTTGCTTGGAAACCGGGCATCGCCTTCTCGCTCGATTGAACGCAGAGGATTCGTGAATGTCCCGACGTGTGCTCGCCTTCGATGTCGGCGGTGCGGCGATCAAGGCGGCCGACGGCGAAGGCTGGTCGCTTTCCGAGCGGTTCGAGCTCTGGCGGAATTCTGAAGGGCTCGCGGAGTCCCTCGTGCGGGTCGCGCGGGCCCGCCGACCGGATTGGATCGTGGCGACGATGACGGGCGAGATCGCCGATTGCTATCCCTCGCGGGCCGTCGGCGTCGCGCGGATCGTCGAGGCGGTCGAGGCCGCCGCGGCCGCCGTGGAGTGTAACCTCGGCATCTACCTGGTCGATGGCTCGATCGTGCCGCCGTCGCAGGCGATCCGACGGCCGCTCGCCGCGGCCGCGGCCAACTGGCACGCCCTCGCACGGCTTGCGGCTCGACACGCCGACGCCGACACGGCCCTGCTCCTCGACGTCGGCTCGACGACGACCGACATCATCCCGATCGAGGCCGGACGCCCCGCACCGGCCGCCACCGACGACGTCGGCCGGATGCGGTCGGGCGAGCTCGTCTACACGGGAGTCGAGAGGACGCCCATCGCGTCGATCGTCCGGTCGCTGCCCTGGCGGGGCGAGCGACGCCCGATCGCAAGCGAACGCTATGCCGATTCCCGCGACGCCTGGCTCCTGCTCGGAGGCCTGCCGGAAGACCGCGGGGACCGCGGCACCGCCGACGGCCGCCCCGCCACGAAGGAGCACGCCCGCGAACGGCTCGCCCGCATGCTGCTCCTCGATCCCCACGCCTTCACGTTCGACGACGCGATCGTCGCCGCGGCCTTCTGTGCCGAGGCGCAGGCCCGCAAGGTTGCAGTCGGCCTGCGACGGGCGACGCTCGGCAGGCCCCGACCCGAGGCGATCGTCCTCTCCGGCCACGGCCTGGCGCTCGCCCGGCGGGCGGTCGAACTGGCCGGAATCCACGGCCGCGTCGTGTCGCTCGACGAGTCGCTCGGTGCCGCGATCTCCCGGGTCGCTCCGGCCCACGCGGTCGCGCTCGTCGCGGTTGGAGCGATTCGATGAACGACGTCGGAACCGGACCGAACGCCGCGGCCTGGCGGCGGGGCATCCTGCGAGCCGGGGAGTCTCACGGGTCGATCGTGGTCAAATTCGGCGGCAGTCTCCTCGCGAGAGACGACTGGCCGGAGCTGCTGCGGTCGCTGTCGCAATCGTGCGGGAACACACCCCTGTCGATCGTCGTCGGGGGCGGCGCGACGGTCGACTCGATCCGTCGCATCGATGACGCCGCCGGCCTCGATGCCGCGGTCTCCCACCGTCTCGCGATCGACGCGATGCGAATCACCGCGAGGCTCGTCTGCGAAACGACCGGCTGCCCGCTCGCCGCCGATCCTCCGACGGCCGCGTCTCCCTGCGTGATCGACGTGCCGGCATGGCTCGATACGGCCGGCCGGTTTGCGAGGCTTCCCGTGGGATGGCACGTGACGAGCGATTCGATCGCCGCGTTCATCGCGGCCGAGACCGGCAGCGACCTGCTTCTTGCGAAGAGCATTCCGCCACCGAAGAATCCGTCGGCAGGCTGGGTCGACGACTGGTTCACGACCGCCGCGAGCGGCGTCGGACGGATCGAGTGGGCCGCGCCGGTCAGTCCCACCACCAGCCGGCGGCAGGCCGGCCGGCGAGCGATTCAAGCCGCGGCTTCGCCGCATCGGGGCTCTCGGACGACTTCGAGACGATCTCCCACGGCTGAATGAGCACGCCGCCGGAGGCACTGAGCACCCAGCGACCGCCCTTCTTCATGCCGGTGGCCACGGTCTGAACCTTCGAGGGAACCGCGTACTTCGCGAGCGCGAGCTTCGCCGGGTCCTTCAGGATCGACAGGTCGATGCCGGCCCGGGCGTCGAGCTGTCTGCCGTGGATGAGGGCCGCCACGACCGCGAGATCGATGCAGTTGTCGAGGTCACGAAAGATCGGGTGCTTCGCGCCGAGCTCGCCGTAGTTGGCCGAAAACCGCTCGCACCACTTGGCGGTCAACGCATCGGCCGGGGCGTTGCCCCGCTGCACGGCCTTGCCATCGAACGCGTCCGATTCGCTCAGGCACTTCATCGAGCGGCCCGGGAATTTCCAGGCAAGCTCGTCGGGATCCCGGATGAGCGGCTCGTACGCCGGCTCGAGCCAGAACCGGGGAAGCGCCGAGGTCGCCGCCCCGCCCTGCACCATCGAGAGGAAGCTTGGCACCTCGCGCACGCCCGAAGGTTCGAGCCCCATGCCGATCCGCTTGAGCTTGTAGTCCGCGGCGACGAGCACCTGGGCGAAACGACTGTCGGAGGGAACGCCGCCGACGCTCACGACCTGCATGCCGACGGCCTGCTCCATTCCCCGGAGGACCACGTTGGGGTCGGGGCCCATCGTGCCCTGTGCGGCGAGGAAGTTCTGCAGCTTCGCGATACCCTCCGGTGTGGGATCGATCGAGCACCGGATGCCGCCGTCCCTCGCCCGGTCGATCGACGCCATCGCGATGACGAAATCCTCGAGTCGCATGAGCGGCCTGCCGGAAGCCGCCGCGACGACGTTCCCCTGACCGTCGATGACTCCCTTGTCGGCCGGCCCGGCGAGCACGATGTCTTTTCGCTCGGGATCGACGAGCACGTACGAGATCCGCTCGAGACCGCCGAGGAGCAGCATGTCCACGAGATCGGCCTCTGCCTGTTTCGCGGCCCCCTTCGGACCCTCCGCCTGGGCCACGGCAGTCTTCAGCCGCTCGCACAGCCGCGCGAGCGAAACCTTCCGCAGGACCGACTTCTCCCGGCCGGCGATCGCGCTTGCCGAGAGCAGTTGCCGCCGCTCCGCCGCGAGCGACTCCGAAGCCTTCGGCGCGACCGTCGTCACGATCCCGTCGGCGTCGATCGCAATTCCGCCGACGGCACCGAAGCCGCGGCCGAAGCCGCCGCGGCCCATGCCGCCCATGCCGCCGAACTGGGCTCTCGCCGGCCCGACGGCGACGAGGGAAACCACGATCGCAGAGAAGAGCGTGGCCGATCGAATGCTTCGCATGGTCTTATCGCTCCCAGTGTCACTGCGGGAAACACCTGGATAGTATGGTAGGGCTCCGGTCGGATCCCATCAATTTCAATTTCACCACCCATAGCAGCCTGGGAATCGCCGACGTGCCCGCAGAAACGGCCCATCTCGTCGTTCGCGATCCGGTCTCCGGCTCCTCGGTCGTTCCGCTCCTGCCGCAGCAGCGGCTGACCCTCGGCCGCGCGCCCACCAACCACGTGATCCTCCACGACGAGCGGGCAAGCCGTTTCCACGCGGAGATCTTCGAGGCCGAAGACGGCTGGACGCTCCGGGACCTCCAGAGCCGCAACGGCACGCTCGTCGGCGGCGCCGCGGACAGGGCCGCCACCGCGGTCACCGGCGACCGCCGGCTCCATGCCGGCGACACGATCACGATCGGCCGCGTCGAAATCACCTACGCCGAGGGAGCCCCCCCGAACGCCGCTTCCCGCACCACCGCCGATCTCGGCGGCACGGCGACACAGGAAGTCCCTGCCGACATCGCGAAGTGGCGGTCTTCGATCATCCATCGACGGAGCGAGGGCAGGCTTCTCGCGGAGATCAGCGACACCGCCGAGCGGGTGCCGAAGGTCGCCCGGGCCGCCGGTGACCTCTGCCGGCTGGCCTTCGCGCTTGCCCGCGCGACCGACCTCGACGAGATGGCCGGGCTCTCCCTGTCGACGGCGGCCGGCGCGGTGAGGGCCGTCCGGGGCATGCTCCTCCTGGCCGATCGCAACGCGACCGAGACGGCGGCGACCGCCGACTCGCTCGTCGTCGCGGCATCGCTGCCACCGGATCGCACCGCCACGCCGCTCCACCTGGCGGCCGCATCGACCGTGCTCGCCGCGAACGAGGCGATGCTCGCGGGCGACGACGTCTCGATCGTCGCCACGCCGGTCCGTCGCGGCGGCGTGCCCGTCGGCGTCATGCTGCTCGAACTCGACGCGGAGCCCGCTCCGCAGGCCGCCGCCCACCGGGCGACGGCCGATGACCTCGATCTCGCCATGGCGGTCTGCGACGCGTTCGGCGTGGCGATCGAGAACCTCGCCGCCCGCGAGGAGCTTTCCTCGCGTCTGGCGACCACGGCCGACGAGGTCGGGCGGCTGCGCCGCAGGCTCGGTGAGGAGTCCCGCATGGTGGGGCAGAGCGCCGCCATCGAGGCGATCATCGGCCAGGTGAACCTCGTCGCGGCGACGAAGGCGACCGTCCTCATCCGCGGCGAGAGCGGCGCCGGCAAGGAGCTCGTGGCCAGGGCGATTCACGAGGCGAGCGACCGGGCGAAGGAGCAGTTCGTCTGCCTCAACTGCGCGGCCCTGTCGGAAACGCTCCTCGAAAGCGAGCTCTTCGGCCACGAGAAGGGGGCGTTCACGGGGGCGACGGAACGGAAGATCGGCAAGTTCGAGGCGGCCGACAGGGGCACGCTGTTCCTCGACGAAATCGGCGAGATGAGCCCCGCGATCCAGGCGAAGTTCCTGCGGGTGCTCGAGGGGCATCCCTTCGAGCGGGTCGGCGGCAGCGTTCGGGTGAAGGTGGACGTGCGGGTCGTCGCGGCGACGAACCGCCACCTCGAAGACGCCGTGATGGAAGGACAGTTCCGGCGGGACCTCTACTTCCGGCTGAAGGTCGTCGAGATCCTGGTGCCACCGTTGCGGAAGCGGCCGGAGGACGTCGAGCGGCTCGCGAGGCACTTCCTCGAGATGTTCGCCTCCGAGACCCGGCGTCGCGTGAAGGGGTTCACAGCGGCGGCCATGGGGGCGCTGCGGGAATACCGCTGGCCGGGCAACGTCCGCGAACTTCGCAACGTCGTCGAGCGGGCGGTCGTGCTCTCGCAGAACGAGATGATCGACCTCGCCGACCTTGCGCTCTGTCCGCTCGGCCTGCCGAGCGACACCGCCTCCGGCAAGGCTGGTCGGCAGCCCTTCGTGCCCGAGCCGCTCGAGGAGGTCGAGAAGCGGCACATCCTCGCGACGATCGAGGCCTCGGGCGGCAACAAGACGAAGGCCGCGGCCATCCTCGGCATCGAGCGGTCCACGCTCGACCGCAAGCTCGCCCGCTGGGCCGCGAAGGCCCCGAAGCCCGAAGGCTGAAACGCAACCGGCGTCAGCCGTCGACGTCGATGCCGAACTCGCGGAGCCAGGCCGCCACCTCGGAGGGCGACTGCGGCTCCGGCGGCTTGCCGTCGGCCGGCCGACCGCGGCGGGCGTGGGCCGATCGTGTCTCGGCGAGCCAGCGGTCGCTTTCGATCGCGGTGCCCCGCCGCCGGCGGACCGCCGCCGCGATCCTCCGGTCGCTCGAGACGACCACGAGGCCCCCGGGGGAGTTGTCGGCCTCGACGAGCTCCTCGATGAGCGAATCGGCGTCGGGATACTCCCGCGCGAAGAGCACCGAGAGCCCGCGATGCCGATACCGACCGGGAAGTCCGTTGGGCGCGTTGGCGGCGTCGAAGACGACGGTCGTCTTCGACGCCTCGTCGCCGAGGAGGTCGGCGAGCAGGTCGAGCAGCTTCAACCGCGACAGCTCGAACCCCCTCGCCCCCCGCTCGTTGCCGAACACGCCGGAGGCGTGGAGCAGGTTGTAGCCGTCGATGATGAGCGTCATGGATGGCGACCGCTCGTGCGCGATTGTCACGCGTTCGAAGCCAGCCGGTACTTCACCCGACCGCCGACGATCGTGGCGACGGCACGCCCCCGAAGCGTCCAGCGATCGAACGGCGTGTTCGCGCTCTTGGAGCGGAACGAAGCGGCATCGACCTGCCACTCCATCGCGGGGTCGATGAGCGTCACGTCGGCGACCGCGCCGGGGGCCAGCGTGCCGCGTTCGATGCCGAGGATCCTCGCGGGAAGGGTGCTCATCGCCTCGATGAGCCGGGGCCAGCCGATGCGGCCGCTGGCGACCAGCCGCGTGGCGGTGACGCCGAGCGCGGTCTCGAGGCCGACGATGCCGAAAGGCGCGCGGTCGAGCTCGAGCATCTTCTTCTCGCGGGCGTGCGGCGCGTGATCGGTCGCGATGCAGTCGATCGTGCCGTCGACGATGCCGCCGAGGATCGCCTCGACGTCGGCCGCCGTCCGGAGCGGAGGGCTCATCTTGAAATTCGAGTCGAAAGACCGCAGGCATTCGTCGGTGAGCGTGAAGTGGTGGGGGCAGGCCTCCGCCGTGACGCGAATCCCCTTCGCTTTCGCCGCCCGGACGAGCTCCACCCCTCCCGCCGTCGAGAGGTGCATGACGTGCAGCCGTCCACCGGTCACCTCCGCGAGCGCGACGTCGCGGCCGATCATCACATCCTCGGCCGCCGCGGGCATCCCGCCGAGGCCGAGCACGAGCGAGACGAGCCCTTCGTGCATCACTCCACCACGGGAGAGCTCGAGCACCTCCTCGTGGGCGAGGATCGGCTTGTCGAACATGCGGCAGTATTCGAGGGCCCGTCGCATGAGCTCCGCGTCGTAGACGGGCGCCCCGTCGTCGGTGAAGGCCACCGCCCCCGCCTCGACGAGCTGCCCGATGTCGGCGAGCTCCTTCCCCTCGCGGTTGCGGCTCACGCAGCCCACGACAAAGACGTTGCAGGCGTCGGCCCGGGCCGCCTTCTGGTGGATGAACTCCACGATGCCCTGCGTGTCGATCGGCGGCTCGGTGTTGGGGATGCAGGCGACGCTCGTGAATCCGCCGGCGACGGCCGAAGCGGTCCCGGTCTCGATCGTCTCGTCCTCCTCGCGGCCTGGCTCCCGCAGGTGCACGTGCATGTCGACGAGCCCGGGGGCGACGATGAGACCGGTCGCGTCGATCGAGTCGTCGGCCCGTCCCTTGCCTGCGGCCTGCGGCCCGACCCCCGCGACGACGCCGTCGCGAAGAAACAGGTCGGCGACGACGTCGATCCCCTGGGAGGGATCGATCACGCGGCCTCCGCGGATGGCGAGCGTTCCCATCAGGCTGCCCCCTCCCGACGACCGCAGGTGAGCCAGAGCACCGCCATCCTCACCGCCAGCCCATTCGTGACCTGGTCGAGGATCAGCGACTGCTCGCAGTCGGCCACGTCGGCCGTGACCTCGACACCCCTGTTGATGGGCCCCGGGGCGAGGATGAGCAGGTCTTTCCGGGCACGCCGCAGCCGATCGCGGTCCATCGCGTAGAGGTGCGCGTATTCGCGGACGGACGGAAACGGCCGCGTCGACTGCCGCTCGAACTGGATCCGCAACAGATTGAGCACGTGGCAGCGGGGCAGGATCGCGTCCAAATCGTGCGAGACCTCGACGCCGATCTCCTGCCATCGCGGCGAGACGAGCGTCGGAGGGCCGCACAGGATCACGTGGGCGCCGAGCTTGATGAGCCCGTGGAGGTTCGAGCGGGCGGTGCGGCTGTGGGCGATGTCGCCGACGAGCCCGACGGTGATCCCGGAAAGGTCGCCGAGTCGTTCACGGATCGAGAAGATGTCGAGCAGCCCCTGCGTGGGATGCTCGTGGGGGCCGTCTCCGGCGTTGATCACGCCGACCTTGAGCTGCTGGGCGAGAAGGTGCGGTGTGCCGGGCGTCTGGTGCCGGACGACGACGGCGTCGATCCCCATCGCCTCGAGGTTCTTCGCCGTGTCGATGAACGACTCCCCCTTCGAGAGGCTGCTGCCCGCCGCGGAGAAATCGACGACGTCGGCCCCGAGCCGCCTCGCCGCGAGCGAGAAGCTCGTCCGCGTCCGTGTGGAGCTCTCAAAGAAGAGGTTGACGATCGTGGAGCCGGCGAGGACCGAAAGCTTCCTGCGGCAGCCGTCGGTCGCGGTCTTGAGCACGGCCGCCGTGTCGAGGATCGTCCGGATCTCCTCGGGCGTCAGACGCTCCAGATCGAGCAGGTGGCGATGCGGCCAGGCGGCGGGAACGGTCTCCGGCTCGATGATGGTCTGCGGCATGTGCGGAAAAACGTCCCTGGAATCCCGATCGCCGGCGGAGATTCTACCGCACGTCCCGAAACCTGCGACCGCCCCTCCCCCCAATCCGTTCCGAGGCGGCAAAACATGGGGATTTTAGGATTCCGTGAGGCCGGGCTGGCCTTGCCGCCGGAGATGCCGCCGCCTACTCTCCTCGACCTGGAGGCCAGAAGCGTGCGGGCAGACCACCTCAGAATCGGCGCGACGGCATTCGGCAGGATCGGGCTTGCCGCGGTCGCGATCGCGGTGCAGGCCGGATGCACGTCGCCGCTGACCACCGTCGCTCTTCGCGAATTTCTCCGGGAATCGACGATGTCGCTGGCGATCGACTCCGACGCCGAGGAGGCCTCGAAGCCGAAAGTCGATCCAAACGGCTCGGCCTCGAAGTCGGGCGACCGCAAGGCCGACGCGGCGGGCGATGAACCGGCGGCCGAGGACGCAGCCGAGGAGATCTCGACCGAGCGGCGGATAGAACGCTCGCTCGAACGACTCGCGCGGACGAGCGGCTTCGATCAGGCTGCCAGCGACGTCGTTGCCGCAACGCTCGAGAAGGCCGCCCCGGAGGACTGGCCCGACATCATCGACTCCTTCGCGGCATCGCTCGAGGCGTCGCCCCCGCGATCCTCGCCGAACTCCGCGAAGCCGGCTGGCGTCGTCGGGCGTTCGCCGCAGCAGTTCGCCAAACGATCCGGCGGCCTCACGAGTCCGGTCTCCCTCGCCACCGACGCAAACCCCACCGACGCGGAAGAAGAGGCAGCGAAAGACGAGGCAGCAAAAAGGGAGGCAACAAAAACGGCGGCGGCCGGGGAGCTGCAGCCGTCCGAGCCTCCACGGCCGGAGGACCCGGCGGAGTTCGTCGCGAGGCTGAAGGAGCGGCTCGCCGAGGCCCGGCGGACCGCGCCGCTCGCCGTGCGACGAGCCTGCTTCGCCTCCAAGGTTCGCGGCTGGGGCAACCTGGATGCGTTCGACGAGCCTCGCTTCGTGCCGGGACAGGACGTGCTCGTCTACTTCGAACTCGACAACCTCGACGGCATCGAGAGCCCCCGGGGCTTTTGCACCAGGGTCGAGACGAGTCTCCGGCTCGTCGATGCAAACGGCGACGTCGTCGAGGAATGGGGCTTCCCCATCGTCGAAGACAGGTCCGACAGCCCGCGAACCGATTACTTCGTCCGCTACGTCGTGCGGCTCCCCGCCGATGCGACCAGCGGGAGCCATCGGCTCGAGGCGGCGATCGTCGACGCCGTTTCCTCGAAGACGGTCGCGACGAGCCTTCCGCTCGAGGTGGTTTCACCGAAGACCTCCCCGGCCCGCTGAACGCCGCCGACGGCCCGCCGGACGGTCACGGCACACCGGGCGGTCACGGAGCCGGCAGCGGCCTGACGCCGTCCGGTGCGGCGGGGTCGGGACGCCGCGGCGGAGCGCCGTGGAGACCGAGTTCGTCGCGATTGTCGTCGGGACGCGCTGCGGGCGCCTCGAGCCCAGGCGGAAACACTTCGAGCTGGAGCAGGTCGGCGATCGTCACCGCCGAAGCCCAGCGGTCCGCCTGGGCATCGATGAATGCAAGCTCGGTCTCGGTGAGGATCCGCTGCGCCTGCAGCAGGCTCAAGAACGTCACCTCGCCTCGACCGTAGAGCGTCTGCGTCAGGTCGAGCGTCTCGCGGGCCTTCGGGATGATGTACTGCTCGAACCACTCGACATTCCGCCGCGCGGCCCGGTACGCCGCGATCGTCCGGGCGGTCGAGTTCGCGAGATCGAGCTCGACGTTCCTCAGGTCGGCCCGCGCCGAAGCGATGTCGGCCCGTGCCGAGCGGATGTTTCCCTGGTTGCGGTCGAAGAGCGGCACCTCGACCATCATCTGCAGGAGCCCCTGATCCATCGCCGGCGTGCCGACCTGGTACTGGTAGCCGCCGAGCACGTTGACGTTGGGGATCGGCTCCACGACCGCCCGCTCGAGCGACCACTGCGCCTGCGCGATGCCGGCCTCCGCGGCCCGCGGCCTGGCGTTGGTGAACACGACGGCACGCTGCAGGTCCTTCAGGTCGAAATCCGGCAGCCTCGCGAAGAGGTCGGCCTCGACCCTCCCAATGTCGGCGAGGGGCAGCCCGATCGCGGCGGCGAGTTGCCGCCTGCCCGTCTCCACGTAGACGCCTCCATTGAGCAGCCGCACCTCCGCACGGTCCCGCTCGAGGCTCCAGAAGAGCACGTCGGCCTTCGTCCCTTCCCCCGCCTCGGCGAGCTGGCGGCCGATCTCGTACGACCGCTTGGCGATATCGAGAAGCAGCTTGAAGATCTCCATCCGCCGCTGCGCGACGAGAAGCTGGTAGAAGGTCGCCCGCACATCGGCGAGCACTTCGAAGCGGGCGCGAATGAGGTCGTATTCCGCCCGCTGCACCTCCCGCAGCGCCGCCTGCTGCGAGAGACGCAGCTTTCCGGCGGTGACGATGTCCTGCGACGCGAAGCTGTTCCACTGGCTCTGGTTTCCGGCGATCTGTGGAGAGCCGGCCGCCAGCATCGGATTCGGATAGAGCCGCGCCTGCACGGCCTTGCCGCGGGCCGCCTCGATGGCCGCGAGGGCTCCGCGAATCTTCGGATGGCTGCGTTCCGCCAGGGCCACGAACTCCGGCAGCGTCGCGGGCGAGAGGTGCGGCGCCGGCTCGACGGCGGCCGTCGCCATCTCCTGGCATCGCGCCGATGGCGCACTCGCCAAAACGATCGCAACCGCGGCCGCCAGGACCACGTGGGCCGCGTCGTCGCGACAATTCGATCTGCGGGTCATCGAGAGGTCCACAGTGCTTCCGCCGTGGTCTCAGATCGACTCGACCGCGGGAGCCGCTGGAATGCAAGTCGGCAGGTACGGCCCGGGGATTTCGACGGGCCGCATTTTCGTCACAGAACCCCCAGCTTGACGAAAAACGTCGGCCGACTCTCCATCGCGGAAAAAACTGGTACGATGTCGGGCCTCGAACTTCCAGGGAACCGAGGCCGGAAGCAGAAACGTGCCGCTCATTCTCGCCGAACACCTCACGAAGACCTTCGATGCCGCCGGGCATGACGGGTCGCCGGTCACCGCCGTCCGCGACGTTGACCTGTCGATCGACGCCGGAGAGTTCGTCGCGATCACCGGCGCGAGCGGCTCCGGCAAAAGCACGATTCTGCACATGCTCGGCGGGATCACCCGGCCGACGTCCGGCCGGGTGATGCTCGAGGGGGTCGACCTGGCAAAGCTCGACGACGACGCGCTCGCACTCGTCCGCCGCCGACGGATCGGGTTCATCTTTCAGCGGTACAACCTGCTGCCCGAGCTTTCGATGCTCGAGAACGTGGCCCTGCCGCTGGTGTTCGACGGGGTGAAGGAGTCCGCCTGCCACGAGGCGGCGATGGAGGCGATCGAGTCGGTCGGGCTGGCCCCGCGGGCATCGCACCGCCCCGACGCGCTCTCCGGTGGCGAGCAGCAGCGGGCCGCGATCGCGCGGGCCCTGGTGACCCGTCCGGCGGTCGTGCTCGCAGACGAGCCGACCGGCGCCCTCGACACCGTCAACTCCCGCCACGTGATCGACCTGCTCTCCTGTCTCGTGAAGGACCGCGGACAAACGGTCGTGCTGGTCACCCACGACCCGGCCACGGCCGCCGCGGCCGGCCGCCTCGTCCGCGTCATCGACGGTCGGATCGCCTCCGACACGCTCGTCGGCGACGCCGACGAGCATGCGGTCGCTTCCCCGGCGAGGACCGCCGTCCGATGAACCGTCTCGGGCTGCTTCTGCGGCAGTGGCGAAACCGGCCCGGCCGCGTGATCGCCACCGTCGCGAGTGTCGCGGTCGCCGTGGGAGCGGTTGTAGCGACGTGGCTCTCCGCCGACGCTTCCCGGGAGGGCTACCGGAGGCTTGCCGAGTCGATCGAGGGAGTGCCCTCGATCGACATCTCCCCCCGAGAGACGGGCCGCTGGAACGGCTCCGGCGTGCCCAAACTGATCGACATCCCGGGCGTGAGGGCCGTCGTGCCGCTCGTCTACAAGCCCGCGCTCCTTCGGAGCGACGAGCGGCGGATTCGCGAGGTCGCCGTCGGCGTCGACGCGGGCGGCCTCGTCGATGCCGGGTTTCTCAAGCTCGTCGCGGGCCGTGCCTGCGAGGGGCCCGACGAGATCGTGGTGAGCCGCACGCTCGCCGATTCGCTCGACAAATCGCTCGACGACACGCTCCTGTTTCTCTCGAGGCGCGGCGGCTACCGCACGATGAAGATCACGGGCATCGCCGACACGCAGTCGCTTTCGGCCCTCTCCGACGGCGGCGGTGTGGTCGTCGACATCGAGGCTCTTGGCGAACTCACCGGCGTCCGCGGCCTGATCGACCGGTTCCGGCTCGTGCTGCGGCCCGGGACCTCGCGGCAGGCGGTTCTCGCCGCGGTGAACGAGCGACTGCCGGAAAAGCTCCACGCGATCGTGCCCGCGGGCCGGGCGAGCATGGCGCACGACATGCTCAACGCCGCCAATCTCGGGCTCGACTTCGTCACGGCGCTGACCGTCGCGATGGCCTGGTTCATCGTCGGCAACGCGATGCTCATGAACGTGACCGAGCGGAGGCGGGCATTCGCGCTCCAGAGGGTGCTCGGGGCGACCAGCCGCCAGATCAGCCGCGCGCTCTTCTTCGAGGCCGCCGCCATCGGCGCCGTGGGAGCGGCCGTCGGCGCCGTCGGCGGCATTCTCGCGGCGGGGCCGATCGCCAAGGGAATCGCCCGCGCGATCCGTGCTCCCGACTTCGCGATCGCCTACAACCCCTGGATCGTCGTCGCGGCCGTGCTCATCGGTCCCGCGGTGGCCGTGCTCGCGGCATGGTGGCCGACGCGGCAGGCCGCGAAGGTGGACCTGCTCGAGAGCCTGGCCCACATGGCGCCGCCTCCGGAAAACATCTCCTGGAAGCTCGTCACGACAGCCGCGGTGCTCTGGACCCTGGCCGTCGGCATCCTTCTCGCGGTGGTGACGGGAACCTTGCCACCGCGGTCGGCCGTGCCGGCGGGCATCGCCACCACGCTGGCCTTCATCGCGACGACGCCTGTCGTGCTGCCACTCTTGGCCCGCCTGCTCGCCGGTTTGGTGCCGCGACCATGGCGGATCGAGGGGACGCTCGCGCTCGAGCAGATCCTCCGCCAGCCGGTTCGCACGGCGCTCACCACCGGGGTGCTCGTCGTGGCAGTCAGCAACGGCGTCGGGCTCGGCCATGCGATCCGCGACAACGTCGATGACGTGCTGGCCTGGTATGGCAAGGCCCTCAAGGCCGACTGGATGCTCCTTCAGGCCGGGGCCCTCGGCGTCTCCCGGGAAACGTCGCCGTCGGCCGGCAGTGGACTGGTTGAAGAGGTCAGCTCGATCGAGGGGGTGGCGTCCGTGCAGCCGATCTCGATCGCGATCGGATCAGCCGGGGGAGTGGCCTGCGTGATCGTGGCGAGGGACATGCCGGCGAAGGAGCAGCTGCCGCTCGAGGCGGTCGGAATGTCCGACGACGACCTCCGCACGATCGTCGATGAAGGTGGCCTGGTGGCCGGGACGGCCCTGGCACAACGGCTCAAGGTGAAGGCCGGCGACGAGGTGACCGTTTCGGCGTTCGGCCGAACGATCCGGGCGAAGGTCGCCGCGCTCGTGGTCGATTACACGGCGGGGGGCACGTCGCTCTTCCTCAGCCGCGAAGCCGCCCGTCGGATTTTCGGCATCGACTCGGTCGACGCGCTCCTGATCGAGTCGACCCCTGCGGCCGCAGCCGGACTGCGGGAGCCGCTGCAGGCCGTCGCGAAGCGTCATGGCCTGCTCCTGCAGTCCCACGCCGACCTCCACGCGACGATGGACCGGATCATCAACGGCATCGTCGGGGCGCTCTGGTCGATCCTCGGCCTCGGCTTCATCGTCGGCAGCCTCGGCGTCGCCAACACCGTCACGATGAACGTGCTCGAGAAGCGGCGGACGCTCGGCCTGCTCCGCGCTGTCGGCATGACGGCGCGACAGGTCACCCGCCTCGTCGTGATCGAGAGCCTGCTGCTCGGCCTCTCCGGCTGCATCATCGGGATCCTCGGAGGCATCGCCTCGGCCTGGTTCATCCAGCTTTCGAGCCAGCCGCTCTTGGGCCACCCGGTCTCGATGTCGTTCCGGCCCGCCGTGATCCTCTCGAACCTCGCGGCGGCGATCGCCATCACCGCGATCGCGGCCTGGCTGCCGGCCCGGCGGGCCGTCCGCCTCGATCTGCTCGATTCCATCGCCGCCGAGTGAGCTCCATCGCCGCCGGGCAAGCTCCATCGCCGCCGGGCAAGCTCCATCGCCGCCGGGCAAGCTCCATCGCCGCCGGGCAAGCCGGAGGGCGGGCCGTCCCGGGTGTCCTCATGGTTTTTTCGGGCACGATCGATTTTCGTGGCGTTCCTTGACCGATGGCGGCGGCCGCGCGAAGCGTTGAACCTCGGCAGACGCGAGCGAGGAGGGCCGGATTGATGCAGACGCAGCCGCAGGTGTCGTTCGACGACGTGGAACTGACCGACGAGGTCCGCGAGCGGCTTCGCGACGAGGTCCTCGACTGGATCGGCCAGCTCGAGCGGTTCCATCCGAGGATCACCGGCTGCCACGTCGTCATCGGCATGCCTCACCGGCGACACCGCATCGGCGGTCTCTACTCCGTGAGGATCGACGTCGTCGTGCCGGAGGCGGAGATCGTCGTGAACCGGGAGCATCACGACGAGCACGCCCACGAGGACGTGTTCGTCGCGGTCCGCGACGCCTTCGACGCGGCGAAACGGCGGCTCGAGGACCATGCCCGGCGGCTCCGTGGCACGGTGAAGCGACACGAGCCTCGCGGCCAGGGGGTCGTCACGAAGCTCTTCCCGCTCGAGGGCTACGGCTTCATCGAGACCCCCGACGGCCGCGAGGTCTACTTCCACCGCCACGCGGTGGCGAACCGACGGTTCGAAGCGATCGACCTCGGCGTCCGGGTCCGCTTCACCGAGGAGGAGGGAGACCAAGGCCCGCAGGCTTCGATCGTCGAGGTCGTCCATCCGCTTCCACCATCGGAGGCACTTCCACCATCGGAGGCCATGCCATGAGCGTCACGGGAATGCTCGTCTCGCGGGAAATGACGGTGCCTGTGCGGTCGCTCGAAGGCGAGCCGATCGAGCTGCCCGGCCGGCTCGTGCTGCCGGAAAATGCGATCGGCCTCGTGCTGTTCGCCCACGGCAGCGGATCGAGCCGTTCGAGCCCGAGAAACACGTTCGTCGCGGGCGTGCTCCACGAGTCGTGGATCGGGACGTACCTCTTCGATCTGCTCACCGAGCAGGAGGCGGCCGACCGGGTCAACGTCTTCGACATCGGCCTGCTGGCCGACCGCCTCGTCGCGGCGGTCCGACGCATGGCGATGGACCCGCTCACCTCCGCCCTCCCGATCGGCCTCTTCGGCGCGAGCACGGGCGCCGGGGCCGCGGTCGTCGCCGCGACCCGCGAGAGCCGGGTCGCCGCGGTCGTCTCGCGGGGAGGCCGCGTCGACATGGCGGGGCCGCTCCTGAAGCGGGTGCGGATCCCGACGCTGCTCATCGTCGGCTCGCACGACGATGAGGTGCTCGCGCTCAACCGCGAGGCGCTCGAGGATCTCGCCGGACCGAAGCAGCTTGCGATCGTCCGGGGCGCGGGCCACCTCTTCGAGGAGCCCGGCACGCTCGAGGAGGTGGCGACGCTCGCGAGCGAGTGGTTCGCCCGGCACCTCGGCCCCGGCCGTCGCGAGACGACCGCCGCTGAAAGGGGGATGACGGCATGAACGACACGGGGAGAAGGCGGTTCTTCACCGATCGCAGGGACGCCGGCGAACGGCTTCTCGAGCGGCTGCGGCACGAGACGCTCGTCGATCCGCTCGTGCTCGCGATTCCGCGGGGGGGCGTCGCCGTCGGCGCCGTCATCGCCCGCGGGCTGGGGTGCGAGCTCGACGTGGTGCTCTCACGGAAGCTCCGCGCGCCGCACCAGCCGGAGCTCGCCGTCGGCGCCATCACGGAGACGGGCGTGGTCCACATGACCCGCGAGATCGGGGAGTGGGCCGGGGTGAGCGAGGCCTACCTCGAGGCGGAGCGGAATCGTCAGCTCGCCGAGATCGAACGGCGTCGGACGATGTTCCGCGGGATCCGGCCGCAGGCGTCCGTCGCGGGCAGGAGCGTGATCCTCGTGGACGACGGCATCGCGACCGGCTCGACGATGATCGCGGCGATCCACACGCTCCGCGCCGCCGGTGCGGGCGAGATCTTCGTGGCCGTGCCGGTCGCGCCCCCGGAGCGTCTCGACGAGATCCGCTCACTCTGCGACAAGCTCGTCTGCCTGCAGGCGCCGCTGGAGTTCATGGCGGTGGGGCAGTTCTACGAGACGTTCGACGAGGTGACCAACGAGGAGGTCTGCGATCTGTTGCGGTCGTCGCTCGTGCACCATGTCATTCCATGAAGCGTCATTTCATGAGGCGTGATCTCGTGAGGTCGCCTCACCACGCCGCCGGCCGGGCGGCCACGCGAATTCGCGAGACGACCTCGCTCATTTGCCATCGGCTGCGGCCGACAGATCGAGATCGATCGTCGAGCCCTCGGCCGCCACGCTTCCGCCGAGACCGGACCGGAGCGGATTGGCATACCGGCCCGGTATCCGAAACCATCCCGCATGCTCCGGGCGTGCCGGCGGCTGGGACGACGGCGGGACGGCATCGGTCTTCATCGCGATCGCCGCGCTGCCCTCCGGTCCGCGAGGCGGCCCGCCCGCGGCCGTTCCGTCTGGGCTCCGCGTCGTGGCCGGCGGCCTCGAAGGCGTGCCGTTCGGGCTCGCGGCGGCCGACGTCTCGGCGGCCTTTTGGACGACCGTCTTCGGCTCCGGACTCGATACGGCGATTCGCACGGGTCCGGGGGGGACGTGCGGCAGTGAATAGGTGCCGTCGGGGCGGATCCGGGCCGTCAGCGTCGCCCCATCGGCCGTCACCACGGTGACGACGCCGAACGTGACCGGCCGGTCGCCGACCCGCACCCTTCCCCGCACCGGCGATTGCTGGCGGGTGGAGAAGAGGCCCCCGACCTGCATCGCGACCACGAGACAGAGGCCGATCACGACCGTCGTCGCGATGACCCTCTTTCCCTGCGACATGGACCGATCGGCAGACGTGCTGGATGACGGCATGACGGCACGGCTCAGGGAGAAGGAGCAACGTAGGTGGCCTCGCCCGTAGCGACGCCGTCGATGCTCGCCATGGCCGGGAGCACGGTCGTAGCCGCAGAGTATTCGAGGAACACGACCGCCCCATCGCCGAGGAGCCACGCCCCGCCTCCCGGATGCATGCTCCAAAAGTGCGTGGCCGCACAGGGGTTGCGGACGTCGTCGTGCCGGAAATACCCTGGCGACGGACAGGCATTGCCTTCGGCGTCCGTGGCGATGATGGAGAACTCCATGTTCGGGCTCGCCATCACCGTGTCGAAATCGGTCATCGTCCAGCGGCCGTAGTACCGATCGGAGGAGGGCGGCCGCTCGCCCACGATCGTCACCTTGCTCAGCCCGGCGACGACCTTCGCCGCAGTCACTTTCGGCCGGCGAGACCAGGTCCAATTCTGCGTCGGGAAGACGCCGTTGACGGCATTGCTCGCATGCCCCGCCTCGTCGACCCGCTCGTCGTTGCCACTGACGGCGACATAACTGTTGAGACCGTAGCCCCCGGTATTCGGAATCGGGCCGGCGTGCTGGTCCGATGGGCAGAGGTAGCCCGGGACGACGAGGCCGCTCACCTCCCGATGGACCGCGTAGACGTCCTCGAGCGTCGTCGGCCGCTTCCAGATGGCCGGAGCCGCCGGCTCCTCCATGAACGGCTGAATCCGCAGCAGCCAGCTCCCCACCTGCTCGAGCCGCGGCGGAAAGACGTCTTCCGGGCCGGCGACCCCGACCAGGTGCTCGGGCAGCACACTGAACTGGGAGGGAGCAAGGTGTCTCCTCGTCGCCTGTCGGGCGAGCGGGAACTGTCGGCTCGAGTCGTGGAAGCCCGAGATCGCAAGCCCAATCTGCCGCAGCTTGTTCGAGCAAGCCGTTCGCCGGCCGGCCTCCCGCACCGACTGGATCGCCGGCAACAGGAGGCCGACGACGACGCCGATGATGGCAATCGAAACGAGCAGTTCGACGAGTGTGAACCCGTGGCGTCGCATCATGAGCTTCGTGCGCGACGGTCGCCGTGCATGCACCGCCGGAGTGTGACGAGTATCACCCCCGCGTGGAGGGTCGTCAACCAATCGAGCCCGCCGGCAGCGCGGACCGCGGCGTCATCCCTTGATCACCCCCAGCGGCCGCAGGCGTGCGACCTTCGTCGACAACCCGGCGCGGTGGACCACATCGACGACCAGATCGACGTCCTTGTAGGCGGCGGGCTGCTCCTCCGCGAGGCCCTCGCGGCTCCGCGATCTCGCCACGACGCCGATCCGCGAGAGCTCGTCGCGGATGCTGCGGCCCCGCGCCGCGCGGGTGGCGGCGGTGCGGCTCATGCAGCGTCCGGCCCCGTGGCAGGTCGTGCCGAACGACCGCTCCATCGACCGGGGGCCACCCGCGAGCACCCAGCTGCCGCGGCCCATGTCGCCCGGAATGATGACGGGCTGGCCGACGTCGCGATACCGTGCCGGCACGTCGGCGTGCCCCGCGGGAAAGGCTCGCGTCGCCCCCTTCCTGTGCACGCAGACGATCTTCCGCTCCCCCGCCACGTCGTGCGACTCGAGCTTGGCCATGTTGTGCGCGACGTCGTAGAGGAGCGTCATGCCGAGCGACTCCCAACTTCGCCCGAAGACCCGCTCGAACACCTTCCGGCACTCCACGAGCAGGAGCTGGCGGTTGCAGAAGGCGTAGTTCGCCGCCGCCCGCATCGCCCCGAGATACGCCTCCCCTTCGGGGCTCTCCACGGGGGCGCAGACGAGCTGCCGATCGGGCAGCGCGACGCCGTATTTCGTCGGCGAATCGCGAAGGCTGCGGAGGGCATCGTCGCAGACCTGGTAGCCGAGCCCGCGCGAGCCGGAGTGGATGAGCACGCACACCTGCCCGACGTGGAGCCCGAACGCCGCCGCGACGAGCGGATCCTCGAGCCGATCGACGACCTGCACCTCCACGAAATGGTTGCCCGCCCCCACGGTGCCGCACTGGTCGAGCCCCCGTTCGATCGCACGGTCGCTCACGAGATCCGGCCGCGCCCCCTCGATGCGGCCCTCGGCCTCGGTGCAGGCGAGGTCGTCGGCGGTGGCGAGCCCGCGGGCCTGGAGAAACCGCACCCCCTCCCGCATGAGTTCCCGCAGCTCCGCCGCCGCGAATCGGTACGGCCCCCCCTGCCCCACGCCCACCGGAATGTCACGGATCATCTGGTTCACCAACGGCAGGAGCACGGGCCGCACATCGTCGATCGAGAGAGCCGTGCGGACGAGCCGCACGCCGCAGTTGATGTCGTAGCCGACGCCTCCCGGCGACACGACGCCGCCCGCCGCCGGGTCGGTCGCACACACCCCGCCGATGCAGAACCCGTAGCCCCAGTGGATGTCGGGCATCGCGAGGCTCGCGAGCTGGATGCCGGGCAGGAAGGCCACGTTGGCCACCTGCTCGGCCGCCCGATCGCTCCGGATGTGGGGGAGCAGTCGCTCGTCGGCGAAAATCAGCCCGTCCACGAGCATGCCCGGCTTGTACGACCGCGGAATCCTCCAGGAGCATTCATCGACCGGCTCGAGTGGACCGTCGTAGCCGGCCTCCGACTTCGGCGCCGTCGCCGCGAACTCGGTCATGGAATGGCCTTTCCCGTCAGAAGTAGGGTTTCAGATGTCGACGATGAACTCCGCCTCCCAGCCCTCCGGCACTCGCCGCACCCGGAGCTCGTGCTGCGTGACGGCCTTGATCTCGTGGGCCAGCTGGTGCCGCTTCGGGTCGTAGGGCTCCCCGTACACCCGGGCATCGAGCCCCGCCGGATCGATCGCGACCTCGCAGGAACGTCCGAGAAACCGACGAAGCTCGAACGCGACGTGCAGTTCCGACACGAGGTCGAAGAGCAGCCAGGTCGGGTCGGTTCCATCGACCCGCAGCCGCTCCTCCTGCGCCGGCCGCACCTGCGCGAGGTCGCCGGCGATCACCTCGAAGAGGCCGCACGCCGCGTCGCACAAGAGCTCCGAAAGCGACGCCGCGTGCACGCGGATCCCGATATCGGCCGTGTGGTCGAAGAGCTCGTACATGGGGCGGAACTCTACGCCCCCTCGCGTTCGACGCGGCCGGCCCCGCCATTGCCCCGCGAAAACCGCCGGACAATCCCGTTGACCGCCGCGCCCGCCCCCCCTACCCTCCCGCCGCACTCCACCACGCGGCCCGCGCCGTTCCCATGAAACTCCCACACGACCTGCGTCTTCGACACGCGCTTCCCGACGGGCCGGACCTCGGTCTCCTGAGCGTGGTCGTGCCCTGCTTCGACGAGGAGACCGTCATCGAGACGACGCACCGCCGGCTCGTCGAGACGCTTCCCGAGACGGGGATGGACTTCGAGATCATCTACGTGGACGACGGCAGCCGCGACGCGACGGCGGACAAGCTCGCCCGGATCGCGGCCGAGGATCCGCGGGTGAGGTTCGTGGAGCTCTCCCGAAACTTCGGCCAGCAAGCGGCGATGTCAGCGGGCCTCGCGCACGCGGCCGGCGACGCGGTCGTGCTCATCGATGCCGACCTGCAGGATCCGCCGGAGGTGATTCCGGAGATGGTCCAGGCCTGGAGGCACGGTGCGGATGTCGCCTACGGCCGCCGCCGCACACGGGACGGCGAGACCGCCTTCAAGCTGGCGACCGCGGCTGTCTTCCACCGGCTGCTCGCGCGGCTCGTGCCCCATCCGATTCCGATCGACACCGGCGACTTCAAGCTGCTCGATCGCGCGGTCGTCGACGCTCTGCTCTCGCTGCCCGAGAAGCGGCGGTACCTGCGAAATCTCGTCGCCTGGACCGGCTTCCGGCACGAGCCCGTCTGGTACGACCGCAAGCCGCGGGCCGCCGGAACGACGAAGTATTCGATCCGCAAGCTCGTGGCACTGGCGGTCGATGCGGTCGTGATGTCGTCCGACACCCCGATGCGGCTCACATGGCTCTTGGCCGCGGTGCTCGGGGCGATCGGCCTCGCCTCCGGCGGGGCCGCGATGCTGCTGCCCTCGGCTCGCCTCCTGGCCGCCATCGGGGCGATCGTGTCGCTCGCCGCGGCGGTGCAGATGGTGGCGATCGCGATCGTCGGCGAGTACGTCGTCCGCACCTACCGAGAGACGCAGGCACGGCCGAGCTGGATCGCCCGGCCGTCGTCCGCCCGCCTCCGGATCCATCGGTCCGACGAAATCCTCACAGCGGACGAAGGCCTGTTCGCACGGCACGTCTCCTGAGGCAGGCCGCGGCCGCGACCGGATCTGGAGCCGCACACGGTCAGAAGCCCGCCCGGGCCGGGGATCCTCGTCGCCCCTCCGACACGGCACTCGACCAGCCGGCCAGGCAGTTCCACACGACCGCCAGGCCCGCTCCCATGAGATACCCGGCCACGGCCGCCGTGCCCACGAGCATCACGGCCGCGGCCGGGTCGAACGGCCCGACCCTGGGAGCCGACGCCTCGACGAAGTGGATCCGGTAGATGAAGTCAACGAGCGGCTGCGCCGCGGCAAAGGCGACGAGCACGGCCCACGCCGCATGCCAGACCGCGAGCACCGCCGCCACCGCCAATCCCGCCCGGTTCACGAAAATGCGTTGCACGATCGCACCTCTCTTCTCTTCTGGGAGACCCGAAGGAACGCGTCCGGTGCGACGAAACGGGCCGCACGTTTGCCGCGGCCCGACGATCTATACTACGCGGCTGCATGGCAGCCTCCAAAACCACCACCGGCACGCTCAAGATCGGCGACCAGTGGAACGCGATCACGATCATCGCCCATTCGCAGACACACCCCCTCAAGGCGATCTGCGAGCTGACGGAAAACGCGATCGATGCCGGGGCATCGCAGGTGCGGATCCTCCGTCGCCGGTCGAAGGGGCGGACCTTCCTCGAGGTCGTCGACGACGGCCGGGGCGTCGCCCCGGACGAGTCGGGCTCGCCCGACTTCCAACGGATCGCGACGCATCTGTGCGACTCGATGAAGCGTCACCTCGACGCCCGGAACCGGCAGGGAGTGCATGGCGAGTTCGGGATCGGCCTGCTGAGTTTCTGGAGCCTGGGGGAGGAGCTGCGGATGATCTCCGGGGGCGGGACGATGCCGCTCATGGAGCTCCATCTCGTCCGCGGCCAACGGCAGTACGCCATCCGCCCGGTGCGGGGCCGCATCGCCACCGGCGGAACACGGGTGGTCGTCGGTCCCCTGCTCGACGCCACGAAGAACCTCGTCACGGGCGAGAAGATCGCCCGGTACCTCTCGGCGGAGCTTCGCGACCGGATCCGGCGGACGGGGGTGGCGATCGAGGTGGCGGACTCCGTCGCCCGCAAGGAGGTTCCGGTCGTGCCGCGGGAGTTCGACGGCGAGCGGCTGGAGATTCCGCGACGCTACGCGACGCCGCTTGGCGACGTGAACGTGGAGATCTATCTCCGCGGTGACGAGGCGACCGGCAAGCCCGGCATCGCGGTCTGCAAGGACGGCACCCGCGTGATCGAGGACATCGCCGAACTCCTCCCCTTCTCGCGTTCCCCCTGGAACGATCGCCGGCTCGAAGGGCTCGTCGATTTCGAGCCGCTCGCGCTCGCCCCCGGCACCCGTTCGGGCATCGTGCCCGACGCCGCGTTCGAGACGCTCGTCACTGCGGCCGGGGCGATCGAGACCGACATCCTCGCGGCGGTCGCGACCCGCGAGCAGGCCGAGGCGGAACGGGCGAGCCGCCAGCTGCTCAAGCAGGTCCACAAGGCCTTCGCATCGGCGCTCGCCGACTTGCCCGCGGAAGACTACCTCTTCTTCGACATCCCGAAATCCGAGCCGTCGCTCCAGGGACGGCCAGGCGTGCCGGGGCAGGCCCTCGCCACGGGCCGACGCGAGGCTTCCGGGCGGGAGGTCGGCGACGAGCCGCCCCAGACCGACCTTTTTCCGGGAGATCCCGGCCCCTTGGCGGCGGTGCGGATCACCCCACGAACGCCACGCCGTCCGCCGGGTGGATCGTGCCTGTTCACCGCGACGCCCCGCGATGCGGCGGGCATCGCGATTCCCGAGGGCGTCGCGATCACCTGGCGGATCGTCGAGGGCTCCGCCGCGATCGCGACCGACGGCCGATCGTGCCGGGTGGCCTCCTCGACCGTGGGCATCGTGACGGTCGAGGCGACGGCCCGGCAGGCCGACATCGAGGTGGCGGACCGGGTGGATCTCAAGTTTCTCGAGGAGGCCGACGGCGATGCCGCCGGCGGCCGTGGCCTGCCAGGCTACCGGCTCGAGGCCGATCACGGGCAGCCGTGGCGGAGCCGCTACGACGCCGGCCCCAACGAGATCGTGATCAACTCCGCCCACCGCGACTTTCTCGCCAGCCGCGGATCGGCCGCCAAACACCGCCGCTACATCGGCAAGCTCTACGCGAAGGAGGTCGTGCTCAGCAACTTCCCGCACGAGTCGCCCGCGGAGGTGATGGAGCGGCTCATCGAGGTGACGCTCCGCACGGAGGACGCGTTGTAGGGCTTGTGCCGCCGCTCGCCGCACGCTCGCCCGACGCTTCACCCTGGCGTTCAGCGGCCCGTCCGTATCAGCCCACCGTCCGACGGAACCCGCTGCGGTACTTCGCGGGCGTCATCCCCGTCAAATGGCTGAAGACGCTGGTGAAGTGGCTTTGGGAAGCGAAGCGGGGAAGCCCGGCGTTCATCGAAGGCGGCGGCCGAGGCCTTCGACCGCGGCGAGACCAACGCCTACGACGCCATCGACGCCATAGTCGTCGCGATCGAGGCCTACCGTGCGGCCGCGGAACGTCGCCGCGACGCGGCGTAGCAGGCCGTTGGTCGGGAAAGCTGTCTCCGGACCGAATGCCTCCCCGCCGGGACCAAGACGGGTGCAGTTTTCCAGACTCCCCTGTATGGGGTATTCTCTTGGGTCGTCTTTGTTCCGCGAGGAGTCATCCCATGAAACGGAATACGCATTCGTGCGCGATCGGGCCGCTGTGCTTCGTGGTGTGGTGTGTTGTTTTCTCGGACCCTGCCTTGGCCGTTGAGCCCAGCCCGCCGCGATCCGGAGCAACGCAACCTCGAACCGGCCAGACCCAGCGGTTCGGCTCCGGCACGATCACCCGCAGGTCGGACGGAACCACGAGCGAGACCCGGCCGTTTGGGTCCGGCTCGGTCACGACGGAGAGAACGCGTGACGGCAGGACGATCACCGGCCACACCCAGAAATTCGGCTCCGGCACGATCACGAGATGGTCGGACGGCTCCACGACGGAAAGCCGGCCATTCGGTTCCGGCGTGATCACGACCGAGCGGACCCGCGATGGCAAAACCGTCACGGGCCAGACCCAGAAGTTCGGCTCTGGCACGATCACGAACCGGTCGGACGGCTCCCGCTCTCAGACGCAGCCGTTTGGCAACGGGACGATCCAGCGGGACCAGCCCAGCCGAGGCCGATAGGATCGGCCGGAGGCGGCGTCCAGCCCGGCGGCTCACCGTACCGAGGTGGCCCCGGCGCGTGGCTGCGGCGGCCGCGGGTTGAGGTCGATCCACACCTCGTCGCCAACGGCGATACGATGCAACGGCTCCGGGGTGAACTCGACCTCCAGGCTGCTGCTCACGCGATTCCATTCGACGCGGGTGATCCGGCCGATCATCGATTGCGCGCCGTTGACCGTGCGGTAGACGGCATCGCCGAGCGCGACCTGCGGCCGCACGGTCAGGCCGCCGTCCTTTCCACAATGAGCGGGTGTGTCACCGAGATACCTCGCATCGTGGCTTTCGATCACCTCGAAGTGAAACCGCGTGCCATGCGCCGCCACCGGCAGCGCCGCCTCGGCGTCGATTTCACGTGCGAAACCTACCCCCAGAGGCCAGCCCGTAATGGCCGGCGTCAGGACAACCACGGCAATCACGACCCCCGAGACCTCGAAAAACCTTCGACAACGTGAACGATCCATGGCCAACTCCTTCGTGCGTGCGTTGACGGCGAGCCTTGCGCGAAGCATACCGCGCCCCGGCGTTGGAGCCGGGGCGACGCGGGCGTCCTACCCGAGTTCCATGGACGGCCCGATGACCTCGATCTGCTTTGCGACAAGAACCTTGTATCTCGGATCCCTGCACAGCTCGACGATTGTCTCGAGTTCCCCCGTCTTCGACCAAGGCCTCACCTCTTCGATCGCCTTGATGCCTTCGGCGATGATTCGCGGTTTCGTGGCCTCGGGTATTGGAGCGGGAGCGATGCCGGGGCCCGTGACCTGCCTTGGTCACCCCTGTTCCTGCCCCCTCATATCCCCTGGTACAAGAAATTCAACCCGGTCACCTCGACGCGGCAGTGTCACGCACGAGGCCCACGATCTTCAATACGGATCAGGGAGCCCAGTTCACGTCGGTGGCCTTCCCGAGCCGATTGGCGAAAAGCGGCGTGGCCATCTCGATGGACGGCCGCGGCCGAGCCTTGGACGACGTATTCGCGGAGAGGATTTGGAGTTAGCTCCAGTGTGCGGACTTGCGGCCGATTGTCGTTCCGGGCGACAGGCCGTGAATCGGGCCAATCAGCGCAGGTCAGGAGCAATCCTGAGCGATCACCGGAAACAAAAACACCTGCACACCCCGCAGATCGCGAGATGTACATGTGTTCATATACCCCCACGGGGAGTCGAATGAACGAGGAATCTACGGGAGAAACCGCAGTCGAGGAAAACGCCGGACCACAGTCCGGACCACTGTGGGAGGCCCCCGATCTCGGGGACCTGGTTCGACTCCTCTCTGAGCTCCCGGAGGACCAACGCCAAGCCCTCGTGAGCCTCATGCGGCACGCCGCCGGCGGGTGATCGGGTGGGGCGGTGCTGCGTCACGCCGACGTCTGGCAAGGCAACTGCGACCCAGCCGTTCCCGTCATGGGCCTTCCCGTCATGGGGCCCATTCAGGCGGCGACGAGCGGCCGCAATTCGTCACGGTCGACGGCGGTTTGCCCCAGCGATTCAAGCAGGGCGAAGAACCTGTCAGGATCGAACAGGGCAGGATCGGTAATTTCGACACCGATCGCCCGGCCATCGGCGGCCCGGTCAACGAGCAGCACGTCGTCGATCCTGTCGGTTCGCACGGCTGAATCGCCGGGCTGCCGCGGCAGGTGAAAATAGGCGGCGATCGGTCGTCCGTGCCGGTACGTCACTTTCAAAAAAACCCGCTTCATTGTGTCACCCGATAGGCGGTAATCACGACGATCACCTGATCGCGTTCATCCGGCTCCACGACGACTTCCCAAGCATCGCCATCGTGGGCTGTTTCCAAAATCCATCGGCCTTTGGCACCGCCGCGACGGATGGCAGCAGTCGTTTCGATCATCAGTCGCAGGTCAACCTCGGAGAACCCACGATCAATCATCCGCTCCTCGACGTGCGGACTCAACTCCAGCTCGAAATTCCACCAGTCAGGATGAGTTTCGAGCGACATTTTCGCGATCCTGCCCGGTGACCAAACCTCGACCTGTCCCGATCATATCGTTTCTGCGCCCCTCGCCGGTCTCCTCAACCTTGTTTCGCCCGATTTTGCGGGGGTTTCGGAGACACACGCGACACGCCCGTCCCTTGAACCGTTCATTCCCGCACCAGCGCCCGGGGCACGACGATCTCGTACTTCGCCACGTAGGCGCCCTTGGCAACGATGGTCCGGGGCCCGCTCCCCAGGTCGATCCGGTCCCTTGCCAGTTTTGCGACGACGGGCAGGCCGGCCCGTTCGGCCATGAACATGAAAAGCCGTTTCACCTTCACCGAGGAGCATGCCTCGAGGAGCGATTGCATCACCGTCGGCCGGAGCGTTCGCTGGTTCTCGAGCAACCCGTAGGTCTCCTCGAGATCCATGCGGTCCGGCGCCAAGAACAGACACTCGAGCAACGCTCGCTCCGGCGCCGAGGCCAGGAGGGAGAAGCCACCGAGAGCCTGCTCACGAACCGCGAGGCCGGCGGGCAGAAACTTGGACGTCACGTGGCTTACCTGGTCGGGCCAGCGATACCGCCGGAACCAGAGCGGCGGCCGCACGCCAGGCTGCGAAAAGAGCCAGACATGCCCGCGACCGAGGCGGGCAAACTGGGCGACCCCTTGGGCAGCGAGGGCCGTCAGCCCGCCGACATGCACCGCCAAGCCATCCTGGGCCTGCAGGGCGTGCAGGGCCCCCTGCCACGTGGGCGTATCACCGGGCCGCTTGAAGACACCCGAACCGACTGATTCCAGCCATCCGCTGGCGACGTACTTCTGGGTGTGCTGCGGCGTGACTCCCAGGGCCGCCAGCGCAGACCGGGTGACCACCCCATGCCGCGGCAGGGAATGAACGAGCGACTTTAGTTTGGATTCGCTGGATATACCCACGGTATATTTCTAGCACGCAAATCAAAGTACGTGCTAGAAACCGTTTCGACAGCGGCTGCCCCTCACCCGGGCTTCCGGGCCCGATCCGGCAGTTGCTCGGCCCATGTGGCGAGCGGGTCGTAGGCGTCGGCGACACCCGTCGCCCACTCGATCCACTCGGCCGCTTCCTGCCGGGCACCCTCAGGGAGCGGTCGCCCCTCGACGACTGTGCGTACGGCCTCGACGAACTCCCGGAGATCGCCGCATCGCTTCCACAGCCGGGCCCGCTTGAACAGGGCTGTCTCCCGCTTCCTCTTTGCTGAGGCGGCAGGCGGAGCTTGATGAGCTTCTCAACGACCGCTGGTATTTGACGGAATTCGATGCCGCGCTGACGAAGACGTCGACGGCGATCCACCCCAAGATCACCGCCACCGTCCAGCGGGCTGCCGATCTGTGGGAACAGGGCGAGAAAGTCGTCATCTTCGCCTTCTATCGCCACACCTGCCGGGCCCTGCGGAGGCACATCAGCAACGAGATCGACCGGCGACTCTTCGCCAAGGCCCGCGAACGACTTGCCATGCCGGCGACGTCGCATGATCGCCGCGCCATCGAAACGCGCCTTGAGCAGATTCAAGACCGGTTCTTTGACGACACCGGTTCACCAGGCCAACGGGCGATGGATGCGGCCCTCGATTCCATCGTGGAACACCATGCAGCTGTGATCGATACCATGCCGGCCGCTGCGGAGACCCGCGCTGTTCTGACAACGGTCATGCGGCGGTTTCTACGGGTTCACACAACGCTCGTGCGATGCTTCCCGTTCGAGAAGGAAGGGACTTCCGGGCCAGCGGACCTCGTCAATCAGTTTTTGGATTATGCCGATGGGTCCGGCATGTCGTGGCGTCAGAAGTTCCACAATTTCATCCAATTCGTCCTGACCCGGTGTTCGGCCGAGGAACGCACGCAGTACCTGACAGAACTCCAGCGGATCAGCACTGGGGCACACAAGGCTGGTGAGGATGACGCGGGCGACCAAGCCGGCCATGACGAAGGGGATGGCACGACGCTTGCAAATGTCGCGTTGTGCAGCGGCGAGACACGGATGGAGGTGCGGGTGCGCCGCATGCGCACCTTCAATACGCCCTTTTTTCCGGACGTACTCGTGTGTAGTGAGGTCATGGCCGAGGGCGTGGACCTCCAGCGATTCTGTCGTCACATGATCCACCACGACCTGGCCTGGAACCCAAGCACGATCGAGCAACGCACCGGCAGGATCGACCGGATCGGCTGCAAGGCGACCAACCGACACCCGATCATGTCGTTTCTGCCCTACATCGGCGGAGCAGCAGACGAGCGCCAGTTCCGGGTGATGCGGGACCGGGAGCAGTGGTTCCAGGTCGTCATGGGGCAGGAAGAGGTGGCCAACCTCATCACCGCCGAGACGATCGACTCGACGTTCCCCCTGCCCAAGCCCCTGGTCGAGTCCCTCGCGTTCGACCTCTCGGTGAACGGCGATTGAACTGTTTTTTGGATTTTTGGACGGCCGAGCCCATTTCGCCCATTGCTTGATAGACTCCAGCCTATCAAAATGCTCGTTTTTGATAGGCTATACTCTATCCGCCAAACGCCTTTGGAGTCACTTTTATGGCCCGTTATGCAGGGAACGCAGCTCTAGGCCGACGGCAGCTCGACGCCGCTGTCTGTTCGCGCCTGGCGGCAAAAGTCCCGCCACGCCCGGCCCGGGGGTGGGTGGCTGCAATACGGTCAGCGCTCGGCATGACCACGCGCCAGCTCGCGGCACGTATGGGCATGCGGCAACCCTCCCTCATCGCCCTCGAGAAAGCGGAGGCCGCGGGCACCGTTTCGCTGAACACGCTTCGGCGAGCCGCCGAGGCCCTCGACTGCGATCTCGCCTATGTTCTCGTTCCCCGCAGACCGCTTGATGAGACCGTGAAGCGTCGTGCTCGCGCGATCGCCGAGGCTCACGTGGCCGCCGCGTCGCACTCGATGCAGTTGGAGGGCCAAGGAATCAGCCCTCGGGCACGGGCGGCAGAGGTGAGTCGGCTGACTGAGGCTCTTGTGAACGAGGGTAGCCGTCTCTGGGAGGACTTGTGAGCGATCCTCTGTTCTCGCCAGAGCATCCAAACGAGACGCTCCTCGATCCCGATGAACGTCGGCAGCTGCTCCTACCGCACATTGCCACACGGGCTCAGCTCAACGAGGCCGAGCAGGAAAACATCGCTGTCGCGACTGCGTGGGCTTTTGCCCGTCGACGCGATGTTTTGAAGGAGAGCTTTTTGCTCTCGCTTCACAAGCGGATGCTTGGCCAGGTCTGGCGATGGGCCGGCACCATCCGCAATTCCGACCGAAATATCGGCATGGCCTTCCATCAAATACGGCCGCAGATGCGGCTGCTGATCGAGGACGCGGGATACTGGCTTGAAAACGGCACTTTCCCACCGGACGAGATCGCAGTGCGGTTCCATCACCGACTGGTCCTGATCCATCCGTTCCCGAACGGCAACGGCCGACACGGCCGACTTGCCGCCGATCTGCTCGCGGTGCGACTCGGCCAAGCCCGCTTTACCTGGGGCCGCGTGAATCTCGCGGAGCCGGAGGAGACCAGGCGGCGATATATCGCGGCGCTCCGGGCCGCGGATGCCCACGACATCCGCCCGCTGCTCGAGTTCGCCCGCTCGTAAGCATGCTCGGCCGCCGCTGCGGCCGGCCGACCGGGCGAAGAAGCCCACCACGGCCCCCGGGAAATCGCCCGGCAATCGCTTTTCCTTGCAGTTCCGAAAGGCTTGACGGGCCGAATGCCTGTTTTCGGACCGAGGCTCCCATAAATATCGCGCAGGGCCCATGCGCTCTGCACGCAGAAAGGCTCTGTCTGCCAAACGGCCTGAAGATCGGCCCTCCCGCCGACCGGTTCCAGTTGGAACGAAAGAGGGGGGCAACGTCGCTGGACACGCCCTGGGACACAGGGAAATCCAGCGACTTGCGGAATAAGCCCGGTGCGCTGACGACTCCGACCGGGACGCAAAGCCCTTGGAGGGTCTCCCGCACGGGGAATGGATGAAACCTGCGAACCCGTTACCAAACTGCTGCAGGCGGTGTGCTACCCGGCTCCGACGGTTGGCAACCCGGCTCCCTTCACGGGGAGTCGGTATGCACCCTCACCAACGGTTGGCGATCTCTGCGGCCCGTTGCGGGTGTCAGACGCGAGGGGACGGCCGATGCCGGGGTATGCCGCGTGATGCCCGCCGCCATTCCTGGACGACTCGCTTGCCGTCGTTCCGCTGGGGGAAGCCAAGCTCCTTCGCCGCGATCGCCCACTCGACGGCCTTGTAGTTGTCGAGCTTCCGCTTGTTGGGGTACTCCCGCTGCGTGATGAGCCAGATCGCGATCCGCTCGATGCTCGTGCCGTCCTGCCGCTTTGCGTAGATCGCCTCGACGAGACGGCGTTCCTGATCGTCGACGGCAAACTCCAGGCTGGATGTCTTGGTGCCGCTGGCCTTCGCCCGGAGCCCGATGAGTTTCCAACCCATGGGAGCCCGGCTGCAGACCGGCAGCCCGCGCGTCCGTCGTTCGGCATTGACCTCCAGCGTTCGCTCACTGGCGGATGACCGTCCCACTTCCGCAACGGCCCGCAGGAGGACTGCGACCCCCTCCCCGTGCCCCGCGAACAGGTTGACCGGCACGTCCAGAGAATGAAATCGCACCTCCCGCTGCACCAGAGCGTGGATGACGTCGGCGCCATCGGCCGCAGAGCGAAAGCAGCGGTCGAGCGCAGGCACGATCAGGTGGTCACCCCGGCCTAAACGGGCAAGCACCTCCCTGCCCTGCTCTCGGTCGGCGAACGGGTGACTGCCTTGGGCAGCGGCGTCACAGAAGAACCCGCCCCACTGGATGCCCGCGGGCTCAAGGTTCCGCCGCCAGTATTCCCGGACCTGCTCCCGCTGCACCGCCTCGGTCAGATCCCGCTTGGCGGCCGACAGCCGACCGTATCCAAAGCACGTGGTCCGCCGCATGTCGTTCTGCTTTTGCACGGTGTTTCTCCTTTCTTCGTCGTTCGTCCTCCTCTCATTTATGGGGGGCTCGGTGCCCTCAACAGACATTCGATAGCAGTGACACCATTCGCCGTACCCATCGCTGGCCCAGTTCCAGCTTGCCTCGAGCACCATCCGCATCTTTCAAGAGCCACTGGTCAACCCCGAGTCGCACCATTTTTTCTGTCCCGCGGTACATGGTCGCCATCGGTGGCGGCCGGAGGTTCATGGCCAATGCGGTTCCCCGTTGGAGTCTGGCCTCGATCATCTAGGAGAAACCCATGCGCTTCGTACTCCTGCTCCTTGTCGCTGCGTGGCAGGTCGAGATGGCGGTCGACTGTGCCCACCGCTGCGTGCGCCGCCCGAAGGTCGTGGCGGTTGAGAAGTCCACCACTCCCGCCCAGTGCAGAGGACCGCAATGCCAGATGCCCAAGCCGCGCCCCGTGCCACCCTCGCCGAGTCGCTGATGAATCCGGAGATCGTCGTGAAGGCGGTCGAGCGATTCGGACTGCCCCTCGTCATGCTGGCCGTGATCCTCTGGTGGGCGAAGAACGACGTCGTCATGCCGCTCTTGAACGCCCACTTCGAGGTGGTCGAGCAGATCGTGCGCGGCCAGAAGGAGCACACGGAGAAACTCGACGCCCTCGGCAACAAGCTCGACGAACTCATCAGGGTCAGTAAGTGACGTCGCGCCGCCTGACTGCTACCCAGCAGGGCTACGCAGAACAGGCCACACGCCTGGTCCGCGCCGTCATCGGTGCGTACCTCAAGCGGAACCCCGACTTGATGGAGGTCGCCAACCGCTGCGACCTAACCGGCGCAGCGGAGCAGGCGGTCTGCCAAGCGGCACTCACCTACAACCCCGGGAAAGCGGGCATCAGCGCCTACTTCACGGTGGCCATCCGCCGGGCCATCTCCAAGGAAATCCAGGCCCGGCGGAACCATGAACGCCGGATGCGGGCTGCTTGGGAAATCGCCAAGCCGCACTTGAACCCGCACATCGAGCGGATGAAACGCCGGGCGGTGAGGGCGCTCAAGATGCTGTCGCCCTATGACCGGCAACTGCTGGAGGACCACTTGATCGAGGGCGTCACGCTCGAGCGGCTCGGCCTTGAGCAGTCCCTTGACGGGCGCACAATCCGGAAGCGGATCAACAAGGCGATCGATAGACTGCGGGAGGCGGAGAAGGATCTGCCGTAACGCTCAGCATCAGCGGCGGCGCGTAGCGCCGTCCGCTGCATGCTCTTGTTAGGCCACGCCACCGTGTGGATATGGGCCGGACCAAAGAAAGCACTGAGCGTCGTCTCCCAATGGAGCGTCTGCCATCGGATTCTCCTCGTCGCCGATTTCATAGCAACCACCTGCTCCGTTCGGATACCTCCAGATGACCCACTTGTCGTCCAGGACGCCTCGGACGAAATCGACTGCTTCGGCCAGGACCTCGCCAACCTGGTCGGCTGCCTCGAGGTCGCCAGAGGCCCCGGGCGTGAAGTGGCAGTGGGTAAGCTCCCCGACGTAGACGGTAATCTCGCCATTATCGAAGGCGACGACGAGATCACCGACCTCCCGGCAACGTGCAGACACGCGCAGTGCCCCGTCGGCATCGCGCTGGAAGTCGACGCCGGCCAACCGAAGCCCTTCCATGCAGCGGCTCGCTAGAGGGGTCACTTGCGTGGCCTAACGGCCCCGATCAATGGCTCGCGGCCAAGAGATTATCCACGCCGCACGGCTTCA
>CAZPEM010000007.1:0-40189 GCA_964585575.1 uncultured Chitinophagaceae bacterium
CGGTGAGCTGCACGACCCGCAGGCCGTTGGCCCCGTCGGCCACGTAGGCGAACTGGCTGACGTAGGCGATCCCGAGCTTCACGTCGCGGACGTCGTTCATGCAGCCGCCGCCGTCGAACAACTGGTCGATGAAGGGCTTTCCGGGATTCGTGACGTCGATGATCGCGAGGCCCTGCCGGCCGGCCGCGACGTAGGCGTACGTCCGCGCGACGTAGGCCTTGTGGGCCGTGGAGAGCGGCACGACCGCCAGCGGCACCGGAGCGGCGACGTCGGTGACGTCGAAGGTCTTGAAGCCCTCGGCGTCGCAGACGAAGGCGTGGCGAAACTGGATCTCCACCGACGTCGGTTTGAAGACGCTCGGCGAGCCGATCACCGAGACCACCTTCGGGCACTTCGGGTTCTCGATCGACACGACCACGATGCCGGCATTGCAGCAGATCCAGGCGTTCGTGCCGGCGATGGTGATGCTCCTCGCGCCCTTCAGGATGCCGTCGGGATTGAAGGTCACCTCCCGCTTCAGGAAGTTGTTGAGCGGGTTGCCGTCGAGCAGCGTGCCCGCGCCCACCATCACGAGCCCCTCCTCGAGGTCGCTGACGTAGAGGTAGCCGTACATCGCATGGACGGCGTCCTCGAAGTTCTCGGGGTCGTGCTTGCGGGTCGGGTCGGGTGCCGTGGTCGCCGGCGCCGCCACGCCCGTCGCGTAGGCGGTCTTCACGTAAAGCTGCTGGCCGAGGGGGGAGACGGGGGCGGTGGTGATCCGCTGCGAGAAGCCCTTGTCGTCGATGAACGCGACGTCGAACACCCTCAGCCCGTCGGCCCCGCAGGCGGCGTAGAGATACTCGCCCCGCAGCTGCACCTGGAGAACCTCCCGGCGTTTCAGCGGGTTCGCGATGATCTCGCCGATGTCGCCGGAGGCGTGGTGGTGCGCATGCTGGAGCACGCCCTCCTTGGCGAGGTGCTTCGCAAAATAGTCCGGGTAGGCGATCCGGTGGAACGAGCTGCCGATCACCGCCTGCGGCTCCTCCTGCTCCGTCACGACCACGCCGGCGAGCCCGCCCGATCCGAGGCCGACCCAGCAGTACCTGCCTATGAAGTTCGTGTAGTTGGTGCCCTGCATGAGAAGCTGCGCCATGATGGCGTTGTTGTCCCCCTCCTTCGAGACGTGGCAGTCGGTGCACATCTTCGTCTCGTGCGTGCCGGGGCGATGGGCAGCGAGATCGCGTGGGACGGAGCGATCGGGCCCACCGCGGACGGTGTGGGGCACGTTCGTCGAGAAGGCGATGCCGCTGTGGCCCTCGGCCGAGATCGTCTGCTGCTGCACGTAGATCGACTCACGGTTGGCGTTGTAGGAGCCGACGTGAATGGCGCAGCTCGACCGCGAGGGGCCGATCCGGTTGCCGGTGGCGTTGCCGTCGCGGCCGAGCATGAAGACGTCGTCGCGGAGCGTCTGGAAGTTGTAGGCGACGAGGTTGCGGGAGACGTCCCCCTCGTAGTGCAGATTGGGCGACTTCTTGTTGGCCTTCTGCGGCAGGTGGCAGCCGAAGCAGCTCGGGTTCCAGGAGCTGTGGCAGGCGATGCAGCTCATGCGGTCGTTCTTGTGGGCGCACCGGGCGGGATCGTGCTTCCCGCCCCACTCGAGCGGCCCGTCGTCGGCCCAGCGGATCGTCTTCGCGAAGGCCGAAACGGCGTTGTAGTGCTCGCTCGCCGGATCGACCGTCGCCTTCGTCTGCTTGATCTCCCAGGTGAGGTTCTCCTCCACCATCGAGTTCTGGAAGATCCTGCCACCCTCGACGACGAACCGCCGCTTGCCCGATGGCGTGCGGAGCGTCCGAAGGTCACGGCCCCCCTCGGGGCTCGACGTGTTCGAGGCGGGGCCGCTCGTGCGGAGCGTCGCGACGCGATCCACCGTGCCGTGGCAGTCGACGCAGGTGATCTCGATCGCGGCCCGCACCTCGCCGTAGAGCTTCGTGTTGCCGTGCATGTCCTGGATGAAGTGGCAGTCGATGCAGTGCATGCCCCGCTCCATGTGGACGTCGAGCAGGTGCACGGGCAGGCCGTCCCGGTCCTTCGCGACGGCCGCCTCCTCGGCGCGGAGCTGCTCGCGGGTTTTGCGGTCGGCGCCGCGGTAGATCTCCTTGATCCGCTCGGGCATCTTCACGGCCGCCCGCCGCGCGGCGTTGCCGTCGTCGACGACGACATCCCCCTTGTGGTCGAGCAGGTTTCCCTTGCGGTCGTGCTTGAACACGGCCCGGAAGGCCCAGCCATGGCCGTGGAAGTCGGCGAACTGCGTCTCCTTCGTGCGGTCGTTGAGATCGGCCAAGCGCGCGAGGAACTCGGGGTCGGAGAGGTGGTTCTTCGCGGCCGACTCGTTCGGGTTGCGGAACTGCGCGTTGATCGCCTCCTCCGAGGTCGGATACCGCTGCCGTGGCGGATAGATGAGGTTCGCGTCGGTCTCCTCGTCCCACCACATGTAGCCGATGTAGCTGTTCATCACGGTCGTGCCGGGATGGATGTGGCAGACGATGCACTGGCTCGTCGGGATGCCGTTGCCGGGGGCGAACTGGTGGTGGATCGGATGGCCGCTCTCGTCCTTCGGGATCGTCGGGTCGGCCGAGAAGCTCGTGCCGCGGTTGCCGTAGACGTGGTAGGGACCGGAGTGGACGGGCGAGCGGTCGTTGGCGTAGACGACGTGGCAGCCGGTGCAGCCGCTCGAGCGGTAGTCGCCCGGCTGGTCGTTCGTGCCGAGGAAGTTGAGCGTCGGGTCGAAGAGCCTCGTCTTGTTGAGGCTCAGGAACACCGGGTCGGTACGGTTTTCCGTGCCGAGGCCGCGGGTGGAGAGCCGCGTCCGCGGCCGGCCGTTCTCCTCGAGTCGCTCGGGGTTGCCAACCTCAGGCCGGAACCGTCCTCCCCGCTCGAAGATGCGGAGGATGTTTCCCGGCTGCTGCCGCTCGAACCGCGGCAGCGGATCGAGATAGCGGACGACCGCCCGGTAGTGCCGCTCGTCGTCGGTCGGCGGCGGCACGGTCTGCAGCCGCTGTCCCACCCCCTCATGGCTGTAGCTCTCGCCGAAGCTCGCATGCTTGTTGGGGATCGAGCCGTTGTTGTAGAGCGCGGCGTTCCACAGCATGCAGCCGTGGGTCATCATGCTTTTGCGCACCTGGAGCACGATCGACGAGTGGCAGCCGCCGCAGCTCGTGTGGGCGACGCGAAGGTCGCCGGGATTCACGAACCGCACGAACTCGGGCGACTCGTGGTTGAGGAGCGTGTAGGACCGCTGCGGATTGGCCGAGCCGGTCCAGACCTCCGGGTGCTTCGGATGGACGTGGGCCGCGCGCTTCGTGGTCGCGGCGGCGTCGCCACCGTGGCAGTCGGTGCAGCCGAGACGGACGTTCGGGCTGCGGTGCATGTCGCCGACGTTCTGGTGGCAGACGACGCAGCCGTGGCTCTTGAGCGCCGCCTGGGCCGCGGTCTGGCCGGAGAGATCGGGGCCGAGACGCTCCTCGGCGAGCGGCAGCGGATTGGCCGGCTCGGTCGGTGGCAACGGCACCGTCTCGACCGCTGCGGTCCGTGCGGCGGGCGGCTCGGCGACAACCGGCGAGGTCGTCGCGACGGCGGTCAGGAACGCGGCCGCACGCAACATCCGACCGAGGACGGCGGAGGAACGCGGGCGGAACGTGGAAACCATCCGGGCAACTCCATTTGACCCGATGCGGCCGCGAAGCCCTTCGCCAGGATCGCCTGGGACGAGCTCCTTCGGTCGCGGGGGATAATGGCTGGAGTCGCGGTGGGGAGTCAAGGAAGCAATGCCTGGCGAACGGCGTCGCCGCACGGCGGCCTGCCACATGGGGAGGCCTGCGGAGGCTGCGCAGGATGCCAACGCCCGGGCTTGGCGGGAACGCAGGGAACCCACGAGGGGTTTCGAGTGCAGAACCGGCGACCCAGTAACAGCCGAACGCCCCCCAAAGACGTCTTGCCCCGAGCCCCGGGCCCTTCCTACCGTCCCCCCGCGTCATGGGTGAAAGCCGTGCCTGGTACGGCCCGCCATCCGTCCCGAGGGAGCCTCGTCGATCATGGTGCCCCCCGCCTCGACCGCCTCGTCCACCGTCGTGCCGCCGACGAACGCCACCGCAGCCTCGAGCAGGCCTTCACGCAAGCCGCAGGTGGCCGCGTTGCGGTTGCCGCCGAGAGAGGCATGCGGGCAGGCGAAGTACGACACGGCCGTCGTCGGCCTCGGCTACGTCGGGCTTCCCCTCTGCCTCGCCTTCGCGAAGAGCGGTGCGACCGCCCTCGGCATCGACACCGACGGAGGGAAGGTCGACGCGCTCGCCGCGGGCCGGTCCTACATCAAGCACATCGCCGCCGCCGACATCGTCGCCGCGACCGCCGCGCGACGGTTCCGCGCGACGGCCGATTTCAGCGAGGTAGCCGAGGCTGACTCGGTGCTCATCTGCGTGCCGACGCCCCTGACCGCCAACCGCACGCCCGACCTGGCCTACGTCGCCGACACGGCGAGGTCGCTCGCGCCGCACCTCCGCCGGGGACAGCTCGTCGTACTCGAATCGACTACCTATCCCGGCACGACCGAGGAGGTCGTGAAGCCGATCCTCGAACAGGGGAGCAGCCTCGTCGCGGGCCGCGACTTCCATCTCGCCTTCTCGCCGGAGCGGGAGGACCCGGGCAACCCCCGCAGCCGGCTCTCCGAGGTGCCGAAGGTCGTCGGAGGCCTCACGCCCGCCTGCCGCGACCGCGCCGCCGAACTCTACCGCCGGATCGTGAAGGACGTCGTGCCGGTGTCGAGCTGCGGCGTCGCCGAGGCCACGAAGCTCACGGAGAACATCTTCCGGGCGGTGAACATCGCGCTCGTCAACGAGCTGAAGATGATCTACTCGCAGATGGGGATCGACGTCTGGGAGGTGATCGACGCCGCGGCGACGAAGCCGTTCGGCTACATGCCCTTCTATCCCGGCCCGGGGCTGGGCGGCCACTGTATCCCGATCGACCCCTTCTACCTCACCTGGAAGGCCCTCGAATACGGCCAGCGGACGCGGCTCATCGAGCTGGCCGGCGAGATCAACACGGCGATGCCGGAGTACGTGGTCGCCCGGGTGATCGACGCGCTCAACGACGCCGGCAAGCCGGTGCGGGGCTCGCGGGTGCTCCTGCTCGGCCTCGCCTACAAGGCGAACGTGGATGACGACCGGGAGTCGCCGACCTACGCGATCATGCAGTTGCTCGAGAAGCGGGGGGCGGTCGTCGCCTACAACGACCCGCACGTGCCGGTGATCCAGGCCGGCCGCAGCCACCACGACGTCGCCGGCCGGAAGTCGCTGCCGATCACCGGCGACCATGACGTCATGGTTCTCTGCACGGCACACCAGGAATACCGCGACTTCCCCTTCGACAGCCTGTCGGTGCCGCTCGTCGACTGCCGCAACTTCGCGACACGACGTCCCGCGGCCTACCACCGGGCCTGACACCACCTTTTTCCTCCGGAGACGATCGCCATGGCCAACTTCGCCCTCATCGGCGCCGCGGGCTTCATCGCCCCGAGGCACATGCAGGCGATCCACGAGACGGGCAACGACCTCGTCGCCGCGGTCGACCCGCACGACTGCGTAGGCCGGATCGACTCCTACTTTCCCGCCGCCCGTTTCTTCACCGAGATCGAGCGGTTCGACCGATACCTCGAGAAGCTCCGCCGCGGGCCGGACGAGCAACGCGTCAACTACGTCTCCATCTGCTCCCCGAACTATCTCCACGACGCACACGTGCGGCTCGCGCTCCGCGTGAAGGCCGACGCCATCTGCGAAAAGCCGATGGTGCTGAGCCCGTGGAACCTCGATGCGCTCGCGGACCTCGAGGCGGAGTATGGCCGACGGGTCCACGCGGTGCTCCAGCTGCGGCTCATCGAGAAGCTCCAGGCGCTCCGCGAGGAGATCCGCTCGGAGCCCTCCGGCCGGCCCCACGACGTCTGCCTCTCCTACGTCACGCGTCGCGGCGCATGGTACGACGTCTCGTGGAAGGGGGACGCCCGCCGCTCCGGCGGCGTCTCGATGAACATCGGCGTCCACTTCTTCGACCTCCTCGTCTGGCTCTTCGGCGAGGCCGGACGGATCGAGGTCCACCTCCACGAGCCGAGACGGATGTCGGGCTACGTCGAACTCGAGCGGGCCCGTGTGCGGTGGTTCCTGTCGGTCGACGAGAAGGACCTGCCAGAAGCCGTCCAGGCCGCCGGCAGGTTCGCCCATCGCTCGATGACGCTCGACGGGGAGGAGATCGAGTTCTCCGACGGTTTCACCAACCTGCACACCCGCGTCTACCGGGAGATCCTCGCCGGCAACGGCTTCGGCATCGAGGATGCGAGGCCCGCGATCGAGCTCGTCCATCGGATCAACGCCGCCGAGGTGCAGACCACCGGGTCGGTGCACCCGAATCTGGCGGGCCGTTCCTCGCGGCGTCAACGGGCGGCCTGCCGGAGCGGCTGAACCATGGAGCCCCGCGGCACGTCCTCGACCGGCCTAGCGGCCGGCGTGCAGGTGCACGAGTCGTCCTACGTGGACGACGGCGTCGAGATCGGCGCCGCCACGCAGATCTGGCACTTCTGCCACGTCATGACCGGCTCCCGCATCGGCCGCGACTGCCGGATCGGCCAGAACGTGGTCATCGGCCCGCGGGCGATCCTCGGCGACAACGTCAAGGTCCAGAACAACGTTTCGGTCTACGAGGGGGTGACGCTCGAGGACGACGTCTTCTGCGGTCCGAGCATGGTGTTCACGAACGTCGTCAACCCTCGGGCCCACGTGCCGAGGCGGGACGAGTTTCGCCCCACGCTCGTCCGCCGCGGTGCCACGCTCGGCGCCAACTGCACGATCGTCTGCGGCACGACGATCGGCCAGTTCGCGTTCGTCGCCGCGGGCGCGGTCGTCACCCGCGACGTGAAGCCCTACGCGCTCGTCGCGGGCGTGCCCGCGAGGCAGATCGGCTGGATGAGCGAGCACGGCGAGCGGCTCGACCTGCCGGTCGACGGGAGTGGCGCTTCCGCCGTCGATTCCACCGGCCGGCGGTACGAACTGGTCGATTCGGAGATTCGGGTCGCGGCGTAATAACGGCAACATGTCGAGTGGCCATCGGGAGCAGAAGCCGCCCATGCAGTTCATCGATCTTTCGATCCAGCAGGACGCGATCCGGCCGGAGCTCGAGGCCCGCATGGCGGCGGTGCTCGCGCACGGGCAGTACATCATGGGCCCGGAAGTGCGTGAACTCGAGGGTGTGCTGGCATCCTACGTGGGCGTGCGTCACTGCATCACGGTCTCGAGCGGCACGGAAGCCCTGCTCATCAGCCTCATGGCCCTGGGCATCGGCCCCGGCGACGAGGTGATCACGTCCCCCTTCACCTTCATCGCCACGGCCGAGGTGATCGCGCTCCTCGGGGCCACACCCGTGTTCGTCGATGTCGAGGCCGACACGGGGCTCATGGATGCGTCGCTCCTCGAACACCGAATCACGCCCCGCACGAAGGCCATCATCCCGGTGAGCCTGTACGGCCAGATCCCCGACATGCGCAGAATCAACGATATCGCCGACTCCCGAGGGATCCCGGTGATCGAGGATGCGGCGCAGAGCTTTGGAGCGACGCTAGACGGCCGGCGGAGCTGCGGCGTTTCGACCATTGGCTGCACCAGTTTCTTCCCGAGCAAGCCGCTCGGCTGCTACGGCGATGGCGGGGCGATCTTCACCGACCACGACGCGATCGCGGAGGCGACGCGGATGATCCGCGTCCACGGCCAGAAGGAACGGTACATCCACGAGCGGATCGGCGTCGGTGGCCGGATGGACACGCTTCAGTGTGCGATCGTGCTCGCCAAATGGCCCCGGTTCGCGTGGGAAGTTGAAGAGCGAGGTCGGATCGGATCGCGATACACGCGGGCGCTCACGGCCGCCGGCGCTCCGCCGGTCGAGGCAGAATGGATCGAGGCGGCCCCGCCCTCCCTCGCGCTGCTCGACGTGCGTCCGACGCGGTCGAGCGTCCATGCGCAGTACACCGTGGTCGTGGCGGACCGCGAGACGGTCAGGGAGAAGCTCGCGGCCAACGGCATCCCAACCGCCGTGCACTATCCCCTGCCGATCAACGAGCAGCCGGCCTATAGAGCCGCCGCCCGAGGTTCGACGCCAGTTGCCGCCTGGCTCGCGCGGCACGTCATGAGCCTGCCGATGGGCCCGGATCTCGCCACGGACGATCAGGATCGCGTGATCGACACTCTGCTTGCCGCCTGCGGCCTCGAGGCCGCCTCACCATTCCGGTTGGGGCGTCCCCATCGTGGTGAGAACCCCGGTTTTCCCCGGGAAAAGGCGGCCTGACGGGGCCCGCCAGGGCCGCAAAAGGCCCTCTGAACGGCTGATCATGTCACCGAGTTGGTGAGAGGCCGCGCCGAGGCCTTTCCGCCGCCCCGCTGCGGCCCCATCGCGAAAACCCTCCGTTTTTCGCGGGAAATACGCCCGGCTGAAAACTTTTTCTTTCTCTCCGCGCCGAACGGCACGGCGAGTGCATTTCCTCTCTCCAGTCGCGAAGTGCGACGAACACCACGCGATGCGGGAAGCGGCCTCGGGCCGATCCGCTTTGCGGGTGAGGCATCAAGCATTGAGGAGGTGCGCGATGATGGTCGTGGCGGTTGGTATCACGTCGGAGGATTTGCGCACAGCGCCGTCGCCGACGTCTCGTGGCGGCCGGTTGCCCGGGCTGTCGCGGTGTCTGGTAGTGACGGGTGAAATCGGCTTCCGGAACCGCGCCCTGGCGGCGATGGAGCTTGGTGGCTGGCAGGAGGGCGACGCGCCGGAAACGGACGCCGATCTTCGCGCTGCCATCGATGGCGACTACCGGCTCGTGCTGGTCGACGTCGCGAATCCGGTCGGCGATCGCGTCTCCGACATGGTCGAGCTCGCGGAGGAATTCGCCGCCCGTCCGGGAACGCTCGTCGTCATCTGCGGTCCGGAGGACGGCATCGACGAGGAGCTGTGGGCTCGTCAGCTCGGGGCCTGGGTCTATCTGCCCGGGGCGACCGCCGGGGACGGGCTCGTATCGCTGTTCCGGGAGGCCGGCCGGATCGCCGACCGCCGCAGTGCCTTCGTGATGTCGTGAGTTCGTTCATCGATCGTCGCTGATTCATCCAGTCCCAGTTCAACGGTTTTTCACCAGGTCAATCTTGCCTATTCCAAAAGGAACCTTTTTTTCAAGGAGCTGTCTCATGAGCACGTCGTGTGTGTCTTTCCGTTCCGAGTACGAGAGCGACTACGCGGTCGATTCCCGCGGGTCGTTCGAGAAAATCAGCAAGCAGAATCGGCGGCCCCAGTACCGCCGGTCGAGCACTCCCCCGGGCAGCGTGAACGGCATCCACATGCGGCGCAGCAGCCGCTGGAATTGGGGGCACGGCCGGTCCGCCCAGGTCCAGAATCTGAGGGCCTTCGCCCGCTGTGCCATTGCCGCCTTCACCGCCCTGTGGGCGTCAGCCGCGTCGGCCGGCGTCGTGAGCATCAACTACGGCACGTCCACCGTCATGGACTTCGTGCCGATCGGCAATCCCGGAAACGTCGGCAAGACCGTCGGGACCTCGGGCACTTTCGGCTCCGTCGCCACGACGTTCAACATGGGGCGGAGCGAGGTCTCGAACACCGAGTACATCACCTTCCTCAATGCCGTCGCGAAGAGCGATCCCTACGGCCTCTACAACACCAACATGGGCACCTTCTCGACCGGCGGCATCACGCGGACGGGTTCTTCCGGGAGCTTCGTCTACACGGCGAAGGCCGGCTTTGAAAACAAGTCCGCGAACTTCGTCAACGTCTACAGTGCGGCGCGGTTCACGAACTGGCTTCACAACGGGGCCCCGACGAGCGTGGCTTCGGGATTGGTCGATTCGATCATCAACAACGGTGCCTACACGCTCGCCAACGTCGCCATTCCGACCGCCGCACTGGTCCGCAACGTGGGGGCCCAGGCATTCCTGCCGACCCGGGACGAATGGTTCAAGGCTGCCTACTACAGCCAGTCGTTGAACGCTGGTTCGGGCGGATACTTCCGCTACGCCACCTCCAGCGACACTCTTCCCGCCGCCACGTCGACCGCCGGTGACGTCAACACCAACGTGGCGTACTACGGATTCGCCTCCTCGGCGGGCCCCATGGACGTGGACGGCCTTGCCAACACCGTGTCGCCCTACGGTGCAAGGGGCATGTTCGGGAACATGGCCGAGTGGCTGCAGAACTCCAACACTACCCAGGCGTTCTGGATCGGCGGCTGGTACACGATGCCCGTCACCGGTGCCACCGGACCCAACACCTTCGCCAACAGCGACACCTTCGCCGGTGCCCTTCAGTCGAGCACGACGGCCACGGCCTCCATGGGCTTCCGGGTCGCCGCGGTGCCGGAGCCCTCGACGATCATGCTCGCCGTGCTCGGCCTCGCGACGGTCGGCGGCGGGGAGATTGCCCGCCGGCGAAAGGCCCGTGCGGCCGCGGCCGCCTCGGCGATCGCCGCCTGATCGGAAGTTCCTGGCTACCGAACGAATAGGCCACGTCCCTCACCGCGAGGGACGTGGCTTTTTCATGCGCCGAACATGCCCACGACCGGCATTGACCCCACGACGATCTTCCCCTACCAACCCGCCTTCGAATCCCTCAGGAGCGGGCCCGATTGGCCCGGGCGACGATGACGGCATGCGCACCGCCGGTCGGCTTCCGTGGCGAATGCCTGATGACGAAGGATCAGTGGCGGCAGGCGTGGTCCCACCACCTGCCGAACTACCTGAACGCGTTCCCGCGAACCGGCTACCACCTCGAGATGCTCTTTCCGGACCGCTCGCTGCGGTTTCTGGAGCTCGGCGGGGCGACGCTCCGCGACGCCAACTACCTCGCGACCCGCGGGTACGACGCGACCGGTTCCGACTACGAGCCGGAGACGGTGCGGGCGGCGGCCGCCGCCTGCGGCAGCCGCTCGCTGAAGACGATGGTGCTCGACGCCTTCGCGACCGGCTTGCCGGACGCCGCGTTCGACGTCACGTTCCACAACGGCCTCTGGGTCTGCTTCGGCTCCGACGACAAGATCCGGCAGTTGCTCGCGGAGCAGGTCCGCATCACGTCGCGGTATCTCGTGGTCATTGTCCACAACGCCCACAACGAGCGGCTGCGGAAGACCTTCGCCGAGCGGGCGAAGACCGACCGCCTCTACGACATCCGCTTCTTCCGGCCGGCGGAACTGGCCGGCCTGCTCGAGCCACACGGCCGGACGACCATCCTCCCCTTCGGCACGCGGCTCTCCAACCGGCTCATGCCGGACGCCGTCCTCGGCGGGCTCCCCTACGGCCTCCGCCGCTTCGTCTACCGCCACGTCTGCCCATGTGAGCCGCTCTCCACCTGGGAGCGGCTTCTCGCGATCACGGAACTCGACCCGCGCCGCTAGGCCGGGGAGAGCCCCGCCGTTCGGCCAGAATCTCCCGGTAGCAGGCGAGCCGCCGCACGGCGATCGCCGCCCATGAGCACTGCCCGGCGGCGGCCCGAGCCGCATCGGTCGCGGCCTCCCACGTCACCGGCCGGCGGGTGGCCAGCCGTTGGATCGCGGCAGCGAGCGCCGCGACGTCGCCGCGAGGGAACGTCTTCGCCCCGCAGTCGATCAGCTCCGGCTTCGGATGCGGGGCCGGAATCAGCAGCGGGGAGCCGCAGGCGAGCACGTGGAGCTGGCTGACGCTCATGCTGTCGGGCCAGACCGCGAGGTCGCAGGCCCGGTAGAGATCGACCAGTTCGCCGAGCGGCCGGTAGCCGAGCAGGTGCGCGTTGGGGCAGGCCCGCAGGAGCCCCTCGCAGGCCCCTTGGCCGGCGAACGCGAAGCGGATGCCGCTGGTCTCCGGTCGGTTCATCGCCGCGGCGAGGATGCCCATCCCCTTCGACTCCTCCAGCCGCCCCGTGTAGACGACGAGCGGAGTGTCGGCGTCGATGCCGAGCCGCTCCCGGACGGTCCGGCGGTTGGCGGTCCACGCTTCGCGGTCTCCCGGACAGAACGTCGCCGTATCGACGCCCAGTGGCATCTGCCACGACCGCTCGGGAAGGCGGCCGTACCGCTCCACGGCGTGTTCCCGGGCCTCGTCCGACACGAAGAAGACGCCGGCCGTGCGGTCGAGCACGCGGCGGCCGATGAAAGCTTGTGCCCGCTCGAGCAGGCCGGTATCGGAGGGAGCGAGCCTCGGCATGTGGTGGCTCACGACGAGGGGTATTCCCAGCCGTTGGGCGACGCGTGCGGCCTGCCAGGTGAGCGGAGACGAGATTCCGGAAGCCTCGACGATGTCCGGCCGGAGATCGCGGAGGGCCCGCCGCAGCCCGCGCAGCACCACCCACCGCCGCACGGCGAGCGATCGCAGCCGGTGGACATCGATCCCCGCATGGCGGTACTCGCCCGGCGGAAACCGGCTCGGACCGAAGGCCTTGCCGAACCGTTCGCTCCAGTCGGCCACGTAGAACTCCGGCTGGAACACGCTCGTCACGATCCTCGCATCGACGCCCAGCCGCGCGAGCGCCGGCGGCAGGTCGTTCTCGATGTAGGCGTGCCGCGGGCCGAACCAGGGGATGACCCAGCAGAGCCGCAGCCCGTCGGCTCCGTCGCTCACCGTCGATTCAGGCGGCATCGGCGAGCAGGCTCCGGTAGAGTCTGACGTAGCGTTCGTACTGGGTCTCGAGCCGATACATCGCCTCGGCACGCTCACGACACCGCTTCCTCACCACCTCGCGGTCGAACGCGGCGATCCGCTCGATCGCGCGGGCGGCGGCCGCCACGTCTCCCCTCGCCACCGCGAAGCCGGTGCCCTCATCCACCGCCTCCGGGCTGCCGCCGCTTTCGTAGGTGACGACGGGCGTGCCGCAGGCGAGGGCCTCGAGGTTCGTCACGGGAAAGTTGTCGGCGAGCGTGAGATTCACGAAGACCGCGGCCCGCGAGTAGAGTGCCGCGAGTTCGTCGGTGCTGTCGGTCCGCAGGATCGGGAGCACGCCTTCGGGCAGCCGCCCCGCCTCCTGCTTGTTCACGCCGACGACGGCGATGTCGAACCGCTCACGGTCGAGCAGCGGTCGCAGCGCGACGACGTGGTCGAGCCCCTTGCGTGGATCCCATTCGCTCGCGACGGCGAGGACGAGCCGTCTTTCCCTGAGCGGGAACCGCCGCAGGAAGTCGCCGTCGGGCATCGGACGGAACGCCGCGAGATCGATGCCGTAGGGAATCGTGTCGCATGGATGGCAGCCGAGGAACGATTCCCCCACGCGGGCCGCGAGCCAGCGCGACGGTGTCACGATATGCAGCCTCGGCAGGCCGCGGAAGGCGGTTCGCTTGTCGGCCCAGTTGCCGGCCGAACGGTCGGCCAGGACCGACGCGGGGTAGGTGTGCGTGAGGGGGCAATCGTGACATCCGGCGACCCAGCGGTCGCAGCCCGCCACGTCGAAGTAGCAGCAATGGCCGGTGAACGGCCAGCAGTCGTGGAGGCTCCAGACGACCGGCCGCCCCGCCGAACGGAGGTGGCGGAAGAGGAACGGGTAGTCGAGATAGTAGCCGTGGAGGTTGTGCAGGTGGATCACGTCGGGCCGCAGGCGGTCGAGGGCCCGCACCAGCCTCGCGGTGGCCCGCCGGGAATGAAGCCCCTGGCGGTCGGCGAGCCGCGTGGCGATCGCGTGCACCGCCGTTCCCAGCCGGTCGCGGAGGTCGATCGTCTCGGAGGCCGAGGGGCGGGGGTGACGGCCGAAGGTGACGACGCTCCGCCATCCCGCGGCGATCGCGGCCTTGCCGATCCCCTCGGCGATCCTGCCGGTGGACGTGTAGTTCACGACGGTGTTGATCTGCACGAGCGTCGGCATCGGTCGTCCTCCGTCCCCAGGCTGCTCAGGGCGCTCTCCCCTGGCCTGCGGCACCACGGTCGAGAAGAAACGCATACTCCTCGCCGTTGGGCGACACGTGGAAGAGACGGTAGCCGAGCGACCGGAGGGTCGCGACCGCGGCGCGGGTGCGTTCGATGCCCACCGCCGGAAACCGATGGTGAAACTCGACGAGCAGCTGCCCCGGCAGGAGCGGCTGCCCGGCAAGGTCGTCGATCACGCCGTACTCGGCTCCCTCGATGTCCATCTTCAACAGGTCGATCCGCGATTGCCCGAGCATCGACGCGAGCGTGCCGAGCCGACGGACCTCCCCGACGACGCTCCCCGAGTCCGCGGCGGCGTCCGCGATCATCGCGTGCGACACGTGCCTCGGGTCGGAAGGAGGACGGAACGAAACTCGTCCGTCCCGATCGGCGAGACCGTACGGGTGCACCCGGTAGCCGGCCGGCAGCGGCTGCCCGCGGACCCAGGCGAGCGACCGGGGCGTGGGGTCGAAGGCGTCGATCGGCATGCCGTAGGCCGCGTGGAGGGCGAGGTCGAACGAGATCTCCTCGCCGATGCCGACGCACCACACCACCGACCGGCTCGACAGCAGGTCGGATGCGACGGTCCATCCCGCCATCGCCGAGCCGAAGCGACGGATGGGCACCCGCACGTCCAGCAAGGGATACCAGTCCCTGCCCGCGCACCAGCGCGCCCGGCGTTTGACGGCTTGCTTGAGATCGTCGAGCAACATTCCAAGTCCTGCGCACGGCGATCCGGCCGCGTTTCGGTATCGTCGGCGAAAACGATGCGAATCAGCAAGCCCGAGACGTCTTCGCTTGCCGCGGACCGCGAACCCCGATTACAACCCGCGGCTCGGGGGCATCACCTACCATCCCGGTGTTCGCGAGACGCTTTCCTTGCCTGCCATCGAACAACCGCCGAGCAAGCCCGAGATTTGCCGGGGATGGCTGGAGCGGATTTTCGCGAGGGAGACGTCGGTGGGGGAGCTGCTGCGGCACGTCGACGGGCTGCGATGCATCGCCATCCTCTGCGTGCTGCTCTACCACATCAACGACTACGCCGTCGCGAAGACTCCGCATCCCCACGACACGACCACCGACAACGACCGCCTCTGCCGGATCTTCGCGGAAGGCCACGTCGGCGTGCAGCTCTTCTTCATGATCAGCGGGTTCATCCTCGCGCTGCCGTTCGCCCGGCAGCACGTCGCCGGCGGCAGGCAGGTCCGGCTTGGGGACTACTATCTTCGGCGAGTGATCCGCCTCGAGCCGCCCTACTTGATCGCGCTTGCGATCATGACGGCGCTGGCTGTGGCCGTGCGGGGAGCGCGGCTGGGCGATCTCCTGCCGCACTTCCTGGCATCGGCGGTGTACGGCCACTTTTTCCTGTATGGACGCGGCAGCGACATCCTGCCGGTGGCCTGGTCGCTGGAGATCGAGGCGCAATTCTACCTGGTTGCTCCGCTCTTGGCGGTGGTGTTTCGGCTGCGGGCGGCCTCGCTTCGCCGCAGCGTGATCTTCCTTGCGATCGTGGCCGCCGGCTCGCTGCAATCGTTGGCCACCTATCCCGCCCACGCCCCCATGCACGGCTGGACGATCCTGAGCGCGATCCACTGGTTCCTCGCCGGGTTCCTGCTCGCCGATTGCCAGGTGTCGGGCGATCTGGATCCCGGCAGGCGGCCGGCGATCTGGGACGCCGTGGGCTGCGCCGCATGGATCGGAATCTTTTTCGTCGTCCAGCAGCGGTTTTGCCTCCACGTGCTCGGCCCACTTCTGACGCTCCTCGCGTATGCGGCGGCGTTCAAGGGGCGACGCTCCCGCCGCCTGCTCTCGCATCCGGCGGTCTACATCGTCGGCGGCATGTGCTACACGATCTACCTCTACCACGGCGTCCTGATCTCGATGCTCGGCAGAAAGACGATCGGCCTCCACGCCAGCCGCTTCCTCGGCATCGAATCGCTCGTCCAGATCGCGGTCCTGACGCCTCCGATCATCGCGATCTGCGGCTGCCTTTTTCTGGCGTTCGAGAAGCCCTTCATGTCGCGGTCGTTGTTCGAGCGGGCCCGGCACTCGTTGGGCTGGGATAGGAAGTAGGTCGTCGGCATGCGCTGCCTCGTCGTGAGTCCGGTCTATCCACCAGAGCCCGTGGTATCCAGCCAGACGACCTCGCAGGTCGCCGAGGCGATGGCGGGGCGGGGGCACGACGTCACGGTGCTCACGGCGTTCCCCAGCCGCCCGGCCGGCAGGCTCTACCCGGGCTACTCGCGGAGGCCCTACCGGCGGCAGGTCGAATCGAACGGCGTCGTCGTCGTGCGGTGCTTCTCGCTGCTTTCCTCGGAATCACGCATGCTCAGCCGATTCCTCGAGAACGTCTCCTTCGGCCTGACTTCCGGCTGGAAGGCCCTGACGATCCGGCGGCCGGACGTGATCTATGCCAACACCTGGCCGATCCTGGCGACCGGAATGCTGGCGGTCGTCGCGCGGCTGCGGGGGATACCGATGGTCATCAACGTCCAGGACGTCTATCCCGAGTCGCTCGTCTCGCAGAAGCGGGTCGGCCCCGACAGCCGGCTCGTGCGGCTCTTCCGTTCGATCGACCGGCGCATCGCCCGAAGCTGCCATGACGTCATGGTGATCTCGGAGTCGTTCGCGGCGATCTACCGCGGCGACCGGGGCGTCGTTCCGGAGAGACTGCACGTGGTGCCCAACTGGGTCGATGGCCGGTCGGTTACCCCCGATGCCGACCGCTCGCGAAGATATCGCGAGGAGAGAAGCATTCCCGCCGGCACGTTTCTGGCGGTCTATGGAGGCAACGTCGGCGTCGCGGCCGGCGTCGAGGGCGTCGTCGCGGCCGTCGGTTCGCTCGGTGATCTGCCGCAGCTTCGCCTGCTCATCGCCGGGGACGGCAGCAGCCTCGCCGCCTGCCGTGAAATCGCCGGCCGGATCGGGGGCGGGCGAGTCTTGTTTCACTCGCCGTATCTCCTGGAGGAGAACGCCATGATCCTGGCCGCGGCCGACGTGCTCGTGCTGCCGACGCACGGCCGTCAGTCGATGGCGTCGGTGCCGTCGAAGCTGCTGGCCTACATGCTGGCCGGCAGGCCGATCATCGCGGTCGCGCTGCCCGAATCCGACCTCGCCGAGACGATCGAGCGATCGGGATGCGGCTGGGTGGTGGAACCGGGCCGGCCGGATTCGCTCGCCGAAACGCTGCGGGCGGTGAGCGGGATGGCGGAGGAGGAGTTGAGCCGTCGCGGCCTCGCGGGCCGCGAGTTCGCCCTGCGAAACTTCACGCAGGAAGCGTGCCTGCCGCGGGTGGTGGAGATCCTGGAGCGGGCCGCGACGCGGGCCAGTTGATCAGCGGATCGCCCCGAGCACGTCAACGTAGAGCCGACGCTCCGCCGCGGTGAGGAGGCTCGTGTTGTGCCAGAGCAGCGAGAGCGTGCCACCATGACGCCGGCAGGTTGCGGCGAGCCCTTCCAGCCGCGTGACGCAGGCCTCCGGCGAGAGCCCCATGTAGGCCGGGTCGAGCAGCGTCCGCTCCATCGCCACGAGCGGCTTCTCACGGAGGGGAAGCCGGTCAGCGGTCCGGACGTTGAAGACAGGAAATTCCCGGCAGGTGCCGGCCCGAAAACCGACCCGGTCGGCGAATCCGACCGTCGCGTCGTAATCCAGGCCGGAGTCCTGCCAGTTCTGCCACGTGTCGGGGTTTCGCCAGCGGAGGTAGTGCTGCCGTCCGCCCCAGGAATCCTGCGAGATGCCGAGACGGTCGCAGCAACGCACGAGCCGTCCGAATTCGTCCGCCGTCCGCTTCGCATCGAGGAAGGTCTCGAAGCCGGGATGCAGTCCGATGCGGTGGCCCCGCGCGTGAATCGACGAGATGAGCTTGCGGATCTCCGGGTCATCGAGGCCGTACGAGGCATCGAAGGGGGAGGTCCGGTCCGTGGCCATGAAATAGAACTCCCCGACGATGCCGGCCCGCTCGTTGGCATCCATGAGAAACCCGAACGTGTTGCCCGGGTCGGAGCCGGGACGCCGGAGAAGCCAACTCGCCAGCCGCCCGGCGGCCTGCGATAGATCGCGACGCACGAGCAGATCCCCCGCAGTGCCACGGAGCAGCCTGCCCGCCGGCACTCCGCAGCCGAGAAAGGGATTGTCGACGTCGTGGCTCACGTGCAGCGAATACCGTTGCTCCCGGCGACGGAGGCCTGGCCGCAGCCGCACGAGCATCGACCAGAGGATCTCCACGTACTCATCGACGATGGGCCGCTCGAGGAACGACTCCCGGCCCGCGAGCGACGCCATCGCCGGAAACCGCCCGAAGCGGTCGCAGGACGCCCCCTCGACCGCCTCCTCGTAGCGGGAGAGCATGAAGAAGATCCCGCCGAAGATGTCGATCGGCAGGTGGAGGCCACACGCCGCGGGAGGTCGGGCATCGTCGGAGGAAAAGAGCACCGGCACGTCCCGCTCCAGGCCGTCGATCCACGGTGGCGGCCGCCACCGACCGACGGGCACGCGGGGCAGCGAGTCGCGCCGCAGCCAGCGGTCGTCCGGCGTGGCGAGGAATCGGTCGTCCACCGCGAGCGTCGCGGCCGGACCTGCGTCGTCGACTTCGATCCGCACGTGGGCCGTCGACGGATCCTCCACGGAGTCGTGTTCGAGCCCGAGAAACTCCCGGAACACGACATCGAACACATAGCGACGCTCCCGTGGACGCCCCGTTGGATGGAAGATCCTGAGCGTCATGGAGTCGGGCTCACGCGATCCGCCTCGATCCTCGCGGGGCGGTCGCGAGCATGCGACGAACCATCGCGATCCCGCAAAACCGGAGCGTCGCCCAGGCTCCCGGATAGGCGACGACCCTGGCGCCGCTTCGGGCCGCCTCCCGACAGCGGTTCCTTGCCTCCCGCAGGAAACCCCACCGACGCTTCACGATCGCCGCGATCAACGCCAGCCGATCGACCCACACGAGCCGCACGTCGCCGGTGGTCTGACCGACTCCCGTCCGCGGCTGATCGCGGTCGAGGTACCGCTCGAGCAGGCGGTTTCCACAGCCGTCGATGAAAAGTCCGTGCTGCATCCAAAACCGCATGTTCAGCTCGAGCACGTGGTACACGCCGCGACGTCCGTCGCGGACGAACTCCAGCTCGAAGGGTCCGCGGTAGCCGAGGGCGTCGAGGATCGCGACCGTCCTGGGCAGGAGGCCTTCCGTGTCGTCGATCGTCTCGACGACCACGCCAGTCGTCAGTCCCTCCCCCTGCCCCAGGAGCTTTCGGGTCGTGAGAAAGAGGTTTCTGGAGTGGTTCAAGGCGTCGAAGAATCCACAGGTGGAGACGACGTCGGCGTCGGGGAGAAACTCCTGGATGAGGAAGTCGTCCGCCGAGAGCCCCGCCCGCCGCATTGCGACGCAGGCCTCCCGATACTCGCCCTCGGTCTTGCAGACCCAACCACGGGGAAGCTTGCGTCCGTCCCGCCACGACGACCGCGACTTCAAGACGAGAGGCATCACGGGAGGCTCCTCCGGCGGCCTTCCCGTCAACGGCCAGTAGGGGACGGGCGACTCTCCCAATCCCTTCATCATGTCGGCGAAGGCGAGCTTGTCATCGGGCGGCACGGGCACCGTGCGCGGGTAGAAGTGATAGTCGTCCGAGCCGGAGGAGAGGTGCCTCAGGAGGCTGTCCTCCTCGGTGAAGAAGAGGGTGTCGCCGCGGCTGGGTGCGGAGTTCGCGGCGGGAACGAGTCCGGCGGACGGCTGCAGCGAGCCGCAGTCCAGCCCCAATTGCCGCAGTCCCTTGCGGATGCTCCAGGCGTTCACGTGGGATGTCGAGACGAAGCACTTCATGGCGTTCGCGAAGCACCACCTCATCGTTGTTCGAACGGCGGACCCTGGGAGGCTTGGGAGGCTAGCGAAGTCTTCACGGCAGCCGCAAGGTCATTGCCCTCGGTCGTTCGGGGCCGGGGGTGATCTTTCCAGTCCCCGCCCGCTTTTGCTACTTCCCCGTCGGCCTCGTCGTGGCTGACCGGGGCCCGATCGCCCGCAAACCTCGGGGTGTCCACCTTCAACGGTGCCGAAGGATGTTCTACCTGCTGCTCGTCGCCGCGGTCGGGCGGGTGCTCGTCCGGATGTGGACCGCACCCGTCCAGGTCGTCGCGCTCGTGCTCACGATGCACGGCATCCGCCAGGTGGGCGTGGCCGTGCTGCCGCAGCTGGCAAACTCGCCGTTCCTGATGAATCTCGGCGTCGGCGGGCTCGCTGCGGTCGCGCTGGCGGTCGCCGCGATCCGCGGCGGAAGCTCGTTGCCTCGCGGGGCCTATGCGTCCGCGTGGGGCTCATCTCTCGCTTTTTACTGTTTCTACGGATGGAGCGTGGTCGCGACGGAGTCGTTCCGCGACCCGTCGGTCTCGGCACTGCTTTTGCGGGTGGTGCCCTACATCGGGCTCCAGCTGCTGGCGACGACGTGCCTGGTGGGATCGAGTTCCCCGGACGAACTCCGTGAGACCCTCGTCTCGACCTGGTTTATCTGCCTTGCTGTCATCGGGATCGCGATCACCGACAGCTCCGTTCGCGTCGATGACATCGATGCGTCGTTCCGTCTCATGCTCCGCACCCATCAGGAGGAGACGCTGGCCTCCAATCCGCTGGCCCTGGCGGACGTCGGGGTCATGCTGATGGCGACCACGCTCTACATCCTGCCGGCCGCGGTGAGGGCCGCATTCCCGGCGTGCTCGCGGATCGGATGGCTTTCGGCCGCGGCGGGCTGGACACGCATCGCCATCGTCGGCGGCGTCGCCTTCGCCGTCCTCTGGATCTCACGGGCCGAACCGGCCATGGCCCTGATCGCCATGTTCATCACCAGCTTCGCTGCGAAGAGCCGCGGCCGAGCCGGCCTGGTCGTCGCGGCGGTGCTCGTCCTGCCGCTCGCCGCGGCCTTCGGCCTGGCCGCCTCGGCCTTCGACGCGCTCGTCGCATTGTTTCCGAGGCTCGAGACGATCGACGAGGGTATTGCCGTGAGGATGTCGATTCTCGAGCAACTCCTCGATCACTACTCCTACGGCGGCTTCCACGTGCTCCTGTTCGGGCTGGGCCCCGGCTACTCGCTGATGAACTTCGGCCTCTATCCGCACAATCATCTGGCCGAGTGCCTGACGGAACTCGGCCTCGTGGGTCTCGTCGTCGCGGCCGTCGCTCCCGTGACGGCTTGGAAGCGGGGTGTGGCGACCCTGCGGATGCTGCCATCGGACGCCACGATGCACAACGTTCTGTTCTTCCACACCATGCTCACCTACTCGATCCTCGTCTCGATGAAACGCGGCAGCGTCGTGCACCCCGACACGTTCATGTGGGGAGCCGCGCTCGGATTGCTCCATGCGACGGCATGCCGCAAGCATCAGCCTCCCGCGGCCTCCGAAATCCGGCCTGCAGGTCTGCCGATCGCGACGACAGTGACCGTGAGGGCGAATTCGTTCGCGGGGCCACACCGAACCCTTCCAGCGAGGCAGCGACATGCGGCCGCTTGAGTCGCCACGGCTCTCGTGGCACGCGTGCACGACGGCCGAGCCGTCGGTCCGACCGGCACGTCCCGCCGATCTGGAGCGGGTCGTCGCGGTCCACACGGCGGCATTCCCGAAGTTTTTCCTCACGTCGCTCGGGCCGGCTTTCCTGCGACGCTACTACCGGACTGTGCTCGAGTTCGATGGCGGCTGCCTGATGGTCGCCGAACTCGAAGGCCGCGTGGCGGGCTTCGTGGCCGGCTTTGCCGAGCCTCGCCGGTTCTACGGCGTCTTTCGCAGCAGGCCGCTCTCATTCGCCGCGGCGGTTGCGGTGGGCCTGCTCCGCCGGCCCTGGCTCTTCGGTCACATCCTCGGCCGGACCCGGTCGGTGTTCCATCGCAGTCAGGGCCGCCACCCGCAGAAGGCCCCCGTCGCCGAATGCGAGCTGTCTTCCCTCGCAGTCGATCCCTTTGCCCGCCGACGAGGCATCGGACAGCAGCTCGTCGCCGCCTTCGTCGCCGCCGCCCGTGAACGCGGTCTCGACGTCGTCCGGCTGAAGACCGACGCCCGCGACAACGATCCGGCCAACGCCTTCTACGCCGGCCTCGGATTCCGTATTTCGGCGAGCGTCGTGGCTGCGGGCCGCAGGCCGATGAACGAGTACGAGCTTTCCCTCCGTCCCGGGAGCCTGCGGCACGCAGGATGACGATGACGAAACGACTGATCGACGTGGTCGCCGCCTTCGCGGGGCTCGTGATTCTCTCGCCGGTGCTCCTCGTGGCGGCGGCGGTCGTGCGACTCTCGTCGCCGGGGCCCGTGCTCTTTCGGCAGCAGCGGATCGGCCGGGGATTCCGCCCGTTCACGATCTACAAGTTCCGCACGATGGTGGTCGATGCGCCGAACCGCGGGGCCGCCATCACGTGCGGAGACGACCCGAGAATCACCTCCGTCGGCCGCTTTCTTCGCAAGACAAAGATCGACGAACTGCCGCAGCTCCTCAACGTTCTCCTGGGAGACATGAGCCTGGTGGGCCCGCGGCCCGAGGTTCCCCGCTACGTCGAGATGTTCCGCGAGGATTTCTCGGAGATCCTCGCGGTGCGTCCGGGAATCACCGATCTGGCCTCGATCACCTACCGCGACGAGGCGGACCTGCTCGGCCGGGCCTCCGATCCGCACGCCGAGTACGTCGGCCGGATCCTGCCCGACAAGATACGGCTTGCCAAGGAGTACCGCCGCCGCTCGTCCGTGTTCTTCGACCTGTTCCTGATCGTGCGCACGTTCGCCGCGATCGCGATGCCATCGACCCCGAGGGAGCCGATCCCATCATGAACCACCCCACGCCCATGGCAGTCCCCTTCTTCCGCCCATCGATCTCGGAGGACGAGATCGACGAAGTCGTGGCCTGCATGCGATCCGGCTGGCTCACCACGGGCACCCGCACGAAGCAGTTCGAGGCCGACTTTGCGACGGCCGTCGGAGGACGGCATGCGGTCGCGGTCAACTCATGCACGGCGGCCCTCCATCTGGCGGTGGAGGCGATGGGCCTGGGCCCCGGCCAGGCCGTGCTCGTGCCGACGATGACATTCGCGGCCACGGCCGAGGTGGTCCGTTACCAGGGCGCCGTGCCGCTGTTGGTCGACTGCGATCCTGTGACGCTCAACATGGATCTCGAAGACGCCGCCGCGAAGATCCGCGCGGTCCGCGACGGCCGCACGCCCCTCGACCGCGACCTCGAGGTCGTGGGGATCATGCCGGTGCACTTCGGCGGGCTGATGCTCGACATGGACGCGGTGGGTGAATTCGCCAGGGAGCACGGCCTGTGGGTGGTGGAGGATGCGGCCCATGCGCTTCCTGCAGCCTATCGGCGTCATCCGGGGGCCGAGTGGCGCCGGTGCGGCGAGGGCACGGCCGCCGTGACCTGCTTTTCCTTCTACGCCAACAAGACGATCACGACCGGCGAAGGGGGCATGGCCGTGACCGACGACGACGAGACCGCCGACCGGATCCGGCGGATGTCGCTCCACGGCCTGTCGCAGGATGCCTGGAGGCGGTTCAGCGGCGGGGGCTGGGACTACCGGATCATCGCGGCCGGATTCAAGTACAACATGACCGACCTTGCCTCATCGATCGGCATCCACCAGCTTCGCAAGGCGGAGGACTTCCGGCGGAGGCGGGAGGAAATCGCCGACCTCTATCGCGGGGCATTCGCCGACGTCGACGCGATCGAACTGCCGGAGGGGCACGTCGACCGGCTGCACTCGTGGCACCTCTTCCCGCTCCGGTTAAGGCTCGAGCGGCTCGGGATCGACCGCAACGCGTTCGTCGAGGAGATCAAGGCCCGCGGCATCGGCTGCTCCGTGCACTGGCGGCCTCTCCACCTCCACCCGTACTACGAGGAGACGTTCGGCTGGCGGCCGGAGCACCTCCCCGTGGCCTCGCGGGTCTGGAAGCGTCTCGTCAGCCTGCCGCTGTTTCCGGGCATCACGGATGCCGAATTCCGGCACGTCGTCGCCGGAGTCCGCGACGTCTGCCGGGAACATTCCCGTTCCGCCGCCGTGCACCGACGGGCCGCCTGATCTCCTTCGTCCGCCCCGGGTGCCAGGATCGCCCAGTTCCCCGGAGCACGCCGTCCACCCGGGGAGTTTGGTCTGGTTGCCCCCGGCGGGCCCGGGTATCACCCGCACCTCGTCGGAGCGGCACGCCGTCCGCGCACACCCGAGCCCACGGAAACAGGACAGCAGCCATGTTCGAAGAGGAACGGAACCGGTTCAGGCGGGATGGATTCCTCGTGATCGACTCGTTCCTCCAGGAAGCCGAGTGCGAGGCGATCCGGGCGACGGTCGACGAGTTGAGCGGCCGCGATCGCCTGATCAAAGTCGATCGCGTGGGCCGTACGAGCGTCTCCCGGTTCGCGACGATCAACGGCACCGAGCTCGAGCGGTCGATCCCGAGGGTCGCCGGGGCGTATGCCGAGGTCGCTGATTTCGTAAGGGCGATCGCCTCAGACGATCTCACGCCCCTCGAGAACCGCGCCATCGGCGTGAGCATCAACGTGACCAGTCCCGGGCAGCAGTTCGCGATGCACTACGACCGCAACGCGGTCACGGCCGTCATCTACCTGAATTCCGTTGAAAGCGGCGGGCAGATGGAGTTCTACCCGAAGCATCGCCTCTTTCTCGGCACGCGGTCGAATCCATTCCTGAAGCGGCTGCAGCACGTGCTCGATGTCGGCACCAAGACGTCGCTCTGGAAACGGCTGTCGGGCCAGCGTCATCTCGTCTCGCCGACGGCGGGAAGGATGCTCGTGTTCCGCGGCAACCGCTGCCTCCACGGCGTGCGGCCGGTCGAGGGGACGGTGGCCAGATACTCGCTGCAGCTGGCGTACGACCTGCCCGCCGTCTCGTTCGCCCGCTCGGAGACGACGGACTACTATGGCTATCGGGCCGCTGCCTGATCCGGTGCCGCGACGCACCGGAAAAAGCTCGCGACATCTCCTCAACCTGCTCGCCACCGGCGCGGCGCAGTTTCTCGACGCCGTCGTGCCGACGGTCATGGTGCTGCTGATCGCCAACGTCTACGGCCTCGAGCCCCTCGGGGAGTTCTGCGTCGCGATGGCCTTCGCGAGCATCGCCGCCCTCCTCTGCGGCAGCGGCATCGCCAATGCCGTCTGCTTCGAGGTGGCCTCGGCCGACGACGACGCCGAGTCGCACAACGCCGCGCTCATGGCGGGCGCCATCGGCTTCGCCGGCTGCTTTGCCGTCGCCCTGCCGCTGCTCGGATGGGCGTCGTGGCTGGTGGGTCACGGCTCCTCGATGGTGGTGCTCGTCGTGACGCTGGCCATCGGCTACGGCCTGCGGGCCCTTGGAGGGCTCTTCAACGCCGTGCTCCGCGGACGCAGGGAGATGCAGGTCTCCGTCTGGCCGATGCTCGTCGCGCTCCTCCTGGTCGCCGCAACGGTGGTGCCGCTCCTGGCGATGCGGCGGCCGCTCGCGGAGGTCGCGATGGCTTGGACCGCCTGCCAGCTCTGCGGGCCCATCTGGCTCTTCGTCGCCCTCAGGCGACGGGGTGTGAGCGGCTCGCTGAACGGCGCTTGGCGGCGGCTCGGCACGATCGCGCGGGCGTCGTGGATGCTCACACTGGAGTCGGTCGTGTTCCGGGTGGGGCTGCAGCTGGCGGTGGTCCTCCTGCCGCTGCTTTTGACGGCGAGGGAGGTCGGCCTCTACAACGCCGCCGCGAAGCCATTCCAGCTTCTCGTCCTCGCGAACGAATGCGTCATCCAGTTCTTCCTTCCCTATCTCGCCGCCGTGCCGCAGGCATCGAGGGTCGAACTCGAGGCCCGTCTCCAGCAGTTTCACAAGATGGCGTTCTTCTTCACGGCCACGACACTCGTCCTCGTGGTCGTGTTCGCCCCGTCCATCTCGTCTATCCTGTTCGGCGACTCGGGGCCGGACGTCGCACCATTCATGGCGGTGCTCGCCCTCGGATACATCGTCTACTACACGCCTCCCTACTCGGGTGGCTTCAAGTCGATGGGGAAGTCGAGGCTTTCGGTGATCTGCGCGGTGGCGCAGACGACGACCGTGCTGGCGTCGCTGCCGTTGCTCGCGCCGGCCTTCGGCGTCTGGGGAGTCGTCTGGGCGGTGTGCCTTGCCTACGCCGTGTATTGGCTGCTGGAAGTCTGGTTCTATCGCGAGAGCCGGCTGAAGGCCGTGGCAGGGGTCGGCAGATACGTCGTGTTCCTGCTCTTCAATCTCGTCGTCGGCCACCTGCTGGAAGCCTTGGTGGGCGGCGTGGCCGCCATGGCGATTTTCCTCTGCGTCGCCGCGGCCGCGTCGCTCGTCCTCTACTGGACCGCTGATGAGCGACGATTCGCCATGGCGATCGCCTTTAGCAAGCCCGGTTGACGAACCGCTTCAGGCGGCCACCTTCAGCCGCTCCGACTTCGGCAATCCGCTTCGCGATTGCGTCAAGGCAGGCCCGATCCGGCCGGCGACCACGACGGCCGGATCGGGCGCCTCGTCTCCGCCGACCCTGATCGTCGCCGGAACGCCGATCGAACCCGGCTCGTAGTGCGGCACGAGGCTCGCGAGCACCTGCCGGACGACGTGGGCCGGCGAGTTCACGATGCGGCCGAGTTGGTCGATGACCAGCGTCGCGTCGAGGCCGGTCGCCTCGGGCCTCGCCGCCACGATCTTGGGGTGGTCGGTGGCCTCCATCGCCTCGACGTCGGCGTCGAACAGCTCCTCGTAGAGCTTCTCGCCGGGCCGCAGGCCGGTGTACTGGATCTCGATGTCGCGGCCCTCGACGAGATTCGAGAGCCGGATCATGTCGCGGGCGAGATCGGCGATCCTCACCGGCTCTCCCATGTCGAGCACGAACACCTCGCCCCCACGGCCCATGAGGCCGGCCTGGAGCACGAGCCGCGACGCCTCGGGGATCGTCATGAAGAACCGTTCGATGTCGGGGTGCGTGACGGTCACCGGGCCGCCACGAAGGATCTGCTCACGAAAGAGCGGCACGACGCTTCCGGCGGAATCGAGTACGTTGCCGAACCGGACCGTGACGAACTTCGTCTCAGCCCCGGGAGCAACCGACCGCACGAGCATCTCGGCGAGCCGCTTGCAGGCCCCCATGACGCTCGTCGGATTCACCGCCTTGTCGGTCGAGATCATGACGAAGGTCTCCACCTTGGCCGCGGCGGCCGCGCGGGCGAGCCTGGCGCTGGCCAGCGCGATGTTCTTCACCGCCTCTCCCGGATGGCTCTCCATGAGCGGCACATGCTTGTAGGCAGCCGCATGGAAGACAATCGACGGCCTCTCTTCCCGGAGGATCCCGGCCATGCGGGCCGCGTCAGTGATGTCGCCGATGCAGGGTGTGCATTCCACGCTCGGAAACGCCCGGTGCAACTCCCGCTCGAGCCAGAAGAGTCCATTCTCGTTGCGATCGACGAGGATGATCCGCCCCGGGGCGTGCTTCGCGACCTGGCGGCAGATCTCCGAGCCGATGCTGCCCGCGGCGCCGGTGACGAGTACGGTTTCTCCCGAAAGCCAGCCGCCGATGCCCTCGAGGTCGATCTCCACCGGCTCCCGCTTGAGCAGGTCACCGATGTCGAGCGGCCTCGGCTGGACGTGCAGGCCGCCGCTCACGAGCGTCTCGATCCCGGGAACGATCCGCACGCGGCAGCCCGCGGCGTTGCAGCGTCGCTCGATGGCCCGAACCTGCCTGCCCGCGAGCGACCCGGAGACGAGCATCACCTCGTCGATGCGATGCCGCAGCAGCAGCCCCTCGAGCTGATCGGTCGTGCCGACGACCGGCACGCCCACCGTGGCCCGACCGACGAGGTGCGTCTCGTCCGCCGGGGCGACGATGCCGACGATGCGACTCCCGGCATCGCGGGAGCCGTTGACGGTCCGCACGATGGCCTCGCTCGACAGGCATGTTCCGACGAGCAGGCAGCGGCTCGCGCCGTTCTGATTACGTCGTCGCAGGATGTCGTGCACTTCGCAGGCGGCGACCCGGATTCCGGCGAGGAGAGAGATCGCCATGAGCCAGTCGATGATGGCGACACTCCGGGGCATCGGCATCCCGGCCACGGCGGAGACAACCGCCGCCAGCAGCGTGCCCGCGGTGACCGCTCCGACGAGCCGCCAGAGGTCGTCACGGGTGACGCCCCTGATGCTGCGGCGGTGGAAGTCGGCGAGGATGAGCACCGCCCACTGCACCGGCACCACGAGTCCCAGCGACTCACGAAGACCCTTCAGCTCGAGCTCGTCGAGACTCCAGTCGAATCGCACGAGAAACGCCGCGATTATGGCGATCACCAGCGTTAGCAGGCTGACGGCGGCGCGTGCCGCATCAAGCTTGGACCACCGATGGAACGCCGCGAACGCGGGCCTTGCACAGGTCGAATCTCGCATGGCCGTCGTCAATCCGGGGTGGAAGAGCAACCATCCACCCGGACGATCGGCACGACCGGACCATTTTGCTCAATCTTTTTTCCCGGAGCTTTTCTTTTTTCCGGAGCTTTCGTCGTCTTCGAAACGACGCGGGCTAACGAAGCGTGGTTTCAGGCGTCGCCGCCGCCGCCTCCACGGCGGCCTGGCCCCGCCGACCCCGCAGCCTTCCCAGCTTCTCCCGCAGGTCCGTCCTGTCCGGACGCCGTAGGAGGCACCACTCCAACTCCTTCCGGGCAGCCTCCCGGTCATCGACGGCGATCGCCGCGTCGGCCACCGAACGGTGCGCGTCGAACGAGGAGGGGTCGGCGTGAACGGCCGACCGGAAGGTCGCCAGGGCCTCCGAGGGCCGCCCCAACCGCTGCTCGAGCAAGCCGGCTTCCAGCAGCAGTCGGCAGCAGGTGGCCGGCTCCGCCCGTCGCTCCCCTGCGGTCGCGAACGCCAGCGCCCGCCGCCGCTCCCGTACCTCCTCGAGTTGCTCAGGCGTCTCGCGAACAGCCCAGGCCGCATCGATCGCCCGAAGTCCGTCGAGATCCGGCTCGAGCAGTTCGCATGCCTCCGCCGAGGTCAGCCGCGGCAGGAGCAGCTTGATGATCCGCGCCCGTTGCCGCGGATCGGCCGCGAAGCTCATCCGCCACAGCTCGTTCGCGCGGTCCATGTCGCCATCGAGGGCAGACTGGTTCGCCGCCTCGAAAAGCACGAGGGCATCGGACGGCCTCACGAGCATCGCCTGCGCGACGAGGTCCCGCGAGATCTCCGCCTGGCCGACCAAGAACGCCAGTTGTGCGAGCACACACCAGCTCTCGCCGGAGAGAGGCGCGATGCGGATCGCCGCCGCCGCATCGGCGAGGGCAAGCTCGAGATCAGCCGCCTGTGGTCCGGCGACCCGGCGGACCCAGGCGACCACGTCGGCCGGCGACGCGAAGCCCCCCTTGGCGGCGGCGAGCTTCAGATCGACCAGCCCCAGTGACTTGCCCGCCATCGACCGCGACAGCCCGAACCGCTCGAGCCGGGCGAGCGCGAGGGCGGAGCGGGCTCGCGGATGATCCGGACGCAGCGACACGCAACGCTCGAGCGACTCGATCCGTGAGTCGATCTTCTCGAGCAACGGCGCCGCTGCATCGGGAACGGCGGCATAGCCCGGAGCCACGAGGCCCGCCGCAGCCGACTCGATCTGCCGGGCGAGCTTCACCGACTCCTCCCAGAAAGGCTCCGCACGGGCGGCCGCGATCTGCCTCGCCCCGCTCCCACACAGGAGGACCGCAACGCCCGCTCCGGCGACCGCCGCCGCATGACGGCCGAGCCGCAGGTCGATCGTCGGCAGCCACGCCACCCGCCGCGATGCGAGCGCCACGCCGCAGCCGGCGAGCGTCACAAGCAGTGTCGAGCATGCCGGCACGTACCAGGTGAAATCGGCGAGGGCGTGCGTCGAGCCCGCCGCGAGCCCCGCAGCCACCGCCGCACCGACGTGCCGCTCCCGCTCTTCGCCCCGTGCTAGCAGCCCCCAGGCGGCGGCGATCGATGTCACGATCGCGATGAGGACGACGGCGAGGCCGACACAGCCGGTTTCGACGCCGACATTGAGAAAACCGTTCTCCGCATGGGTGAACACGATCCCGCCGGTGGGCGGCATCGCGAGCGGCGCTACGTCGGCATGGGTTCCAGCACCGGTACCGAACCAGGGGAATTCGGCGATCAGCCTGCAGGCCGCCTGCCAGACGGCGAGCCTCGGCCTGTCGACCGATGCCGTTCCGCCGCCGTCGAAGCCGCGACCGAGCGACTCGAACCGGCTCATGAGCCGGTCCCATCCGTGGATCGCGACGGCAGCCGCGACGAGTGCGGCGGCGGCGATGCCGCCGAAGGCCGAGGAAGCCCGCCACGCCCGCGACCCTGCCAGGCAGCCGAGGCCGACGGCGATCGCGACGACGGCAGCGAGGCAACCTCCCCGTGAAAGCGATGCGACCAACGCGAAGCCGATCACCGCCAGAAGCAGCCAGCCGCCGAGACGCTCCCGGTCATGCCACCCGCCGCGTGATTCCGCCGGAGCGGCGATCGCCCGGACGAGCACCGTGCCGCACCCGATCGCGAGGAACCCGGCGAAGTGGTTGCGGTTGGTGAACGTGCCCTTCACGGCCCCTCCGGCGTCGTTGTGGGCGAACTCGTAGAACCAGAGGTAGCGGCCGTTCCCGGCGAGATACTGCACGATCCCGAGGGCTGCAAGGATTCCGATCGACCACGTCACCACCCGAAGGACACGCTCAACGTCCGCCACGGCGCGGACCCTTTGCACGAGCACCGCGGCGAAGACGCCCTGCGCGAGCAGGATTCCGAGGCACGCGAGAGTCTCTCCGGGCACGAGCGAGAGTTGGTCCCATCCGCCGAAGCTTTTCGGACCGCCGTCGAGCAGTGGCAGCAGGTCGAAAAGCCGCGGCGAGAGCGGCTCGATCAACGCCTTCGGAAGCGGAATCACCTGCAGCATGCCGATGGCCATGCCGGCGACGAACACCCCATCGACGATGCCGAATCGCCACACGCCCTCGCCACGGCAGGCCCGCACCGTCCACGATAGCGTCGCTGCGACCGCCGCCGCCGTGAGGATCACCTGCCCGAGCGGATGCCGGCCTCCCATCGCAAGCGGCATCGCCACGGTCGCGAGCACGATCGCCAGTTCGAAGCAGCCGGCCTCGAGCCGATTCCAGGAATCCGGCGTCACGGGTGTCGCCGGCCGCATGCGATGCGACCTCGCCGGCCGGACCGCGGCGGCCTTCATCACGCGGCCCTCGCGCCGGACGACGTGCCGCCCGAAGGACGGCCGCGGGACGGCTTCATCTGGACGGCAACTTCCGCATCCTCGACCTCATCATGCTCCTCGCCAGCCGGTTCCCCGTCCTCGCCGTATGGCTTCCCGTAGCCATACCCATACCCGTACCCGTACCCGTAGCCATACCCGTACCCGTAGCCGTAGCCATATCCGTAGCCCTGCTCCTCCAGGCCGACCGCGTTGATGACGGCTCCCGTGAGCGTCGCGCCGAGTGCTCGCAGGGTGTCGGCTGCCTTGCGGATCACGTTTCTGCGATTCTTCTCCGGGCGGATGACCATCAACGTGGCATCGCTCACCCGGCCGATCGCGGCGGCATCGGTTCCGGCGAGCACCGGAGGCGAATCGATGATCACCTGGTCGTAGACGGTCTCGGCCCAGCCGAGCAGGTCGGCGAACCGGTTCCCGAGCAGAAGCTCGGCAGGATTCGCGGGACGCCTGCCGGCGGGAATGATGTCGATCGGCACGTCCCCGGATCGGCAGATCGCGGCCATCGCCGCCTCGGAGACGGCCTCGGAGCCCGCGAGGATCTCGGCCAGCCCGGGTCGGGATCGCTCGCCGATGAGCGTCGTCAGCCCGGGCTTCCTCATGTCGCCGTCGACGAGCAACACCCGCTTGCCGGCCTGCCGGTAGGCGATCGCGAGGTTTATGCTCACAGTCGTCTTCCCGTCGCCCGGCTCGGAACTCGTGACGGAGACCCGCCGCGCGTCCCCGTCGCCCATGACGATCACCGTCCGGAGCGTGCGGAAGCCCTCGCTCGCGGCATCGGAGGACTCCCTCCACATGTGCGCCGTCGCAAGCCCACTGACCGCCTCGTCGACTTCCTTCTCATCGGCCTCGAGGGCCGAGATCGTGGCGAGCGTCCGCAGGCCGAAACGGCTCTCGAGGTCGGCGGGCGACCGAACACGGTCGTCGAGGCTGTCGAGGATCACGACGAGGGCCGCGCCGAGGGCGATCCCCGCCGCTGCAGCGACGAGCACCGTCAGCTTCAGCCTCGGCAAGACGGGGTTGAGCGGCACGACGGCCTCCCGAACGACGGTCGTCTTGACGCCGCCGTGCTCCTGCCGGAGGTCGACGCTCGCGATCTGGCCGAGGATCGTGTTGCGGAGCTCCCGCAGCCATCGCAGGTCGTGCTCGACGATGTCGAGCTTCGCGATCTCGTTTGCGAACCCGATCGACTCCTTCTTCGCCTGTTCGTAGCCTGCCTCCAGCCATTTCTCATGGCGGTTCGTCGCTTCGAGCTTTTGCCGCAGGATCTGCTCCACCGCGAGGGCGACCGCGGCGTCGTCCTGCCCGAGCAGGGGCCCGTTTCCGAAGCCGTCGAACTGCTTGAGGTACGCCTCGACCTGGCCGATCTTCTTCCGACGCTCGATCACCCTCGGATGTTTCTCGCCGTAGTATTCGAGCATGGTCTCCAACTGGGCTCGATCTTCGATGAGCTGCTTCTCGAGCGAGACGCGGGTCTCCTTGTCCCGGCCCCCGAGGCCCATCGATTCGAGGAATATCTCCTTTCCGAGCGTCTCCTCAATCGCCATCAGGCTCTTGCGGAGATCGTCCCCCCGCTGCATCGACTCGACGAGGGCATGGTGCGTGGCCTGGAGCGAGAGCCGCTTCTTCTGCGTCTCGACGAGCGCGGAATTGAGCTGGATCGCACGCTCGACGAGCGGATGGGCGTGCTTGCCGTCGCTCTTGATGCCGAGGTCTCCGACCCGCTCGCGGATCGCGAGGTACTCCCGCTGCTTGTTCTGGATCTTGGTGTCGACCGACTCCTTCTCCTTGTTGAGCGTCTCGACGAGCGTGCCTGCCTTCCCCTTGTGCGACTCCTCCATGAACCGGGCGTAGGACTGCACCACCGCCTGCAGCACCGCGGCGGTCAGCTCCGGCTGTAGCGAGCGAAACCGCAAATCGATCAGGTTCGTCTGCCGCACACCGCGGATCTTGAGCGACTCCGCGATCCGCCGGGCGACCCGCTCCGGATCCTGGGAGCCCAGCATCGCCCGCTGCGCCGGCTCGAGCGCCGCCGCCGCCGCCTGGAGCACGAGCGGGCTTGCGAGCAGCTTTTCGTAAGTCGCCATCGCGGTCAGTTCGTCGCGTCCCGCGGCGAGCGAGGTGCTCAGCGACTCCCGCTGCGGATCGACCACGAGCATCTCGACCTCGGCCTCGAAGATCCGCTCGGCCGTGGCGTAATAGAGCCCCCCGAGGCCGAGGCTCACGGCGAGGCAGCCGGCCAGGATGAGGCGTCGCCGCCAGAGCAGGCCGAGCAGCCGCACCGCCCGCCGAACGGCCAGCTCCTGGGGGTCTCCCGTCACCGCCTCGCCTTCGATCATGGACTGCCTTTCCCGGTCGGGGATCACGAGGGGTCAGAACATCGGGACGCTCGCGGCGAAGCCGAACCGGAAGATGTTCGTGATGATGTAGTTCATCGTCGTCTGCGGCGTCTCCTCGACGCTCACCACGTCGCCGGGGGCCAGCCGGATGTTCGAGGCGTCGTCGTGCTTCGCCGCGGCGAGGCTCGTCCTGATCACCACGGGCTGCTTCTCGCCGCGCACGTGTCGCTTCACGATGATCTTGTCGGCCCAGGGGTTGCTCCGCTCGCCGGCAAGCGCGATCGCGTCGAGCAACCGCAGTTGCTTGTTCACCGGCATCTCGTACTGCCCAGGCTTGCGAACGAGGCCGATCACGTTGACCGGCTCCGGATCCCGGGTCTCGACGCGGACGATGTCGCCGTCGCGAAGCTGCACGTCGCGGCCCCTCGCGGGATCGAGCTCCGCAAGATCGACCCGCATGAACGTGTCGGGCTGCGGCAGCGGCGATGGCTCACGGGCGCCGGAAATCGCGACGGCCTGCTGCACGCCCGCGTCGCCCCCGGCCGCCTTCGACTCGCCCTCCGCCAGCGGGCGTGATTCGGCCGACGCATGCCGCCGCACCTCGATGACGGTGCCGGCGCTCTTGTTGAGCGAGCCGGCTGCGACGAGCGCGGCCAGGAGCGTGCTCTGCCCCCGGGGCAGCTCCTGCACGCCCTGTTTTTCAACGGCGCCGATCACGGTGATCCGGTTGATCGCCTTCTTTCGCATCGTGACGGTGACCTGCGGCGCCCTGTAGAGGCCACGTTCCACGGCGGCCTTCGCGATCGCTTCCTCTGCCGCGAACGGCTCGAGTCCGGCGAGTTGCACCGGGCCCACGAGCGCGAGCGTCGCCACGCCCTGGTCGTCGAGCCGCGCCGGCGTCGGGGCGACCTGGCCGGCCGGCTCGAGTCCGCTGGCGATCGTGACGTCGATGACATCCTGCGGCTCGAGGACATCGCTCGCCGCCGTCGGCATCGAGAGCCTGCCCAGGTCGGCCGTCCGGGCGTTGCCGATTTCAGCCGCCTGGTAGTGGGCCGGCATGCGTGAGGCCTTCACGATCCTTCGCGCGCAGCCCGAAAACGGTGTCAGGGCGAGGAACGCCGCGACGACGACGAGCGTGCGTGAGGGGAAGGACATGGCGGGGCCGGCACGGGTGACGGCGGACGGGCGACGGGTTCACCGCCGCACTGCTCACATCCGCAACGCGGACATGTAGCCGACTCCCCCGGTCGGGTGCCACAGCTCTTTTTCGCCGCGAGCCCACTCATCTTCCGCGGCTTCACCAGCTCACCCCGCCGAGCCTCACGGGCTCGCTGGCTTCTGCGACGTCGCGATCGGGATGGCGATCGCCGCCCCGATCCCGGCGCCCACGAGCGCCGTGGTCGCCAGCGGATAGTTCGCGAAGGCCCGCTTGAGCGGTCCGCGTCGCGGGGGGTCCGGCTTCCGCTTCGGGGGCGGGCAGTCGTCGCAGCAGCTCACGTGGGCGACCTGCCGAACCTGCGGCGGAGCCGCTTGCTTGGGCCAGAGCCGGTAGCTTTCGGTGGTCGAACCGGCACGAATCTCGTGGACGCCCTCCCGCAAGCCAGCCACGCGGAAGATGCCGCTGGCATCGGTCTGCGTGGTGGCGATGACGCCGCCGGCGAACATCACCTCGACCTCCTTGGCGGGGAGGGGCCGGCCCGATTCCGTGATCACCTTTCCGACGAGGACGCCGTCTTCATCGATCACGACATCCTCGACGTGGACGGCCGCGACGCTGGCGTTCTCGTCATCGCCGGCGAAACATGCCACCGGCCGGCCGAGCAGGCCGAGCAAGCACGCGACCGTGCCGACGCGGTTCACCGACGCCCTGATGATCATCGCAGCCCATCCTTCCCTTCGGCGTTCGACATCGAAGTGGGCGATGCCGGATCATCGAAACATCCGGAACAATCCCACTCGCCGTGTTTCATTCGGCGACCGCACCGCGTGCGCATGAGCAAACTTCTGCGGGCGTCAGCCGGCCGAACGGGAAAACCAACCCCCGCCCCTGCGGGAACGCACGCAACTTTCCGCCGCGACGACATCGACCCCGTCCGCCACCTTCGCCGGATTTTCGCAGACAACCCGGCCTGCCAATTCTTCGTCAGCGAGCACCGCGACCACGTCGCGGGCCGCCGACAGGCCGAACGGACGCCGGCTCGTGTCGTGCGCGTCGCTGGCCACGAAGTGCACGAGCCGTTTCCGCACGCACCACTCGGCCATCTTTCTCGCCGTGCCACCGAAGCCTCCGGTCAGGCTGCCGGCCGTGATCTGGATGAGGCCGCCGGCACGGACGACCTCGGCCACCGTTTCCGGTCGGGCCTGCATGCCGCGGTTTCGCTCGGGGTGCGAAAGGATCCCAGTGAGGCCCTGCTTGGAGAGCGCGGCGAGCAGCGTTTCAAGTGGGAAATAGACCTCGTGCGGAAGCTCGAGAAGAACGTGCTTTCCCCGGTCGGCGAGCGTGAGAACCTCGCCCCGTCGCAGGAGCGCCGGCAGCTCGGGCTCGATGCGGACGTCGGCGCCCGGCAGCACCTCGAGGCCGATTCCCGCGGCGGTGATCGCGTCGTTGAGCGTTGCGACATTAGCGCGGATCGCCGACGCCGTCACGTGCGAGTTGCCGCCGAGCTGGTGGGGCGTGGCGATGACGGTCGTGGCGCCGTCCCGCGACGCCGCGGTGGCCATCGCCAGCGACTCCTCGAGGTCGCTCGCGCCGTCGTCGATGCCCGGAACGATATGGCAGTGGATGTCGGTGTAGGCGGCGGCGGACATGGCATCAAGACGTTCGCAGGCTTCGGGGAGCGAGACAACCCCGAAAAATGCCCCGCCCGGCTTCGGGTATAACGCCGCCCATGAAGATCGTCATCCTCGACGCCTACACGACCAATCCCGGCGACCTTTCCTGGACGCCGATCGAATCGCTCGGCGATTGCTCGATCCACGACCGCACGCCCGACGCCGAGACGGTCTCCCGGGCCGCCGCCGCCGACATCGTCGTCACGAACAAGACCGTGCTCGACCGTCGCGCGATCGAATCGCTCCCGGGGCTGCGTGCGATCGCGCTGCTCTCGACCGGCACCAATGTCGTCGATCTCGCCGCCGCACGGGAACGCGGCATCCCGGTGATGAACGTCCCGGAATACAGCACGCCCGACGTCGCCCAGGCCACCTTCGCGCTTCTGCTCGAGCTGACCAACCGCACCGGCCACCACGCCGCGCTCGTGCGAAACGGCGCCTGGAGCCGCTGCGAGGACTTCTGCTTCTGGGAGGGGGAACTCGTCGAGATCGCCGGGCTCACGCTCGGCCTTGTCGGCTACGGCAAGATCGGCCGGGCCGTCGCGGCCGTCGCCCGGGCCTTCGGCATGAAGGTGGTGGCGAACCGGCGGACCTCGACGGGCCGCGCAGCCGACGACGGCACGCCGCTTCTCGACCTCGACACGCTCTTCGCGGAGAGCGACGTCGTGAGCCTCCACTGCCCGCTCACGCCCGAATCGGTGAAACTCGCAAGTGCCGGCCGGATCGCGAGGATGAAGCCGACGGCGTACTTTCTCAACACCGCCCGCGGCGGGCTCGTCGATGAGGCCGCGCTCGCGGAAGCCCTGCGCGCCTGCCGGATCGCCGGTGCCGGCCTCGACGTGCTGACTGCGGAGCCGCCGGCGGCCGACAATCCCCTCCTCTCGGCCCCCAACTGCGTCATCACGCCCCACGTCGCCTGGGCCACGAGGAAGGCCCGCGAGCGGCTCATCTTCGAGGTCGCGGAGAATATCGCCGCCTTCGCCGCGGGCCGCGACCGCAATGTTGTCAATCGCTGACGCGATGTCGTGTTGTCAATCGCTGACGCGATGTCGTGAACCGCTGACGCCGGATTCCTGACGTCGGATCACCGGGCTTCGACGGGTCTCATCCCCGGCCCCGCGGCCGCCTGAGGATCATGAGGTCGTCGGCCTCGCCGCGGACGTCGCCCGACACCATCGGCTTCGCGAGCAGCATCCCGGCGACGAATCCAGCGACGTGCGCCGAATAGGCGACGCCACCTCCCCCCGCCCCCGACTGGTCAAAGAGTCCGCTCACGACCTGGAAGAGAAACCAGATCCCGACGGCCACGTAGCCCGGCACGTCGACGATCATCCGCAGCATCATCACGCTCACCCGCCGCGACGGGTGGAGGACGAGGTAGCCCCCGAGCACGCCCGAGATCGCGCCGGAGGCGCCGAGGCAGGGCGTCAACGACGCCTCTCCGGAGCTGTTGAGCGCGACGAACGCGAGCGACGCGAGCACGCCCGTCGCCAGATAGAAGAGCAGGTACTTCACATGCCCCATGTCGTCCTCGACGTTGTCGCCGAAGATCCAGAGAAACCACATGTTGCCGGCGAGGTGCATGATGCTGCCGTGCATGAAGATCGCCGTCAGGAGCGTGAGCCAGACGGGGATCGGCGTGGGCTCGAGCCCCGGAACCTCCATCGCCATCGTCTGCCCCTGCACCGAGATCTCCCGGACGGAAGGCTCCGTGACCACGTCCCGGCCGCTCAGGATCTCGGCCGGCACCTGGCAGTAGGCGAGCGTGACGGCGTTGTTGGCCCCCATCTGCTGGAGCACGACAAACACGAAGATGTTGGCGGCGATCAGCGCCACCGTCACGATCGGAAAGATCCGCCGGTCGGAATTGTCATCGGCGATGGGGAAGACCATGGATGGACCCTGAATGATGGATTTTGGTGGATTCGGGCGACGAAAGCCGACATAATACGTCAGTTCGGGACAAAACCACCGAGGTAGCCATGGCCAGCCGCAGGGAGACTTCCGGGTCCGCGACGGTTTCTCCCGAGCCGCTCGAGCCGCGGCTCTGTCTTTCGGCCGCGACCGGTTCGCCCGGCACGTGGCTCGTCGAATGGGGTGGCAGGTCGCTCGAGGCCCACCGCGACGCCTGGATCGTCAAGTCCGCGGTGGGCAAGCCCGCGGTCGAGACCGCTGGTTTTCGCGGCTCGCTGGGCGGACCGAACTGGGCGGCCCGCGACCTCGGCGAGGGGTTCTTCTCTCTCTCCGCCCCCGGCGTCACCGTGCAGGATGTCACGTCGTGGGCCGCCAGAACGCCCGGCGTCGCCTTCATCGAGCCCGACTTCGTGATCGCCTCGCGGGCGATCCCGAACGACCCGTCATTCGGCCAGCTCTGGGGACTCCACAACACCGGCCAGTCGGGCGGCACGGTCGACGCCGACATCGACGCGCCAGCGGCATGGGACATCACCACCGGTTCCCGTAGCGTCGTCGTCGCCGTGATCGACACCGGTATCGACACCTCGCACCCCGACCTCGCCGCGAACATCTGGCGGAATCCCCGCGAGACGCCTGGAAACGGCATCGATGACGACGGCAACGGGTTCGTCGACGACATCCACGGCTGGGACTTCGCCAACGGCGACAGCAACCCGATGGACGACCAGGGCCACGGCACGCACGTCGCGGGCACGATCGGCGCGGTCGGCGACAACGGCCGCGGCGTCGCGGGGGTCGCCTGGCAGGTCTCGATCATGGGGCTGAAGTTCCTGTCCAATTCCGGCAGCGGCTCGACGAGCGACGCGATCGCGGCGATCAACTACGCCACGAAGATGCGTCGCGACTTCGGGATCAACATCGTCGCCACGAACAACAGCTGGGGCGGCGGGGGCTCCTCGAACGCCCTTCGGGACGCGATCCAGGCCGGCGGCAACGCCGGAATCCTCTTCGTCGCCGCCGCCGGGAACGAGTCGAACGACAACGATGCGAGTCCCTCCTATCCGGCGAGCTACACGAGTTCCTCGATCATTTCCGTCGCCGCGACGAACCGCCGCAACGAACTTTCCGGCTTCTCGAACTACGGTGCCACGAGCGTCGATCTCGCAGCCCCCGGTGAGAGCATCTATTCGACGACGCCCAACAACACCTACGCGAGCTACAGCGGCACGTCGATGGCGACGCCCCACGTCACCGGCGTCGTCGCCCTCCTCGCCGCGGCGGCGCCGCAGGCGACGGCCTCCCAGATCCGCTCGGCGATCCTCGCGAGCACGACGCCCGTCACCTCGCTCTCGGGCAAGGTGGTGACCGGCGGCCTCCTGAACGCGGCGGCAGCCCTGCAGGATCTCGTAGGCAATGCCTCCCTCCGGGCGAACATCCGCGACGTCTCCCCCGACCCCCGCACCGACGCGATTCCCTCGCTTGTGATCGAGTTCAACCGGGCTGTCACTGGGTTCGACAAGGGCGACCTGCGGCTCACGCGAAACGGCAGCCCGGTCGCGCTCGATGCCGCCTCGCTCGACGCGACGCCCGGCAACGCTTCGCTCTGGACGCTTTCCGGCCTCGCCGGCCTGACGTCGGAGGTCGGCAGCTACACGCTCTCGCTTCCGGCCGCCGGCAGCGGGATCGTGGACGGCGGCAGCTCACCGCTCTCCGCCACCGCCTCCGAGTCGTGGCAGGTGATCCCGCCCCCGCCCCCCGCCCCGGGAGAACCAAACGAATCGATCGCCTCCGCCATCGTCGTCCCGCTTGTCGGCGGGCGGGCGACCGTCACGGGATACGTCGGCAACGGCCCGTACGAAGCCGCCGACGTCGACATGCTCGCCGTGACGCTCGTCGCAGGGTCGATCCTGACCGTCGACCTCGACGCCCGCAGCCTTCCCCAGACTTCCTCGC
>CAZPEM010000008.1:0-39433 GCA_964585575.1 uncultured Chitinophagaceae bacterium
GGAAGCTCGATGCCGATGTGGCGCGGGCGCTTGCGGCGTTCAAGGGCGGGTTGACGCTTCGCGTCACGGCCTTCGAATCCCCCGACTCGGTCGCGGTCGCGAAAGCGCTCGCCACTCACAAAGGCCCGCTGAAGCTCACCAACCTCGAGAAAATCTCTCCCAAGGCGCTCACAGCCCTGATCACGAAGGACGACGTCGAGATTCCGTTGCTCCAAACACTGGAATTGATCCCCGAACCCGACGGCGGCGAAACCGAGGACTTCGTCGTTCCGAAAGAGTTTGCAGAGCGGCAAAGACGGCAGCAGTCGGCCCGCTGAATCAATCGCCATGACGCAAGGACCAGTTTTCTCGCTGGCGACTGCTCTTCTGCCATGAGGGCACATCCCGTTAGTCTCTGCGGCATGAGCCGCCCCGCGACGCTCCGAGCAGAATCGTTCCGCATCGTCGGGTTCGACCCGGGGCTCAACGTCACCGGCTACGGGGTCGTCGAATGCTCCGGCGGATCGGTCCGGCTCGTCGAGGCGGGCACGGTCCGCTCGCGGGGCGAATCGCTCGAGGCGAGGCTGCTCTCGATCCACGCGGGGGTCCGCGAAGTGCTCGCCGCCTTCTCGCCGGTCGCGATGGCGATCGAGCAGGTCTTTTCGCATGCGAAGTTTCCGAAGACGGCCATCCTCATGGGCCATGCGCGGGGCGTGATCTGCCTCGCGGCGGCCGAGGCGGGAATAACGGTGCAGCACTACCTTCCCAACCGCGTGAAGAGCACGCTCACCGGCAGCGGCCATGCCGGGAAGGAGCAGGTGCAGAGGGCCGTGCAGCGGGAACTCGGCCTGGCGAGCCGTCCCGAGCCTGCCGACGCGGCCGACGCCCTCGCCGTCGCCCTCACCGATTATCATCTGCGGCTCCGCGTCGCCCGTCCGCCCGCGGGGATCGACATGCTCCGGAGCGACCGACCGTGATCAAGCGACTCAGCGGAACCGTCGAACGGGTGGAGATGAACGCGGTCGATCTCGCGGTCGGGCCGCTCGTGCACGAGGTGCTCGTGCCGGAGCTCACGCGGCGTTCGCTCCAGACGAAGATCGGCCAGGCCGTCACGCTCCACACGCTCGAATTCCTCGAGGGCACGCCGGGCCGGGGCAACCTCGTGCCGAGGATCGTCGGCTTCCTGTCGGAGGTGGAGCGGGAGTTCTTCGACCTCGTCTGCGAGGTCGACGGCGTCGGGGTACGGAAGGCGCTCCGCGCGATCGTGCGGCCCGTCGGCGACATCGCGACGGCGATCGAGGAGCAGGATGCCGCCGCACTCGCGATGCTGCCGGGCATCGGCAGCGCGACCGCCGAACGGATGATCGCAAAACTGCGGCGGCGGATGCCGAAGTTCGCCCTGCTCGTGGCCCGCGAGTCGCCGGGAGCCGGGCCGGCCGGATCCGACGTGCTCATCGAGACGCTCGACGTGCTCCGCTCGCTCGGCCACTCCGATGCCGATGCCCGCCGACTCGTCGACAACCTGCGGGATCAGAAGAAGAAGGTCAAGGACGTGCAGGAGGCGCTCGAGCTCATCTACCGCTCGATGCATCGCCCCCGTTGATCATCGCTCCCGGTGACGTGCGCGGCACGACGAACCCGTCTGCGTCGATGTCGAAGGCCTCGTCGAGCCGCATCACAGCCGGCCGCTCCGAGCCCGGCCGCGGAATCGTGGCGGCGATCACGAGTGTGCCGTTTTCGAGGTCTCCCGGCGGCAGGCCGCGGGGAGCGGCGAGGCCGAGCGGCCGCCGCATCGAGGCATCGGGCCAGACCACGACGCCGTTCACCGTGCGGCCCAGCGTGCCGGCCTTGTGCGTCACCTCGTGCGACGCGGAGCGGACCGGGGGCGTGTTCATCGAGACGAGCGACCGTCCGTCGGGCGAGTAGGCCACGACCGGCCGCACGCCCCAGGCGGCATGGAACGCTTCCGCCGCCTGCTCGGCCGCGGCGAGTTCGCCGGCCGACGCGATCGGCATCACGACGCCCTCGACCGCCAGCGTCGCCCCACCGGAGCCGCCCTTCGCGAGCGACGCGACCGCGGCGACCTGCGCGGGCCGGCCGACCCAGAGCGTGATCCGTTCCTCAGCAAGGCAACGCAGCAGTTCCGCCGCCTCCGCGTGGCCATCGACCACGACGCTTGCGATCCCCAGCCGCTCCCCGACGCCCGTGCCGAAGAAGCCGGCAAGCGGGTCGCCGAACGCAAGCGACGAGAGCATGCGGTCGGTCCGCCGCACGAGCAGGCAGCCATCGACCGCCTCGGCCACCGCCGCGGACGCGATCGGGTCGTCGCCGTTCCCGACCGACCCATTTGCAATCGACGCCGCGAGCCGTCTCCTCACCGATGACGCGGTGACCTCCTGGAGCGCGAGCCTCGCGACGTCGGGATGGGTGCCGACGGGAAGGGCGGGGCCGAACGAGAGCGTCAGCGGACGGCGAAATCCCCGCAGCCCACCGCCGAAGAAGAGCCGGGGACGCTTCGTGAAATATTTCCCTTCGGAAAATGTCAGGAGGCTTCCCCACATGCCGTCGATGTGGAGCGGAACCATCGGCGCCTCGACCCGCTCGAGGAGCCATTCGAGCCCCCGCTTGAAGCCGAGGATCTGGCCGGTCCGCGAGATGCCCCCTTCGCAGAAGATGCCGATGACGTCCCCGTCGGCGAGCCCCTTCTGGATCTCCTTGAGGGCCGCGCCGATCGATTTCGGCTTCGGGTCGAAGAGGATGAACCGCCACTGGTCGGCGAGCATCCGCAGGAAGCGTCCCTGGATGTTCGGGCCGTAGACCACCATCCGGATCGGCCGCGGGCTCGCGAGCACGACGATGAATCCGTCGAGCCAGGAAAGGTGGTTGGCGACGACGACGGCGGGCCCGCTGGCCGGAAGGAACTCCTCTCCCCGGATCCGGAAGCGATAGATCGCATGCACGATCGACGACACGAGCATCCGCAGCGACGCCCGCGGCGCCGCGTAGATCGCGGCGGCCGTCGCGACGATCGCCAGCAGCGAGAAGAGGCCGAAGACCGCCTTCGCGGAGAGGAGCGGATACGCCTCGCCCGCGAGATTCCGGACGGGCGACCGGGCGACGCCGTAGACGAGCGTCGCGACGAACATGCCGGAGAAGACGAGCACGTTCGCCGCCGCCAGGAGCGCCCCGCGTCGGTTCGCCGGGCTCCTCGCCTGGAAGTAGGCCTCGAGCGGCACGTCGAAGATCCCGGCACCGACGCCGAGCATCGCGAGCGACGCGATCGCGTGCCACCAGGCGAACGGGGCGGCACGGCCGTCGACGAACACCGCTGAGGGTCCGCTCGCGAGGAGCATCGACGCGACCGCCATGACGATGCCGCCGGCCGGCACGAGGCCGAGATCGACCCCCCGCGACGAGATCCTGCCGGCGAGCACGCTGCCGGCGGCGATGCCTCCCACGAGCGAGATCAGGAAGGGCACCACCTGCCACTGCGATGTGGCGCCCGCCTCGGCGACGAACTGGTCGACGTTGAGCTGCGCCACCGCGGCGATGGCCCAGAAGAAAACGATCCCCGCCGCGGAGGCGGCCAGCTCCCGCGTTCTGAAAAGCTCGCCGAGGTCACCGAGCGTCGTGGCGATCACGCGGCCCGAGAGCCTCGCGTCGGCAGCCGCGGCGGGCCGATGCGTCAGCCGCATCGACGCCGCCCAGCCCGTGATCGCGACGCCCACGAGCAGCCCAACGGCCGGCAGATGCTCGAGCAAGGAGGACGGTCGTCCGGAGGCCGCCGCTTCCGCGATCGGCGAGACGTCGGCCAGCCAGTTGCCGGCCGCCATGCCGACGAGCGTGGCGGCGAGCCCCACCATCGCGAACCATCCGTTCGCGGCGGCGAGCCTCGTCGCCGGGACGATCTCGGGGATGCTGCCGAGGAGGCTGGGTGTCATCAGCGCCGCCTGGCAGCCGATCACGACGACACAGCCGAGCAGGAGCCAAAGCCCGGCAGGGAGTCCGGCCGCCGCCGGTCCCGACCGCACGCCCCAGGCGACGACGATGCCGGCCGCCAGCGCGATCGCGATCTCGGCCGCCTTGCACGCCACGATCACCGACCGCTTCGGATGGCGGTCGGCCAGATGGCCCGCGAGCCACGCAAGCACGATGAACGGAAGCACGAACCCGGCCGTGCCGATCGTGAGCACGAGCGGATGCTGCACAGCCTCGCAGGCCCGCTTGCCGAGGCCGATCGCGAGCCACCGCAACGCGTTGTCGTTCGCGACGGTCAGTCCGCGAACCGCCAGGAGCGGACCGAAGCCGGTCCCGAAGCCGACGTTGCGTCCCAACTGTCCACCGTCGACAAGCTCGGCGGCAGGGGCAGCGGCGGGATCGGAGAAGTGGGGCATTCGGGTGGAGCAGGGGGGCGAAGGACGGGAATGTTGTGGACCATGCGGTGCACGATGGTCAACCGGGGCTGGATCGGGCGGCGGGTGCCGCGGATCGCGCCGGGTGGGCCGATTGTGCCGGCGGCCTCGCCGGGCCCTTGACGACAGGCCGTTCGGCGGCTCATTGCAGGTGGTTGACCGGCTACTTATCCTTCACTGAACGTCGGATTTATCGCTCCCTTCCCAGTTGCCAGCCCGAAAAGAAAGCGTGTCACAGATGATGTCCGCTCGCCGAATCGCGTGTCTCTCCCGGGGTCTCGCCACGTTGGCGGGCCTGCTGCTCGTGTCGTTGCTGTCCGTCACGGATGCCCATGCCCAGGCCTGCCACGCCGCCCAGCAGGCGGCTTATGTCGCGAGTTACGTTCCCTCGGGCAACTACGCCGCCGTGACGGCGTTCTCTCCCCCGATGGTCGAGGGGATGCCCGTCGTCGCGAACTACGCACCCTCGATGGCGGCCGTCGCCGCGACGGTGCCGGCAAGCTCGATCGCCGTCACGAGCTACTACGCCCCGCAGGTCAGGTCGGTCGCCGCGCCGGTCACGACCTATTACGCACCGACCGCGGCTGCCGTGCCGGTCACCGCGTACTATGCGGCGCCCGTCGCAGCTCCGGTCGCGACGGCGATGCCCGTGACCGCCTATTACGCCCCCGCCGCACCGGCGATGGTGGCCCCGGTCGCGGCCTACTACCCGCCGACGGTGGTCGCCCGCCGAGGGCTGTTCGGGGCGACGCGATACAGCTATTACCCCGGCTCGTGGTACACGCCCTACTGAAGGGGCTCCCGGCTGAAACGGCTGCCGCAGCGAGTTTAGGAGAATCGACGACGTTCGGTGTTCGCGCCGTCACGCGATGATCCTATAGTGGGGTCGATGACGAGGACGGTCAACATCATCGGCGCCGGTCCCGGCGGGCTGGCGGCGGCCATGCTTCTGGCCAACGAGGGAGTCCGCGTACGGATTCTCGAGAAAGCCCTCGTGCCGGGAGGCCGCACGAGCACGATCTCCACGCCCGACCAGCCTGGGGCGGTCGGCGGATTCAAGTTCGACCTCGGTCCCACCTTTTTTCTCTATCCGCGGGTGCTCGCGGAGATTTTCGCGGCCTGCGGCCGGGACCTGAACCGCGAGGTGGAACTGATCCGGCTCGATCCCCAATACCGGATCGTGTTCGGGGCCGGGGGAGAGATCCTGGCCACGCCCGATCCGGAGAAGATGGAGGCGGCCGTCACGGCCCTCTCGCCCGCCGACGCCGGATCCTTTCGGCGGTTCATGGAGGCGACGCGTGAAAAGTTCGAGCGGTTCGCACCGTTCCTCGAGCAGCCGTTCGAGAGCTGGAGGGATCTCGCAAACCCCGACCTCCTGAAGCTCGTGCCGATGCTCAAGCCCTGGAAGAGCCTCGACGCGGAGCTCGGCCGGTTCTTCTCCGACGAGCGAATCCGGCTGGCCTTCACGTTCCAGTCGAAATATCTCGGCATGTCGCCGTTCCGCTGCCCCAGCCTGTTCTCGATCCTGTCGTTCCTCGAGTACGAGCATGGCGTCTTCCATCCGGTCGGCGGCTGCGGCGCGATCTCCTCGGCGATGGCGAGGATCGCGGAGGATCTCGGCGTGGAGATCCACTACGGCGAGCCCGTCGAGTCGATGCGGTTCGAGGGCCGCAGGGTCGCGGCCGTCCGCACGGCGGCCGGCGAATACGAGGCCGACGCCACGGTGGTCAATGCCGACTTCGCGCGGAGCATGACGCGGCTCGTGCCCGACCGGCTCCGTCGCCGCTGGAGCGACAAGGCGATCGCGTCGAAGCGGTTCTCCTGCTCCACGTTCATGCTCTACCTCGGCATCGACGGCCGCTACGACGACGTCCCGCACCACACGATCTACCTGTCGAAGAGCTACCGCGAGAACATCGTCGACATCGAGTCGCGGCACGCGCTCGGCGGCGACCCGTCGATGTACGTGCAGAATGCCTGCGTGACCGATCCCTCGCTCGCGCCCGAGGGGATGAGCACGCTCTACGTCCTCGTGCCGGTCACCCACCGGCATCCCAACGTCGACTGGCGGCGGGAGGCCCCCCGATTCCGTGAGGTCGCCCTCGACCAGCTCACGCGGGTCGGCCTCCCGGGCGTGCGGGAGCGGATTCGCTACGAGAAGATGGTCACCCCGGACGACTGGCAGGACGACTACGAGATCTACAAGGGGGCGACGTTCAATCTTTCCCACGACCTCGGCCAGATGCTCCACATGCGGCCGCACAACCGGTTCGAGGACCTCGACAGCCTCTATCTCGTCGGCGGCGGCACGCACCCGGGCAGCGGGCTGCCGGTGATCTATTCGTCCGCGAGGATCACGGCGAAGCTCCTGCTGGAAGACCTCGCCCGCCAAAGCGGCCGGAACGGCAGGCAGGCCAAGGCCGCGTCTCGAGGGAGAAAGGCAGGGCAGCTTCTATGATCGCGCAGGGCACTTCGGAAGGCGGCACCGCGACAGGACCCCGCCGAAAAGACGCGGATCGTGTCGTCGTGATCGGCGCCGGGCTCGGCGGGCTCGCCGCCGCCTGTACGCTCGCGGCCCGCGGCCACCGCGTCACCGTCTGCGAGCGAAACCCGTGGCTCGGCGGCAAGGCGGCCGTGCTTTCGGAGCAGGGCTTCCGGTTCGACATGGGGCCGACGATTCTCACGATCCCGGCGGTGTTGCGGAGAATCTACGCCGAGGCGGGCCGCAACCTCGCCGACCATCTCGACCTCGTCCCGCTCGACCCGCAATGGCGGAGCTTCTTCACCGACGGCACCACGCTCGACCTGTGCGCCGACGTTCCCGACATGATGCGGACCCTCGACCGCTTCGCGCCAGGCAGCGGATCGGCCGCAGGCTACGGCCGCTTCATGGAACTCGCCGAGCGGCTCCACCGCATCTCGAACGAATACTTCTTCTGGAAGAGCGTGGGCGGACTGAAGGACATGTTCGACCCGAAGCGTTCCGTCACGCTCTCGGTGCTCAAGGAGGTGATCGGCATGCGGCCGGGCCACAGCGTGGCCGGAACGGTGCGGGCGTTCGTCGCCGACCCACGGGCCGCGCAGATGCTCGACCATTTCACGCAGTACGTCGGCAGCGCGCCCGACGCTTCGCCGGCGGTGCTCTGCGGAATCGCCCACATGCAGGCGAACGACGGCGTCTGGTATCCGCGTGGCGGCACCGGCGCCGTCCCGAAGGCGCTTCACTCGCTCGCCACCGAACTCGGCGTCGAGTTTCGCACCGGCACGCCCGTGCGGCGGATCGTCGTGGAACGGGGCCGCGTGCGGGGCGTCGAGACCGCGGAAGGGGAGGTGATCGCCGCCTCGACGGTCGTGAGCAACTCCGACAGCGTCCGCACCCACCGCGAACTCGTGGACGGCGTGGCCGCGAGGAGGTTCCTGGGCCGCCGGAAGTACGAGCCGGCCTGCTCGGGCGTCGTGCTCTACCTCGGCCTGAAGCAGCGGTACGATCACCTGCTCCACCACAATTTCGTCTTCTCGGCGGACCCCCACGTGGAGTTCGAGTCGATCTACCGTCGGGGCGAGCCGGCGGAAGACCCGACCGCCTACGTCTGCGCCCCGGCGGTCACGGAGCCGGAGGTGGCCCCCTCGGGCGGCGAGGCGCTGTATGTCCTCGTCCACACGCCCTACCTGCGACCGCACCACAACTGGTCGAAGATGCTCCCGGAATACCGCCGCCGGATCATCGACAAGCTCAAGTCAACGGCCGGGCTCACGGACATCGAGGATCGGATAGTCGTCGAGCGGGCGCTCACGCCGCAGGACATCAACGACCGCTATCACGTGCTCGACGGCGCGATCTACGGCCTGGCGAGCCACGGCCGGTTCCTCGGGGCCTTCAAGCCGTCGAACCGGTCGCCCGACATCGAGGGGCTCTACCTCGCGGGCGGCGCCGCCCACCCCGGTCCCGGCATGCCGATGGTGCTCATGTCGGGATGGATCGCGGCCGACTGCGTCCACGCCGATCGCGTCGCCGCGGCATGAGCGGGGAAACCAGACGCCGCGGCGACGACGGATCCGGCGAAGATCTGCCGCCGTTTTCCCGCACCCGCTACCGCTGGTTCATGACCTACGTCCGCTGGTACCTCCGGCGGCAGTTCCACGCCCTGCGGATGCTTGCCGGCACGGCCCCGGACATCGCGGGCGAGCCCGTGCTCGTCTACACGAACCACCCCGGCTGGTGGGACCCGCTCGTGTTCCTTCTCGTCGCCGATTCGCTCTACCCCGACCGGCTGAACTACGGCCCGATCGACGCGACGGCGCTCGGAAAGTACCGCTTTCTCGAGACGATCGGATTCATCGGGATCGATCCGGCCAGCCGCGCGGGAGCGCGGCGGTTCCTCGCCACGGCGGCGGCCAGCCTCCGGCGGACCGACACGATCTACTGGGTGACGTCGCACGGCACGTTCGTCGATCCGAGGGCGCGGCCGGTGCGGATCCGTCCGGGCGTCGGGCACGCCGTCGCCGCCGCCTCGCGCGGCATCGTCGTGCCGATGGCGGTGGAGTATCCGTTCTGGACCGAGCGGTTCCCCGAGGCGGTCGTCGCCTTCGGCCGGCCGATGCGGATCGCCGACCATCCGGAGCACGACGCGAAGAACTGGACGACGGAGCTCGAGCACGCGCTCGAGGCAACGCAGGATCGCCTCGCCGCCGCGGCGATCGGCCGCGATCCCGGGGCCTTCGTGCCCGTCGTCAGCGGCCGCGCGGGGGTGGGCGGCGCCTACGACCTCATCCGACGGCTCGGCGCTCTCGCCCGCGGGGAGCCGTTCGATGCCTCGCACGGACAGGAACGATCATGATCTCACCTCTCGAAATCCTCGCGGCCTTCTGCATCCTGTGTGCCGCCGTGCCGGCGTTGCTGACGCTCTCGAACCTGATTCGTTTTCGCAGCCCGCCGCAGCCTGGGGCCGGTCCGCCGCCGTCGGTGTCGGTCCTCATCCCCGCCCGCGACGAGGAGCGATCGATCGGCAGGACCCTTTCGGCCGTGCTTGCGAGCAAGGGCGTCGATCTGGAGGTCGTCGTGCTCGACGACGAGAGCCGCGACGCGACGGCCCGCATCGTCTCGGACATCGCCGCGGCCGACCCGCGGGTGCGGCTCGTGAAGGGACGGCCATTGCCTCCGGGCTGGTGCGGAAAACAGCATGCCTGCGCGATGCTCGCCGACGAGGCCCGCCACGACCACCTCGTCTTCATCGACGCCGACGTGACGCTCCAGCCGGAGTGCCTCGCGCGGTCGGTCGCCTTCCTCAGGGAATCGGGGGCGGCCCTCGTGAGCGGGTTTCCGCGGCAGGAGACCGTGACGTTCCTCGAGTGGCTGCTCCTGCCGCTCATCCACTTCGTGCTGCTCGGCTACCTTCCGCTCGGCCGCAGCCGGCGCAGCCTCTCGCCGGGGCTCGCCGCCGGCTGCGGCCAGCTCTTCGTGACCAGGGTCGCCGACTACCGCACCGTCGGCGGCCACGCGGCGATCCGCGAGTCGCTCCACGACGGCATCAAGCTGCCCCGCGCCTACCGGCGGGCCGGCCTCGCCACCGACATCTTCGACGCCACGGACCTCGCGAGTTGCCGGATGTACGAGCGGGGTGTCGACGTGCTCAAGGGGCTCTCGAAGAACGCGACCGAGGGGATGGCCTCGCCGCGGGTCGTGCTGCCGGCGAGCGTGCTCCTCCTGTTCGGCCAGCTGCTGCCGGCGGTGCTGCTCTCGATCGGCGTCGCGACCGGCTGGAGCGGCTTTTCGGCGAGGGCGGCCTGGGGCGTCGTCGTCGCCACCATGCTCTCCTATCTGCCGAGAGTGCTCGAGTCGATCCGGTTCCGGCAGAGCCTCGCATCCGCCATCGCACACCCGCTTGCGGTCGCCGTCTTCCTCGGCATCCAGTGGGTCGGCGTCTTCCGGAAGGCTCTCGGGCTCAACACGAGCTGGAAGGGCCGTTCGCTCGCCCCGCAGAGCTGAGCCGGCGGGCGAGCAACGCCCGCTCCACCGCCTCCTCGGCCGTGGCCGCAACCGCCGTCAGGTGGCCCATCTTGCGGCCGGGCCTCGGGTCCGACTTGCCGTAGAGCGAAAGCCGCACGCCCGGCACGCCGAGGGCCGCGGCCCAATCGGGCTCGCCGTTGGCCCAGCAGTCGCCGAGAAGGTTCACCATCGCCGCGGGCGAAACCTGCCTTGGGCTCCCGAGCGGCAGGCCGCAGAGCGCACGCACCTGCTGCTCGAACTGGGAGGTCTCGCAGGCGTCGATCGTCAGGTGGCCGGAGTTGTGGGGCCGCGGGGCGATTTCGTTGACGAGCAGCCTGCCGTCGCGGGCGAGAAACATCTCGACGCACGCAGTGCCGACGACGCCGAGCGTCTCGAGCACGCCTTCGGCGAGTCCACGGGCTTCGCGGACCTGCGGCTCGGCGAGGCCCGACGGCGCGACCGCCACGTCGAGGATGTGGTTGGCATGCTCGTTTCGCGATGGGGCGAACGCGGCGATCGCCCCATCCTCGCCGCGGGCCGCGACGACCGACAGCTCGCACTCGAACTCGACCCACTCCTCGAGCACCGTCTCCTGCCCGCCGAAGGCGTCGAACGCGGCCTCGAGCTCCGCGGGCGAGCCGACCTTTCGCTGTCCCTTGCCGTCGTAGCCGAAGGCGGTGGTCTTGAGCACCGAGGGAAATCCCACCGAGGCGGCGGCCCGCGGAAGATCGTCGCGACCACGAACGAGGGCGTGCCTAACACAAGGAAAGCCGTGCGCCGCAAGGAACGCTTTCTCACGGCCGCGATCCTGCGTCGTGAAGAGCACCTCGGGGGAAGGCCGCAGCCGCGTCACGGCGGCGACGGCAGCCGCGGCCCGCGCGGGAATGTTCTCGAATTCGAGCGTCACCGCCGCGAGGCCGCCCGCGAGCGACGCGAGCCTCTTTTCGTCGGCAAAGTCCACGACGTGAACGCGATCGCAGACCCGGGCCGCCGGGCAGTCGGCGGTGTCGGAGAAGGCCTCGACCAGGTATCCCATCCGCGTCGCGGCCGCGGCGAACATGCCGCCGAGCTGGCCGCCCCCGAGCACGCCGATCCTCGCGCCCGGAAAGATCTTCGCCTCAGGCATGGCCGCCCACCGCCGGGTTCGGCAGCCCGTCCCGGAGGACCCGCTCGGTCTGCTCGCGACGGAAGCATTCCAGTCGCTCCCGCAGTTGTCGGTCGCCGACCGCCAAAATCGCGATCGCCAGGAGCGCCGCGTTGGCGGCGCCGGCACGGCCGATCGCGAGCGTCCCGACCGGAATGCCGGCCGGCATCTGCACGATCGAGAGGAGTGAATCGAGCCCCTTGAGCGCCGCCGACTCGACGGGAACGCCGAGCACCGGCAGCGACGTCGAGGCGGCGATCATGCCCGGCAGGTGGGCGGCCCCGCCGGCCCCGGCGATGATCACCGACAGTCCGCGGGCCGCGGCCGAAGACGCATACGCCGCGAGCTTCTCCGGCGTGCGGTGGGCGCTCACGATGTCGCACTCGTGCGGCACACCGAGCTCGGTGAGCACCTGGCTCGCCCGCTCCATCGTCTCCCAGTCGGAGCGGCTGCCCATGACGACGCCCACCCGCGGCTCAGGATCGCGACGCGGAAGGGCGACCTGGCCGGCCGGGGCGGTCGATGCGACGGATGGAGAGGCGTGGGCCACGAGGGCCTCCTGTCGTTCCTGCGGCCGGCGTGCCTGCCGGAAGGTAGACTCGTCGCCGCCGATCGATCGTTCGATGAAACCCAATCTTGGTTCGACCGGCCGGATTCTGCAACGCGCCGCGAAAACCAGCGGTCGGGGCGGATCCGGCCGCCGCCAGCGAAGCGATGCCGAGGATTCTCCGAGCTGAATGGCCTGCCGGCACGACGGCCCCGCCCGGGGAAACGGAGCTGGCGATCGACGAGGCCGCCGCCGTACTCGCGCGGGGAGGTCTCGTCGCGATCCCGACCGAGACGGTCTACGGGCTGGCCGCCGTCGCGCTCGATCCCGATGCCGTGCGGCGGATCTTCGAGGCGAAGGGGCGACCGCCGCGAAACCCCCTCATCGTCCACGTCGCCGACATCGAAGCGGCGAGGGCGCTTGCCCACTCCTGGCCCCCGGCGGCCGAACGGCTCGCCCGCCGGTTCTGGCCCGGGCCGCTCACAGTCGTGGTGACGAAGCGGGAGATCGTGCCGGACGTCGTGACGGCCGGCGGCGACACCGTGGCAATCCGCTGCCCGGCCCACCCGGTCGCGCGGCGGCTGCTCGAACGGCTCGGCCGGCCGATCGCCGCGCCGAGCGCCAACGTCTCGCTTTCGGTCTCACCGACGACCGCGAGGCATGTCGCCGAGAGCCTCGGCGAACGCGTCGAACTCATCCTCGACGCCGGCCCGTGCGACCGCGGCATCGAGTCGACCGTCGTCGATTGCACGACCAGCCCCCCGCGGATCCTGCGGCCCGGCCCGATCGGCCGCGCGGAAGTCGAGGCCGCCATCGGCGAAGCGGTCGTGGAAGGCGGCGGGATGGACGCGATTGTCCGCTCGCCCGGCCTGACCGGCCGGCACTATGCTCCGAGGGCTGCGCTCGAGCTCTCCACGGATGTGTCCAAACGGGCTACCGAGCTCATGGAGGCCGGCCGTCGGGTCGGCCTGGTCACGAGGGCCCCCGCCTTCACCAGTGAAGGCCGGATCGTCCTGCGAACGCTGCCCGACGATCCCGCCGGATTCGCCCGCGGACTCTATGCCGCGCTCCACGACCTCGACGCCGCCGGGGTCGATGCGATCGTCGTGGAGATGCCTCCGCAGGACGAAGCGTGGCTGGCCGTCCTCGACCGGCTTCGCCGTGCCGCGGTTTTGTCCTCGGGCGGATAGCTCTCTACGCCGCGGCGGTCGCAGGGGAGAGAATATCGCGAAGGGCCGGGGCGATCTCGGGGAACTGGAACGCAAATCCGCTGTCGAGGGCGACCTTCGGGATCACCCGCTGCGAGGCGAAGAGCACCTGCGCGAACTCCCCGAACACCAGCCGCAGGCCGAAGTAGGGGGCCGGGATGAACGCGGGCCGCCGGAGCTGCCGAGCCAGCGCCTTGGTGAATTCGGCATTGCGGACAGGGTTGGGCGAGACGGCGTTCATCGCACCGCGGATCGAGCCCGTCTCGGCCGCATGGACGTAGAGCCTGGCAAGGTCCGCCACGTGAACCCACGGCATCCACTGCTTGCCGTTGCCCAGCGGGCCGCCGCCACCGAGCTTGAAAGGCAGGAGCATCTTCGCGAGCGCTCCGCCCGGCCCGAGCACGATGCCCGTGCGGGCGGTCACGACCCGCACCCCGGCCGACTCGGCCACGAACGCCTCACGCTCCCACTCGACACAGACATCCGCGAGAAAATCCTTGGCAGGCGACGACGTCTCGACGAGTTCCTCCTCGCCGCGATCACCGTAATATCCGACCGCAGAGGCCGACACGAGAACGCCCGGCTTTCGCGCCGCCTGCGAGATCGCCTTCACGAGATGCCGCGTGCCGAGAACACGACTATCGCGAATCCGAGCCTTCTGCTTCGCCGTCCACCGCGCTCCGGCGACCGACTCGCCCGCCAGGTGAAAGACCGCGTCGACACCCTCGATCGCGGAGACCGGCGGCGGGCCGGACATCGGATCCCAGCGGACGATCTCACCGGCGAGGTGGCCGATCGAGGCACGGGCACGGTCCGGATCCCGCGAAAGCACGACCGGCGAATCGAGGAGCCTGAGCAGCCTGGGCCCGACGAGTCCTGTTGCTCCCGTGACAAGTGCTCGCATGCTGCCTCCGAAGAATAGATCGTGTCGTGCCCGAACGACGAGGTGAACCGCAGGGTCGGTGGTCGACCTAACGCATCGAAGAGTATAACCGGTGGTTCCAATGGCCCATCGAGTTTCCGTCCGTTCCGCAAAAACCATCGCCCGCGACCTGCACGCCTCGATCGCCGACGGCATCGGCTTCAGCGTCATGGTGGGCTGCGGCGAGATGTTCATCGGGCCGTTCGCACTCGCCGTCGGCCTCGGACCGACGCTCGCCGGCCTCGTCTCGACGCTTCCGATCATCTTCGGGGCCGTGGTGCAGTCGCTCGCGCCGCTGGCGGTCGCACGGCTCGGCACGAATCGCGGCTGGGTCGTGCTCTGCGTCGCCCTGCAGGCGGCGAGCTTGCTGCCCTTGGCCTGGTGGGCATGGTCGGGGGAGGCCCCGGCGGCGGGACTCTTCGCCGCCGTCGGCGTCTACTGGGCCAGCGGCATGGCAAGCAGTCCTGCATGGAATGCCTGGATCGGCACGCTCGTTCCGGCCCGCGAGCGGGTGGCCTACTTCGCCCGCCGCAACCAACTCTCGCAGGCGGCGGTGCTGTCGGGATTCGTCGCCGCCGGCGCGGCCCTGCAGGCCGGAAAGCGGTACGACCTCACGCTCGAGGTGTTCGCGATCGTCTTCGTGGTCGCGTCGGCAGCCCGTTTCTTCTCGGTGTTCCAGCTGGCACGATGCAGCGAACCGGAGCCCCCGGCAGTCCTTGCAGCGACGGCGCCAGCCCATCGGAACCACGACCGCACGGTGTTCCTGTCGCCGACCGGATGGCTGCTCTGCTACCTCTGGAGCGTGATGGCCGGAGCCCAGTTCGCCGCGCCCTACTTCACCCCCTACATGCTCGACGAGATCGGGTTCTCGTATTGGGAGTACATGATCGTCTCCGCCACGAGCCTTCTCGCCAAGTCGCTCTCGCTGCCCCTGCTCGGCAGGCTCGCCTCCCGGATCGGATCGGTCCGGCTGCTGCGGCTTGCCGGGCTCGCCCTGATGCCGCTGACGCTCCTCTGGATGGTGTCGGCCGACGTCCGCTACCTCGTCGGCGTGCAGGTCGTCGCCGGATGCTGCTGGGCCGCCTTCGAGCTCGCCATGACGCTCGTCTTCTTCGACGCGGTCAGCAACCGCGACCGGGCGACCGTCGTCTCGGCGCACACGTTCGGCACCGCGATCGCGACGGTCGTCGGCGCGGGGGCGGGAGGTGTTCTGCTCAAGTCGCTCGGCGAGGACCGCACCGCGTACTACACGCTTTTCGGCGTGGCGGCGGCCCTCCGCCTGCTCACGCTGCCGCTACTTTTGAAGCTACGATCGTCGAAGCTCGTCGGCAACAACGCCTCCGCAGCAGCATGATGGAGGCAGCCACGGTCGCGAGGGTGATGGCGGCCGGCTCGGGGACGATCTGCAGTTTCGCGAAGTCTGCTCCCACGAGCGGCGCGGCCTGGAGAAATCGCCCTCCCGTCCCAAGCCCCGCGGTCGGAAGAAAAGACGATGGGCTCATGCGGTTCGCGAGATTCGACGCGACCAGAACGAAGCCGGCGTCGTTGGGATGGATCCCGTCGCTCGTGTAGGCGGCGACGTTGCCGGCGTCTATGCCGAGCGCGAGACCGTCGATCCAGTGCAGATTCCGATCCGATGAGCCGCTCACGAGATCCATGATCTGGTCCCGATACTGCACCATGCGGGCCTGATTGGCGGCGTTGGACGTGTAGAGCGGCGAGATGAGGTAGATCGGGACCGTGCTGTCGGCTTGCCGGACGCCGGCGATGAAGGCTTCCATGGACGCCCGGTAACTCGACGACGACAGGCGAGCCGATGCATCGTTGTAGCCCATCATCACGGAGATGACTTCCGCACCGAGCGACCCGACCACCGCGCCATCGCCGCCGGCATCCTTCATCCCGCGCCATCCGAAGCCCATGTTGACGACCTCCCAGCCGTTCCGCTGGCCGACGATGGAGGGGTAGTTGGCATGGGAATCGCTCGACCAGAGCCCCTGCGTGATCGAGTCACCGTAGGCGACGTAGCGAATCGGAGAACGGGTCGTGGGTGACTGGAACCGGGCCTCACCGTCGACCAGTAGCCCGTTGAACCGGATGTCCTGCGAGTAGGGCATGAGCAGCTCGACGTCGCGATAGCCTCCACCACCGGCCGGTACATCGACCTCGAGCGTCGAATTGGAGACGCCGGCATCGAACGTGCCGGCACGAACGCCGTCGACGAGGATCACGCCGATTCCCTGCGTGACGCCCAGGGTCCCGGTCGTGAACGACGCCGTGATCATGGAGGCGTCGGTGCGAAACCTGACGCGGGCCCCCGGATTCGCGTTCTGGAGGCTGCCCTGCCCGCCGACGACCGGCCGATCGAATCTCGCCTCGTCGGCATCGAGCTTCACCATCCGCGCGTAGTCGGAGTAGGCGATCCTCGAATCATCGGGGCTCAGACGCGTGAATGCCGACGGACGTCCGCTGCCTGCCGGCGCCCCGAAGACGTCGAACTCTCGATACACGGTCCTGCTCCCGCCGGCCTGCTGGACGCTGAACCGCACGGCCGAGACGTTCGTGGCGATCGCTCCGGCGGAATCGGTCAGCGTGATCCTCGCCGCGCCAAAGCCGCCTGGCAGGTACGAGTAGCTTCCGTAGGACGTGAATGTCTCCGGGCTGGCCACCGTCGCGAAGGAGAGCTCGAACTGCTGATTGCGGGCGACACCCGACCACCCGGACATCGTGCGGATCGCGGAGATGTCGTAGCCCCGGGTGTTGACGCTCGTGTCGAGCCTGTAGGTGCTGGTCCAACGGCCGTCGGAGTCATAGCTGACGGTGCTCAGGGCGGGATGGCCGGACCCAAAGTAGGGAAGGCCCGATCTGCCATCATTCAGGTTGTCCGCAGACGTCGGGCGGCTGCCGCCGTAGGAGAAGGCCGCGAAGCCCGCGTGCGCCGCCGACGAGAGGGAGCTGGCTCCGGAATTGATCAGGTCGAACGTCGCGGCGACGAAGGCCGTCTCGGATCGACTCGCCGCATTCGTCTGGATGATGTCACCGCGGCCCATCCCCGCGGTCACGATCAGGACGATGCACGCCAACTCGACGGGCCGACGGACGCGTTTCAGCGCGGCGGAGGTCGCATGGACGGCGGCATGGTCGGTGGTTCTGGTCATGGAGCGATACAGACACACTGACTTCCCGCCGCGGCCCGTGCAAGCATTGCACCGAAAAACCACTCTCAGCGGGGGATTCCCGCAGCCGTACGCCCACCGCGTCACGCTCAGGCCACGCCGCTCCAGCGGTCGCGGACCTGGCGGCCTGCGTAGAGACCGCCGTCGCCGAGCGACTCCTGGATCCGCAGCAGCTGGTTGTACTTCGCGACCCGGTCGCTGCGGGAAGCGCTGCCGGTCTTGATCTGGCCGGTCGAGAGGCCGACGGCAAGGTCGGCGATCGTGGCGTCCTCGGTCTCGCCGCTGCGGTGGCTCGCGATCGAGGTGTAGCCGTTGACGTGGGCGAGTTGGACGGCGGCGATCGTCTCGGTGAGCGTGCCGATCTGGTTCACCTTCACGAGGATGCTGTTGCCGATGCCCTCCTCGATGCCGCGGGCGAGCCGCTCGGAATTTGTGACGAAGAGGTCGTCGCCGACGAGCTGCACCCGGTCGCCGAGCGCGTCGGAGAGGAGCTTCCAGCCCCGCCAGTCGTCCTCCGAGCAACCGTCCTCGATCGAGATGATCGGGTACTTGCGGGCGAGCCCCTCGAGAAACGCCACCATGCCGGCCGAGTCGAGCGAGCGGCCCTCGATCGTGTACGAGCCGGTCGTCGCGTTGAACAGCTCCGTCGCCGCCACGTCGAGGGCGATCGCGATCTCGCTGCCCGGCTTGTAGCCCGCCGCCGAGATCGCCGAAAGGATCACCTCGAGGGCCTCCTCGCAGGTGCCGATGTGCGGGGCGAAGCCCCCCTCGTCGCCGACGGCGGTCGCGAGCTTCTTGTCCTTGAGCACCTTCTTGAGGGCGTGGAAGGTCTCGACGCCGGCCCGCAGGGCGTCGTCGAAGGCGTCGAAGCCGACGGGCATCACCATGAACTCCTGCACGTCGAGCGGGTTGTCGGCGTGCGCGCCGCCGTTGATGATGTTCATCATCGGGGCGGGCAGAAGCCGGGCGGCCGCTCCTCCGAGGTAGCGGTAGAGCGGCAGGCCGCAGTGTTCGGCGGCCGCGTGGGCCGTGGCGAGCGAGACGCCGAGGATGGCGTTGGCGCCGAGCTTCTTCTTGTTGGGAGTGCCGTCGAGTTCGATCATCCGCTCGTCGATCGCCGTCTGGTCGAGCGCGTCGCAGCCCTCGAGCTCCTCGGCGATGTCGGTGTTCACGTGCTCCACGGCCTCGAGCACGCCCTTGCCGAGGTAGACGTTCTTGTCGCCATCCCGCTTCTCCCATGCCTCGTGGGCACCGGTGCTCGCCCCCGACGGAACCGCCGCGCGACCGAAGGCGCCTCCGGCGAGGCTGACGTCGACCTCGATCGTGGGATTGCCGCGGCTGTCGAGAATCTGGCGGGCCTGGATATCGACGATCGTGGACATGCATGAACCTTTCAGTTGGCGGGAAGGCGGACGGATGCGAGGTGGTCGCCATTGTGACCGCGGACGACGGCCGTGCAAGCGGCCGAAGCCCCGGCCTCCGGTCCGTTCGGTACACTCAAGGAATCATGTTCACCGGACTCGTGGAAAGCCTTGGAAGAGTGTCGCTGCTGAACCCGGAGCCTCCCGGGGTCAGAATCGGCGTCGATGCCGCACAAATCGCGGCGGAAGCGTCCATTGGGGAGAGCGTCTGCGTGAGCGGCTGCTGCCTTTCGGTCGTCGCCATCGCGGGGCCTTCCGTGCAGTTTCAGGCCGGCCCCGAAACGCTCTCGCGGACGACGCTCGGCCGCCTCGCGGTCGGCAGCCCCGTCAACCTCGAGCGGGCGATGCGGCTCTCCGACCGGCTCGGGGGGCATCTCGTGAGCGGCCACGTCGACGGGGTCGGGCGGCTTGCGGCCAGGGAAGAGCAGGGGGAGTGGGTCACCTGCCGGTTCGAGCCGCCGGCGACCCTGCTGCCGCATCTTGTGCCGAAGGGATCGATCGCGATCGACGGCGTGAGCCTCACGCTCTGCGAGGTGGGCGACCGCTCGTTCACCGTCGCCCTCATCCCGCACACGCTGGCCGCGACGACGCTCGGACAACTGGCAGTCGGCGACGAGGTCAACCTCGAGACCGACATGCTCGCCAAGCTCGTGGAGCGGCAGGTGAGGCTGCTCACCGGAGGCAGGCCATGACCGCCGCCGGCTCCCCGCCGCGACAGACCGCCGCCTACCTGCGGAAATGGTTCTCCGAGGTCGGCTTCACCCTCGATCCCAGGCGGGGCCAGAACTTTCTCGTCGACCTCAACATTCTCGACGTGCTCCTCGCGGCGGCGGCGATCCGGCCCGACGACGTCGTCCTCGAGGTCGGCTGCGGCACCGGATCGCTCACGGCGAGGCTCGCCCCGCTCGCCGCGCGGGTGGTCGCGGCCGAGATCGACCCCCGGCTGGCGCAGCTCGCACGCGACTCGCTCGTCGAGGCCGACAACGTCGAGCTCGTTGAAGGGGACGTGCTCGCGCGGAAGCACGCGATCGCCCCGGAGGTTCTCGCGGCGATCGACCGGGCCCGCGCGGCCTCGCCATCCGGCCGTTTCCTGCTCGTGGCGAACCTGCCCTACTGCGTCGCGACGCCGGTGATCTCCAACCTGCTCGCGCTCGAGCGGCCGTTCGACCGGGCCGTGGTGACCGTGCAGAAGGAGATGGCCGAACGGATCGCCGCGGTGCCCCGCACGGGCGACTACAGCGGGCTGTCGGTCTGGGTGCAGGCGCAGTGCACGGCGACGATCGAACGACCCCTGCCCCCGAGCGTGTTCTGGCCACGACCGAAGGTCGATTCGGCGATCCTGCGGGTCGACCTCGATCGAGAGCGACGAAAACGGATCGAGGATCTGCCGGGATTCCAGGCGTTCGTACGGGACGTCTTCTGCCACCGCCGCAAGGCCCTCAAGGGAGTGCTTGTGCGAATGGCCGGCGGCAAGCAGAATCCCTCGGCGAAGGCGGCGATCGACGTCCTCTTCGACGAGATGCAGTTCGAGCCCGGCATCCGTGCCGAGGAGATTCCACCGGACCGGTTCGTCGAACTGCACCACACCTTCCGACGCCTCACGGGATCGCATCCATGAAGTTCATCGAGATGAACGGCAAGACGCTGATGAGCATGCTCGAGCCATCGGAGGTGAGCCCCGTCGAGCTCCGCCAGGCGGGTCTCACCGACACCTGCCTCGTGCGGATCAACCAGCAGGGCGACATCGAGGTCCGCCGTCGCGACCGCTGGGACGTGATCGGGGGCTTGCGCGGCAGTTTTGGCCCCCGCGCCGAGCAGGCCAGCGGCCGTGGGTGGGCCTGAGCCGTCGGGTTGCTTGAGCCGCCGGCGTTCGCCGTCGGCTGGGTTGCTTGAGCCGCCGGCGTTCGCCGTCGGCTGGAGAAAACTCCCCCGAAACCCCTCCCTACGAGGGGTTTTTGCGGGTCAAGGAGGTCGGTTCTAAGGTCTGTGACGGTTCGGCCGTTACAATTTGCCCGACCCGGAACCGACTGCCGAACTCAATGGGGACGTTTCCACTGGGGTCGGCGGGGAGCGAGCAAGGCCGGGCGGAGCCTCCACGTATCGTGATTCAAAACGCACTCGCCGAAGGCTCCTTCGTACCGACGATCGTCGACCTCCTGCGGCAGCGGGCGAGCTACCGGCCCGATGACCGGGCCTTCACGTTCCTCGTCGACGGCGAGGTGGAAGAGCTCAACATCACCTACGCCGAGCTCGACCGGAAGGCCCAGGCCATCGGGAGCTGGCTCGCGGCGTCGGGGATGCAAGGGAAGCGGGTGCTGCTGCTCTACCCCTCGGGCCTCGACTTCATCGCGGCCTTCATGGGCTGCCTCTACGGGGGAGCCGTGGCGGTGCCGGCCTACCCGCCGCGGAAGAACCGCTCGGTCGAGCGGATCGAGGCGATCGCCAACGACGCGAAGGCGGCCGCCGCCCTGACCACCCGCGACGTGCTCGACCGGTTCGACGCCATCCGCGCCACCGCCCCGAGCCTCGAGAAGGTGGTCTGGCAGGTCACGAGCGAGATCGACGAAAACCTCGCCGGCCGCTGGGAGCGGCCCGACATCGACGGCGAAACCCTCGCCTTCCTCCAGTACACGAGCGGCTCGACCGGCACACCGAAGGGGGTGATGCTGTCGCACGCGAATCTCCTCCACAACTCGCTGAGGATCGTGCAGGCATTCGAGATCACCCGGAGCCAGTCGGGGGTCTTCTGGCTGCCGAGCTTCCACGACATGGGCCTCATCGGCGGCATCATGGTGCCGCTCTACAGCGGCAAGTTCAACGTGATCATGTCGCCGGTGGCGTTCCTCCAGAAGCCGGTGCGGTGGCTCCAGGCGATCTCCAAGTACGGCGCGTCGATCAGCGGCGGCCCCAACTTCGCCTACGAGCTGTGCGTGCGGAAGATCCCGCCGGAGCAGCGAAAAGAGCTCGACCTTTCGAGCTGGTCGCTCGCCTTCAACGGCGCGGAGCCGGTGAGGGCCGAGACGATCGACGCCTTCTGCGAGGCGTTCGGCCCTTGCGGATTCCGGCGGGAGGCGTTCTACCCCTGCTACGGGCTCGCCGAGAGCACGCTCATGGTGACCGGCGGCATGAAGTTCGAGCAGCCGGTCATCCGAGGTTTCGATCCGGCGAAGATCGAGACGGGGGAGGTCGCCTCGGGTGAGGCTGCCTCGCAGCGGCGGCTCGTCGGCAGCGGCAGGCAGGTCGATGGGCAGGCGGTCGTGATCGCCGACCCCGAGTCGTTCCGGCCCCTGCCGGAGGGCCGCGTGGGCGAGATCTGGGTGAGCGGGCCGAGCGTCGCGCAAGGCTACTGGAACCGGCCCGAGGAGACGCTCGCCACCTTCCACGCACGACTTGCGCTGCCTCCCGAGAGCGACGAGTTCGGCATCTTCCCCGGCCCCTACATGCGGACGGGCGACCTCGGCTTCTTCGACCGCGGCGAGCTGTTCGTGACGGGCCGGCTCAAGGACCTCATCATCATCCGCGGCCGCAACCACTATCCCCAGGACATCGAGCACACCGTCGAGACCGCAAGCGAGGTCGTGCGGGCGGGCTCCGTCGCCGCCTTCTCACTCGACGTCGAGGGCCGCGAGCGGGTGGTCGTGGTCGCGGAGCTCGAGCGAGGCAGGCGGGATCCCGAGGAAATCGCCTCGGCGTTCGATTCGATCCGCTCGGCCGTCGCCAAGGAGCACGAGCTCGCGATCGACGCGCTCGTGATGGTCCGACCCAACAGCATCCCGAAGACCTCCAGCGGCAAGATCCAGCGGCACGCCTGCCGCCGTCATTTCCAGGACGGCTCGCTCGAGGTCGTCGAGGAGCACGTCGCCTGGCGGCCCGCGGCCGAGAAGCCCGCCGAAGCGGCCTCCGCCGCCGGCCCGCGGCTGGCCCGCAACCGGCCGGTCGGAGAGGCGGGGGGCGTCGGTCGCGACGTCGCCCCCCATGTGCTGCAGGCGGTGATGGACGCCGTACGGGAGATCGGCAAGGAGCGGGTCGGCGAGCTCACCGCCGACACCAACATCGTCGAACTCGGCCTCGACTCGCTCGAGCGGATGGAGATCATCGCGGTGCTCGAGCAGGCCTTCGGCGGCCGCCTGCCCGAGCAGGTGCTCCCCCAGATCGAGACCTGTCGCGAGGTCGCCGAGGCGATCGCGACGCACATGCCCTCCGCGCTCGACCCGACCGTTCCGCGGGCCGGAGGGCCCCTCGTCGATGTCGGTCCCGAGGCCTACGAGATCTCGCTCTTCCCGGAGGTGCGGGCCCTCGAGCAAAACTTCGAAATGGTCCGTTCCGCGGGCCTGGAGAATCCCTACTTCAGCCTGCACGAGGGGCTCACGAGCGACCGCACGACGATCGGCGGCCGCGAGATGATCAGCTGGGCAACCTACAATTACCTGGGGATGTCGGGCGAACCTGGGGTGGCCGCCGCCGCGAAGGCCGCAATCGACCGCTATGGCACGAGCGTGTCGGCGAGCCGGCTCGTTTCGGGCGAGAAGGTGATCCACCAGGAGCTCGAGCGGGCGATCGCGCGGATGGTCGGCACGGAGGACGCCATCACTTTCGTCGGCGGCCACGCCACGAACGAGACCGTGATCGGCCACGTGGTCGGCCCGGGCGACCTCGTGCTCCACGACAGCCTCTCCCACAACAGCCTCCTGCAGGGCGCGATCCTTTCCGGCGCCCGCCGGCGTGGTTTCCCGCACAACGACGTCGAGGCGGCCGACGCGGTCCTGACGCAGCTGCGGGGGCAGTATCGCCGGGTGCTGCTCGTGATCGAGGGGATCTACAGCATGGACGGCGACTACGCCGAGCTGCCGCGATTCGTCGCCTTGGCGAAGCGGCACAAGTCGCTGCTCATGGTCGACGAGGCGCATTCGATCGGCGTCATGGGCCGCCGCGGCCACGGCATCGGCGAGCACTTCGGGGTCAATCCGGCCGACGTCGATCTCTGGATGGGCACGCTCTCGAAGGCCTTCGGCAGCTGCGGCGGCTACATCGCCGGCTCCCGCACGCTCGTGCGGTGGCTGAAGTACACCGTCCCCGGCTTCGTGTACTCGGTCGGCCTGCCCCCGGCGGCAGCGGGCGCGGCGCTCGGTGCGATCGACCTGCTCGACCGGGAGCCGGAGCGGGTGGTGAGGCTCCACGAGAACGCCGGCCTCTTCCTCGACCTCTGCCGCAAGGCGGGGCTCGACACCGGCTCCTCCGGCGGCTCGGCGATCGTTCCGGTGATCCTCGGCAACTCGATGGCCAGCCTCGCGCTCTCGCGGGCGCTCTTCGCGCGCGGCATCAACGTGCAGCCGATTCTCTACCCGGCGGTCGAGGAGGCGGCGGCCCGGCTGCGGTTCTTCATCACGGCGAAGCACACGGAGGAGCAGATCCGGAAGACCGTGGCCGCCATGAAGGAGGAGCTCGACCGGCTCGATCCGGCCCTCGGCCCTGTCCGCTCGGCGGTGGAGATGCCGACCGTGGACCGTGGTGGCGGCGATGGCCGGGCGCTCCGTGCGGGCTGAACACATGCAGGCTGAGAACGTGCAGGCTGCGAAGGGCCCGATGGAATCCTCGCCGTTCACCGTCGCCCAGTCGCTCGAGACCACGAGCCACCGGCTCGTGCTGCCCGCCGATGCCAACCACTACGGCACGCTCTACGCAGGCAGTCTGCTGCGGTACGCGCTCGAGGCCGCCTACGCCGCCGCCTGCCGCGGGGCGGGGCGGGGGGCCAACCTCGTGCTCCGGCGGGTGCTCTCGCTCGAGTGCCGTCGCAGCGTGCCGGTCGGCACGCTCGTCGAGATACGGGCCGCCGTGCTGCACGTGCGGCAGTGCTATCTCGTCGTGGGCGTCGTCGGCATGCCGCTCGAGGGTCACTCGCTCCCGTGGATGGACGGCCTGATGGCCTTCGTGCAGGTCGACGGCTCGGGCACTCCGGTGGAACTACCGCGATCGCTCGAGCCGATCCCGGACAGCCCGCTCTGGAGGCCGCTCGTCGAGCGGCACGAAAAGTTCGCGAAGATCCGCGGCTCGACAGGGAGCTGGATCGAGGCCGGATTCACCGGCGAATACGACGGCGAGGACGGCTGACACGGCCGTTCCGGGCGGCAGTGCGTCGCTGACGCGCGGATTCCCCCGGCTCCTCGACAATTCCTCGGCCTGCTCCTATCGTCAGCATTCATGCGATGAGTCCCTCCATTCCCCTCCCGCCCCCCGACGAAGTCTCCGATTCGGTCGCCGAGCCGGTCCATCGACGCCAGGGACTGCCCCTCGGCTCATGGTCCTTCTGGGTCGGCCACGTGGCATTCTGGGCCGTGGCGTTCGCGGCCGTCATGATCATCGCCGTCGGGTTCGGCTCCGCGGGCGGCCCGCCGGCCTGGTTCGTCGGCACACGGGTGGCCTTCGGCTTCATCTTCACGGCACTTTTGCGGCTCACCTTCAAACAGGAGGCATTCCTGCGGCGGCTTGGCATCTCGAGGATCGGCCTCATGGTCGGCGGCCCGATCCTCGGGGCGGTGATCATGAGCATCGTCATGCCGGGCGTGGAGGCGGTCGTCGGGTCGTGGTTCGACGTGCCGGTCGAGTCGATCACGTCGCTCTCCGCCGGCGGCTCGCGGAGGCTCGGGCTCTCGGCGCGGTTCCTGCTCGACATCACCATGCTCGCCGCCTGGTGCGTCGCCTATTTCGGGCTGCAGCTCCTCCGGGATCAGCAGGCGACGGAGATGCGGCTGCTCGAGGCGCAGAGCCTCGCCTACCGAAACGAGCTCCGGCACCTCCAGACCCAGATCAGCCCGCACTTCCTCTTCAACGCACTCAACACGATCGTCGCCAGCAAGGAGGATCCCGAGGCCATCGACGCGATCACCCAGTCGCTCGCGAAATACCTGCGGTTCCTGCTCGCACCCTGCGGCGTGCTCGAACCGCTCGGCCGCGAGATCGACGCGATCGAACAGTACCTCACGATCCAGTCGTTCCGGTTCGGCGATCGGCTCAGCTGCCGGGTCGACTGCGATACCGACGTGCGACGGATCCCGGTGCTTCCGGTCATGATCCAGCCGCTCGTCGAAAACAGCCTGAAGTACGGAACGACCGACGGCGAGCAAAGCCTGCAGGTCACGATCAAGGCCTGGCGGAGCGGCGAGCGGCTGTTCATCGAGGTGGCCAACACGGGTCGCTGGGCGACGGAGACGGCCACCGATTCGACCGGCACGGGCATCAAGAGCCTCCGCCGCAGGCTCCTGCTCCATGCGGGACCGGACGCCTCCGTGACGACACGCGAGGAGGACGGGTGGGTGCGATCGACGATCACGATCCCGCTCGAAAGCAGGTACGCATCCCGCCGGGGGAACCAACCTGCCGAGAACCTTTCGACGGAGGCCGTCCGATGATCACGGCGCTGCTCGTGGACGACGAGCCGAACGCGCTCAAGCGACTGACCGCCATGCTGGCGTCATACGAGTCGGTGGAAGTGATCGGCTCGGTGAGGAGTGTCGTCGAAGCCGAGCGCTTTCTGCGGGGCCGCGATCCCGACGTGATTTTCCTCGACATCACCATGCCGGGAAGGCTCGGGGTGGACCTGCTCGCGAGCGTCCGGCCACGAACGAAGGTCGTGTTCGTGACCGCGAAGGAGTCGTACGCCGTCGATGCCTTCAAGGCGGGCGCGGTCGACTACGTGCTCAAGCCATTCGACGACGACAGGCTCGCGATCACGATCGAGCGGCTCGAGGCGATTTTCGCGACGGGCCGGCCCTCGAGGCAGGCCGCCGAAGACGGGTCGATGGCGATGTCCAGCGGCCCGGCGGGCGAGTCGATCGACGTCGGGGAGGATCGCGACCAGGTGGTGAGGATTCCGTCCCAAAGGCGGGGAGTCTTCGAGGCCGTGCCCTACGCCGACGTCCTCTGGATCGAGGCGACCCAGAACTACACGCGGATGCAGGTTCCGGGCCGGCCCGCGGTGATCGTTCGCCGCACCATGGCGGACTGGGAGGCCGTCCTCCCGGCGGATCAGTTCGCCAGAATCAGCCGGTCGCTCATCGTTCAGATTCCGCGGATCCGCTCGACCCAATGGCAATCTCGCGACCAGATGCTGGTCTTCTTCGAAGGGAGCGAAGAGCCGCTGCCGATCGGACGCACGCCGATGGCCAGGCTCAAGGAGTGCCTGCAACGGTCGTGATCAGGCGATGATCGATCGGCGTCTCGCGCGGTAGTCCCAGAGCACGAAGCGGTCGAGGTCGCGGCCACTCGAGAAAAAGACCCGTCCTTCCGACGCCCGCGCGAGCCTGTAGGCGAACTGGACGTCCTCTCGCGACTGCGACCAGCCCGAGAGCAGGAAGACGTTGATCACGATCCCCTCGCGGCGGCAGGCCTGCGCCTCGCGGAGAGTCGCCTCCTCGGTCCGCCGGTGCGGCGGGTAGAGCAGGTAGAGCTGGCTCCCCTCGAAGTGCGCCGTGGGCAGCCCGTCGGTGATGAGGATCACCTGCCGATTCGGCGTGTCCTGCCGGGCGAGCAGCTTTCGCGACTGGGCGAGCGCGTGCTGGATGTTCGTGAAGTGCGGCGGAACGTCGCTCTCGGAGATCTCGGGATCGGCCATGTCGGCCCGCAGCCTCACGACCGAGTCGAAGATCGTCACGGGCTTGGGCAGCATCGCCGTCAGCTCCGAGAACGTCCGCGGCTTCGCAAACGAGTACATCTCGAGAAACTGCAGATAGTCGCCGGGAAACTCCTTCTGCACGAGCCCCTGGAGCGCCAGCGCCATCCGCTTCACCGCGACGTGGAGCCCGCCGTACCGCATCGACCCGCTCATGTCGAGGCAGCAGACGGTCGCGGCCTTCGGCGTGTTGCGGGTGTGGTGGACTTCGATGTCGCGGGCCTCGAGCCGGATCGGCAGCGCGACGCCCCCCGGGCCCGCCTGCCGCAGCATCGCGTTCTGGAGCGAACCCGGAATGTCCATGTGGGCGACCGAGTCGCCGAACTCGTAGGGCCGCGTGGGAACCTGCTCGACGGCGCCGTCGCCGGTCACGGCCTGCTCGTGCCGGCCGGTCTTCGACGCGGCGAGGTCGGAGAAGATCCTCGCGAGCAATCGCCCCTGGAAGAGCCGCATCGCCTTCGGCGTGAGCTGGTAGCCTTTGGCGGATTTCGAGAGGCCCTGCTCGGCCGCGAGCCGCTCGACCATCTCCTCGACCTGTTCCTTCAGCCGCTTGAGCTCCTCGAGATCCTGCTGCTCGGCGAACCGGCCGAGGGCCTCCAGATCGACGAGGTAGATCTTCGCGTTCCTTTTCGCCTCCTCGAGCTGCCGCAGCAAGGCCTCGATCGTCTCGAGCTGCTCCTTCACCTCGAGCGCCTTCGGCACCGACATCGCCTCGCGGCCGCTGAAGGACCAGTTCGCCGCAAGCTCCTCGACCTGGTACTGGTCGCCGAGGCGGTCCATGATGCCGACGATCGCCGCCGCGAACGGCGACTGGTCGTCGTCCTGCGCGTACCAGAGCCGCTCGAGCTGACGCAGCTGCCCTTCGCGGACCGCCTTGCGAAACGCCTCGCGGTGCTCCGCCGGAGGATCGGCCCGCTCGGCGGCGGCCTTCACCGCCTTCCGAGACTGTTTCTGCACCCGGTCGGTCTCGTACCGCTCGAGGATTCTCCGCCGCCGCTCCTCCAGCTGCCGCTTCAGCGACTCGATCGACGGGCCGAACCCCTTGATCTGCTCGGGGTCGATCACGACCGCCTCGGCGAGTTGCTCGTCGGTGAGCTCGTCGATCGAGCCGAACTCGAGCAGGTGCTCCATCGCAGGGCTCACGAGATCGGCCTCGGGAGCCCGTGGCGGCGGAATCCTCGCCGGGTCGTACTTTTGGTAGCGGTGCACGACACCGCCGAGCGTCTTGCGACTGGGCAAGGGAACCTCCTCGCGTACGGACACCTTTCCGCTGCTTCCAAGTGTAGGCGTCCCGTGCCGCCGGCGTACAATTCCTCCGTATGACACATCCGCAATCAGCCTGCGAACTCACGGCAAAACGCTGCGTGCCCTGCGAAGGGGGCGTGCCGAAGTATTCCCTCGCCGAGGCCGAGGCGCAGCTTGCCAAGCTCTCCGGCTGGCGGCTCTCCCACGACGGCGAGCGGATCCGGAAGGACTGGCGGCTGAAACATTTCCGGCAGGCGATGCAGTTCCTCGGCGAGGTCGCCAGGGTCGCCGAGGAGGAAAAGCACCATCCCGACCTGCACCTCGAGGGCTACCGCAACGTCTGGATCGAGATCTACACGCACGCCATCGGCGGCCTCTCCGAAAACGACTTCATCCTCGCGGCGAAAATCGACGCGGTCGCGTCGGCGTGATTCAACGGAATCCGCGGGTGTCGTAGACCGTGCGGCCGAACTCCTGGATCCGGCTGATCCGCTCGGTGGCGTAGAGGCCGGCGAGGACGAACTCGATGCAGCTCGCCCGCACGGCCACGTCGGCCGAGGCGTTCACCTCGAAGGCCCGGTCCCAGATCGCGGGAATTTCCGAGACGATCCCACGGTAGTCGGCGGATGGCACCATGTCGCCCACCTCGATCTTCACCCCCTCGCCGAACACCTTCGCGATCTCGTCGAGACCGTGCCGGTCGACGTACTCCCCGAACACCGTGGCGATCGCCTGCGCGACGACGGCGTCGAGCACCTGCCGCTCCGTCATCTGATGGCTCCCCATCAGGTCGAGCTCCAGCTTGCCGAGGCTCGAGGTGTAGAGGTGGCCCAGGTCGCTGATCCGCGGCACGGCCGGCTTCTCGCCGAGCCGAACGGCCCGGTGGCGGGCGCTCGCGATCGCCGTCTCGTAGTTGGCGATCGAGAAGCGGGCGCTCACGCCCGACTGCTGGTCGACGAACGGGCTCTTGCGGGCCTGGATCGTGATCTCTTCGAGCACCTCCCGCATGAACGGTGGCACCACCACCGGCCAGTCGCCGCCGAGATCGATGCCGGCTTCCTGTGCCGTCATCTCCATGCCGAGCTCCCGCTCCCGCGGGTAGTGGGTGTGGATCACGGCGCCGATGCGGTCCTTCAACTGCGGGATCACCTTGCCCGAGCGGTTGAAGGTGGAGGGGTTGGCGGAGAAAAGGAGCATCACGTCGATGTCGAACTTGACGGGATAGCCGCGGATCTGGACGTCCCGCTCCTCGAGAATGTTGAAGAGGCCGACCTGCACGAGCTCGTCGAGCTCCGGCAGCTCGTTCATCGCGAAGATGCCCCGGTGCATCCTCGGGATGAGGCCGAAATGGAGGGCCTCCTCGCTCCCCATGCTCGTGCCGCCGGCGAGCTTCGCCGGGTCGATCTCGCCGATGATGTCGGCGAACTTCGTGCCGGGCGCGAGCCGTTCCGCATACCGTTCCTCCCGGGGCCACCAGGCGATCTTGATCTCCGCGGGATCCATCTCGGCCACGATCCGTCTTCCCTCGCGGCTGATCGGCGCGGAGGGATCGTCGTGGAACGGAATCCGCGGCGAGTCGAGGTAGGGCAGATGGGGATCGAGAAACCGCGCAAGCAGTCGCATGAGCCGGCTCTTGGCCTGCCCCTTCTCCCCGAGGAAGAGCATGTCGTGGCCGGCGAGCAGCGCGATGTCGATCTCCGGGATGACGGTGTCGTCGTAGCCGATGATCCCGGGAAAAAGCTCCTCGCCCGACGCGAGAAGGCGGAGGAAGTTCTCCCGAACCTCCTGCTTGACAGGGCGGCTCCGCCAGCCGCTCGAGCGAAGCTCGGCGAGCGTGCGGGGCAGGGGGGAGGAGGGGGCGGTCATCGCGGGAAAGCTCCGTCGGTCGTGAATCCACGCATTCTAGCGCGGCGGCCGCCGAGGGCGAACGTCACGGCCCGGGATCGGCCTCGAGCCGCTCGACGACCGCCCTGACCTGTTCGAGGTCGATCCCCGGCGGCTGGCGGTCGAGGAGCCAGCGGGCGTCGTCGAGGGCCGTGTCGCGACGGCCGAGCCGGGCGGCGGTCACCATCCGCATCACCCGGTCGGGAACCGAGTCGGGCTCGATCGCAACTGTCGCCTCGAGATAGCGGAGCACGTCTTCCTGGTTCCCTTCCCGCGCGGCGATTCCGCGGAGGTTGCCGAGCATCCTCACGAGGATCGCCCGCGGGCCGACGGTGGCGAGATGCTCGTCCACGAGTTCGTCGCCCGACCGCTCCATGAGCCGCCTCGCGAGATCCTCGCGGGAGCACACCGCGGCGGAATCGAAGACGTCGAGCCAGCGGGGCTCCCCCTCGGCGGGCACGTGACGCACGAGGAAGTGCCCAGGGAACCCGACCCCCTCCATCCGCACGCCCAGCCGGCGGGCGAGCTCCATGTAGACGACCGAGAGCGTGATCGGGATCCCCTCGCGATCGTCGAGCACCTCGTTCACGTAGCTGTTGGCCCGGTTGTAGTAGTCGCCCCGGCTGCCGTGAAACCCCAGCTCCTCGAAGAGCACCCGGTTGAGCGTGGCGAGCTTCGCCGCCTCGTCGGCATCCGGCGAACGCATCGCGATGTCGGCGGCGAGCCGGTCGAGCTCCCGCCGCGACGCCTCGACGTCGAGATCCGGGTTGTCGAGCTTCGCGACGAGCAGCGCTGCGGCAAAGAGGTCGATCTTCGACTCGTCGCGAGCCACGATCCGAGCGAGCTCTTCGAGCGTCCGTCGCTCGTGGACCGCGGTCGCGAGCATCTCGACCTGCCGAGCCTGCCTCGCCAGACGCGCCGCCCGCTCGGCGAGCGCCGTCCGCGCCGGCTCCCCCTCGGCGAGAAGCTTCGCGACCAGCTCCCTCGCCGGTGGTCCGTCATCGGGGACCGCGGCCGTGAGCGATTCGATCCGATCCATCGTCTCCTTCGACGGCATCGCCGGCGGCAGATCACGGCCCACGGCGAACGAGCGAAACTCCGCCTCCGTGTCGCGAAACTTCGCCAGCCCGACCCGGCCGCCAGCGAGCCCGCGGTCGGCCGACTCGAAGACCGCTTCATCGTTGACGAAGCAGGAGATTTTCTCGGCGGTGCGGCGGACCCGGAGATGGTTCCACCCACCGGGCCGATAGCGTGGGCTCGCTCGCTCGTGCAGGATCTTCCAGGAGAGCACGTCGGGCCCGTCGAACCGGGTGAGCCGCAGCCTGCCGGCCGACGGGTAGAAGCCGTAATGTCGCTCACCGCCGTCGGACGCGAAGGCAAGGCCCGCCGCGCCCGCCTCGTCGTCGAGCTTCACCCACACCGCCACGTCGTAGGGCGGCTCGGGAGGCGGGCCGACGGCCAGGCAGAGCGACCGGCCGCCGAATCCCGAGCCTGCGCCGCTCACGGCGATCCGGCCGGCCCGCTGCCGCCAGCGGGCTCCGCCGATCGTGGTCCATTCCGCGGGATCGATCGCCCCGATCGTGAGCCATCGTTCCATCGCGACCGGGTTGGGCCGATCGAGCAGGCCCCGCAGCCGCTCCACCGACACGGCAAACCCGAGGTTGGGCGTGATGAGCGACTTCATCGAGACGATTCCCTGGACCCGGCCCCGCCGATCGAGCACGGGCCCGCCGCTATTTCCCGGCTCCACCGGCATCGCAAGCTGGATCATCTCGATGCCCTCCCGCCGCCGCAGGCCCGACACACGGCCCGCGACGACGCTCCGCTCGAGCCCATGCGGATTGCCGATCGCCACGATCTCCTCGCCGTCGGCGAGCGTGCCGGCCTCGGCGAGCGGAAGGGCCGCCGGGCATCTGGCCTTGATTCTCACGACCGCCAGGTCACCGTCACGGTCGGTCGCGTGGACCGACGTCACCTCGTGCGTCGTGCCGTCGGCCAGTTCGACGCTGATCGGCCTCGCCTCGCCGATGACGTGAAGGTTCGTGGCCACGAGCCCGTCCCCGACGACGAACCCGGTGCCAAGCCCCGTGTCACCTTCCCGGCGGCCGCGGTACCGGATCGTGACGATCGACGGCTTCGTCTCGCGGGCGAGATCCTCGACCGACTTTTCCTCCGCGGCAGCCGCCGGGCCGGAGGGGCCGATGCTCCCCGCCAACCCCGCCGCGATGGCGGCCAAGCCGATCAAGACCGGTGCCGAAGGCCGGCTGCAGACGAAAGACATGGGAACCTCCGAGGTCGCATCGTGCTCGCGTACGTCGACTCTAGCAGACCGCCGAGCGTCAGAGCATCTCGACCGGATCGACGTCCACGATCCAGCCGACGTCGTCGGGCGTCGCGAACCCGTCGATCGCCTCACGGACGATCCGGCGGAGCTCCCCGCCATCGGGCCCGATGAGCTGCACGTGCCAGCGGAAGCGATCGCGGAGGCGGGCGATCGGCGCCGGGGCCGGCCCGAGCACCCTCACGGCCGCCGGCGCTACGTTCGATGGCGTTCCGCTCGTCGGCGGGCCGCCAGCGGCCGCACGCAGCCGCTCGGCGATGAGCCCCGCCTGGTGGCGGGCCGCGGCGTCATCGACGCTTCGCACGACGATGCGGACGACGTGGCCGAACGGCGGGTAGCCGAGGGCCTCGCGGATCGGCAGCTCCGTTCGAACGAAGGCCTCGTAGTCGTGCGTTGCCGCGGCGCGGACCGCCGGATGGTCGGGGCTGCTCGTCTGCACGACGACGCGGCCGCCGAGCGGCCCACGGCCGCTGCGACCGGCCACCTGCATCACGAGCTGGCAGGTCCGCTCGGAGGCGCGGAAATCGGGAAGATGGAGCGCGGCGTCGGCGTTCACGACACCCACGAGCACGACCGACGGGAAGTCGAGTCCCTTCGCGATCATCTGCGTGCCGACGAGGATGTCGATCTCGCGATCGCGAAACGCATCGAGCGTCTTCTCGTGCGAGCCTCGCGAACGCATCGTGTCGGTGTCCATCCGCGCCACCCTCGCCCCCGGAAAGAGCCTGCGGACCTGGTCCTCGAGCCGTTGCGTTCCCGTGCCCCGCAGGCTCACCGACGGCGAGCGGCATTCGGGGCAGTCGGGAGCGAGCCTCGTGACGCGGCCGCAGCCGTGGCAGACGCCGCGGCTGCCGGGCTGGTGGAGCGTCAGCGCGATGTCGCATTGCGGGCAGCGGACGGTGTGGCCACAGGCCGGGCACTGCACGGCCGTCGCGAATCCCCGCCGGTTCAAAAGCAGGATCACCTGGCCGCCGCTCTCGATCGCCCAGCCGATCCCCGCCTGGAGCCTCGGGCTCACGGGTCCTCGGCTGCGCGATGCCGGATCACGCTGATCGACGGTGATCACGGCGGGCAGTTGGGCCCCGCCGACCCGCTGCGGCAGTTCCACCATCCGCCACTCGCCGGCGAGGCACCGCTGGAACGTCTCGAGCGACGGCGTGGCGGAGCCGAGCACGAGCGGAATCTCCTCGGACCGGGCCCGCCATTCCGCGACGTCCCTCGCGTGATAGCGGGGGGCGGTGCCCTGCTTGAACGAGTTTTCATGCTCCTCGTCGATCACGATCAGCCCGAGCCGGGGCGTCGGTGCGAAGACGGCGCTCCTCGCCCCGACCACCACGCTGACACTCCCGGCGGCGATCTCCTTCCACTGCGCGTGCCGCTCGGCGGGCGTGAGGTGGCTGTGGAGCACCGCCACCTCGCCGAACCGCCCCCGAAACCGGCTGCAGGTCTGGGGCGTGAGGCTGATCTCGGGAACGAGCACGATCGCCTGCCGTCCGTAGGCCACCGTCTCCTCGACCGCCTTGAGGTAGACCTCCGTCTTGCCGCTGCCGGTCACGCCGAAGAGCACGATCGTCTCGTGGCGGCCGGCCCGCATCGGCGCCAGGATCGCCTCCACCGCGTCGGCCTGCGGCTCCGAAAGCACGGGCGGAGCGGCGCCGCCTCCGGCCGGCGGCCTCGCCCTCGCCAGCCGGGCGGGATCGCAGATTTCGAGGAGGCCGTTCTTGAGGAGCCGTGAGACGACCGCCCGACTCGCACCGCTCTTCTCGGCGAGTTGCTCGGCCGTCATCGGCTCGGCGGCGCACGCGAGCACCTTCGCCTGCGACGGCGTGAGCGTGCGGGCCGGCTCCACGGCCGACCGCACGAGCACTGGCGCCGACCGCCGCCCCGCCTTCGCCCGCACGCCCGCGGGCAGCACCGCTTCGAGCACCTCGCCCCAGCGGCACATCCACCGCTCGCTCATCCACTTCGTCAGCTCGAGCATCCGCGGCGAGAGGAGCGGCCGCTCGTCCTCGACGGCGATCACCTCCTTGAGCGGCTGCTGCGGCAGCTCGCCGGCCGTCACCGCCACGCAGTAGCCGACCCGCGGCCGCCCGCTCTTGCCGAGCGGCACCCGCAGCCGCCGGCCCGGCTCGACCGATCCCGCAAGCGACTCGGGCACGATGTAATCGAGCGGCTTCGCCACGCCCTCGGGCAGCACGACCGTGGCCACGATTCCCTGGCGACGGTCGTCCTCCTCCCACGCGGGCCGCGTTTCGAAGAGTTCCCGTTGGCTCGTATGCTTGTCTGCCATGCGTCTTGGCATCTTCGGCGGCAGCTTCGATCCCGTCCACACCGGCCATTTGGCGGCGGCGAGGGCCTGTCGCGAGCAGGCCGGAATCGACCGGATGATCCTCGTTCCGGCGGGCGTTTCGCCGTTCAAGCAGGATCGTCCGCCGACCGCCGGCCGCCACCGCGCGGCGATGCTCGAGCTGGCGACGGCGGGGGATCCCGCGTTCGAGATCTCCACGATCGAGCTTGGCCGCGACGGGCCGAGCTACACGGCCGACTCGCTCGAGCAGCTGCATGCCGCGCACCCCGGCGACACGCTCCTGCTCGTCGTCGGCCCCGACTCGCTCGCGTCGTTTCCAACGTGGCACCGGCCCGACCGCATCCTCGAGCTCGCCGAGCTCCTGCCGGTGGAGCGACAGGGCCTCGACGACCTCGAGCGGCTACGATCAGCCACGCCCGCGCTCGAAACCCTCGTGGGCCGCGATCGGCTCGACCGCATCGTCGCATCGCGGGTGCGGATGCCGCCGATCGAGGCCAGATCGACCGAAGTCCGCCGCGCGATCGCCGAAGGCCGCCCGCTTTGCGGCCTCACGCCCCCGGCCGTCGAGGACTACATCCGCAGGCATCGTCTTTACGGGGCATGGGCAACGCGCCATGGACGACCCGGGCCTGCGACCTGATTCGAGAGCGTCACGCAGGCTACGGAGCTCTCCACCGTCTACTCGCTCGACGAACTGGCGGCGATTCACGATGTCTGCGGGCGGCACGGCCTGCGGCTGCACATGGACGGCGCCCGGTTCGCCGACGCCGTGGCGGCAGTCGACGTGCCACCCCGGGCGGCTCACCTGAGAGGCGGGCGTGGACGTGCTCTGCCTGGGCGGCACCGAAAACGGGAGGCGAATGCCCGGCGGGCCAACGCGGCCGCGGCCCGATGATTCGCCCCACCTCAACGCAGGCGTTTGTGGCAGGCATAGCGCGCCGTGCCGCACATCTCCCGCCGCTATTCGCATCGCCGGCCCGGGAAGACGCCGCTCCGCGCGGTCGCCTCAGATCCGCGCCGCGAAATGGTTGAACGGGCTCCCGACGGGTGGCATGCTTTGGGGAACATGTCGCTGGCCGCCGGACCGGCCGCTCCCGAGGATGCCCTGATGCGCTCGATCGCCAGCCTGTTTCGCCGTTGTCTTCCGGGCCGCCGCCGCGCGGCCGCCCCGCTTCGACCAGAGCGGCTCGAGCCGCGGGCGATGCTTGCCACCTTCACGGTCACGAACCTGCTGAACGCCGGCGAGGGATCGCTGCGGTGGGCGATCCACCAGGCCAATGCGAATGCCGGGGCGGATGACATCGCCTTCGCCGTGGCTGGCACGATCCCGCTCGCGTCGGCCCTGCCCGCGGTCGCCGACACGGTCTCGATCGCCGGATCGACCGCGCCGGGGTTCACCGGTGCGCCGCTGGTCACCGTCGACTTTCGCGGTCGGACGGGGCTGCGGTTTGCTCCCGGCAGCGACGGCTCAACACTCTCGAGCCTGTCGCTCGTGGCGGCCAAGGCCGCGGGCGTGACGCTCGACTCCTCGGGCATCACCCTCGCCGGCAACTTCATCGGCGTGCTGCCCGATGGCGTCACGCCGGCAGGCAACGGCGGCTCCGGCGTGCTCGTCACCCGCCGCGGCTCGGCCAACCAGATCGGCGTCGAGCCGTCGATCTCCTATGCCGCCACCACGAGCGTGACCGCGGCCGCGGGTGGCACGCTTCCGGTCGCGGGCTGGCAGGGGCTCACGTCGGCGGGGTCGCCGGGCGAGTACCTGTTCACCGGCACGACCGTGAACCCGAACGCATCGAGCGAGACGGCTGGCCTCGTCTACTTCGGCCCCATCACGGCCGCCGGAGGCTCCGGCTACGTGATGGTGATGCCGAACCAGTCCGGGGAGACGACCGACGGCACGACCGCCTACTCCGCCGACCCCCTCGACGACGGGCAGCTGCGGATCGTCGGCACCTACTCCAACGCCGGCGCCGCCAACGAGTTGGGCTTCGTGTTCACCGGCACGGTGGACGACCTCGCCAACGGCACTGGCACCTACGCCCAGATCCCCGAACCGCACCCGTCGGCCAAATGGAACATTCCCCACAGCACCGCGGGGGGCCTCGTGGTGGGCAACTACGACAGCGAGACCACAGACGGCCTGCCGAGCGGCGGCGGCCTGGCCTACGTCTACGACGCGGTGCAAGCCATCTATCTCCGGGAGACGATGATCTATCCCGGCTCGGCCTCGAACACCGCCTACGGGATCTGGCACAACGGCGGCACGAGCTACACGATCTGCGGCGGCTACGCCAACAGCCCGATCAACAACCTCCTCGACCCGCGGCAGCCGCTCTCGCAGGCCCTGCTCGTCGACTTCGACTCGGCGACGAAGCTGTTCACGAACTGGAAGTCGTTCTCCTACCTGCCGCCTGCGGGCGGGGCGTCGGTCGCCACGCACTTCGAGGGTATCAGCGGCGTCGAGCCGGGCAAGTACACGCTCGCGGGGACGGCACTGGTCGATGGCGTGGCGATTGCCGGCTTCGTCACGGTCTATCGCAACGCCGACGGCTCGTTCGGCGAGATGCAGTGGACCGACCTCACGCCGCCGGAGCCGGGCGGAGCCCCCTTTGCCGACTCGGTCTACGGTAATGCCGTGGTGGGCATCGCTCCGAGCGGTTCAGCCGCCAACGCCTACCAGGCCGTGATCGTGCCGGGCAGCAACCTCATCAGCGGCAACGGCGGCAACGGCATCCGCGTCGAAGGGGACGACAACGTCGTGTCGATGAACGTGATCGGTGCCGACGCCACCGGCCGGTTCGCCGTGCCCAACGCCCGCAACGGCATCCTCCTCACGAATCGGGCCAGCGGCACCATGATCGGCGGCACGGCCACCGGTGGCAACGATCCGACGAACGGCGTGTTCGTGCGGCCGCCAGAGGGCAACCTCATCTCGGGCAACGGGGAAAACGGTGTCTTGATCACGGGCGGCGCCAGGGCCAACACGCTCGCCGGCAACTTCATCGGCACGGCCGCCTCCGGCAACGCGCCGCTCGGCAACGCCGGCGACGGCGTGGCGATCGTGGGGGCCAACGGCAACTCACTCCTCGGCACGACGTTCGAGCAGCCGCCGTTCGTCTTCTACAACGTGCTCTCCGGCAACGGCCGCAACGGCCTGCGGATCACGAACTCCGACGACACGACTGTGCAGGCGAATTTCACGGGCGTCGGCGCCGACAACGCCACGGTCGTGGCGAACGGCCAGAGCGGCATCCTCGTGAGCGGCAGTTCGGCCAACACGATCGTCGGCGGCGTCATCCCGCTTGGCAACGTCAACTCCGGCAACAACCGCTACGGCATCGAGGTCAAGGGCAAGGCGACCGGCTTCGTCGCCTTCAACAGCTTCGTCGGCATGGTCGCCTTCGGCGGAACGGCTCCCAACCGGCTCGACGGCATCCACATCACGGCCACCGGCGGAAACAACACGATCCGCACCTGCCTCGTGGCGGGCAACTACGGCAACGGCATCGTGATCGCCGGCGACGCCACGGGCGTCACGGTCGAGGACACCGCGGCCGGCACGAACTCGGCGATCTCGGCGGCGATCCCGAACGGCGGCAGCGGCATCGTTATCAAGGGCCGCGCCCACGGTAACGCGATTGGTGGCTTCCAGCCCTCGGTCGAGACGAAGGTGCACCTCTCGGGCAATCTCCGCTACGGGATCGAGATCACGGGCAAGGCCCGAAACAACCGGATCTTCAATAGCGTGATCGGGGCCGGCTTCGAGGCGGTCAATCCGATCCCAAACGCCCTCGGCGGCATCTTCCTTGGCTCCGGCACCAGCGGCATCGTCATCGGCGGCGAAGATCCGCTCCAGGCCAACCGCGTGCTTTACAACGGCGGGACGGGGATAACGATCGCCTCGTCGACGCGAAACCAGATCCTCGGCAACGAGATCCGAGCGAACGTCGGCTACGGCCTCTACGCCTCGGGCTCGTGCCGCCGCACGCGGGTGATCGAGAACCTGTTCGCCGGCAACACGCTCGGCAGCGTCAACATCGCCTCGGCGACGGGTATCTCCTACGTGCCGTGAGCGGCGGCTGGAATCGCGGGATGCCTCCGACGACGGGCCCGCCGAGGAGCGCACAGGTATGCGGGGTACCCGGGTCGGCGGCCTCATGCGGCCCGACGGTGGCCGAGGTGCCTGGACTGGTGC
>CAZPEM010000009.1:0-29819 GCA_964585575.1 uncultured Chitinophagaceae bacterium
GACTCGAACCCGCGACCCTCGGTACCACAAACCGATGCTCTAACCAACTGAGCTACAGCCACCGTCGGAAAATGAGTTTAGCACAGACCCGACGCAGCCAATTTTCGGCGGTTTTTTCCGATGACTACAGCTATTTCGCGGGGCGATCCAGCGACCACCCCGACGATCCGTGGCAGCCGTCGCCGCGAAATGTCCCACGAGCGACGTCGGTGAAGCGACTCGTTGTCAACACGCGGCTTCGACGAGGGCCGACGTATTGCCACCAAAACTGCCTCGAATGGCAGGCCCCTTCATCTTTCCTGCCTTGCGCACTTGCCGAACCCAAAAGAGTCCCCCTAATCTTCCCGGCCTTCGGGAAAAGGTCCCCATTGTCTGGGGAAACCTTCCACCATCCCGGGGATCACGGAGACTCACAGCGATGACGAAGAAAACCTTGATTCGTTTGGTCGGGGCGGCGACATGCGTCGCGGTCATGGGCGCCGGCTTGGATGCCGAGGCGGGTTGGTGGAGAAGGCACCACGGTTCGAGCGGCGGCTCGTGGGGTTCTTCGGGTGGTTCGTCGGGTGGCTCGTGGGGCTCGCACGGTTCTTCCGGCGGCTCGTCCGGGGGCAGCTGGTCGTACAGCTCCCACGGTTCGAACGGCGGCAGCTACTCGCACAGCTCGCACGGCTCGAGCGGTGGCTCGCATGGTTCGTCGGGTGGCTCGTGGGGCTCGCACGGGTCGAGTGGCGGCGGCTACGTCGTGCATCACCACCATCACGCGGCCGTGCACCACGAGCCGGTGATGCACCACGAGACGGTGGTCGTGCACGAGGTGGTTCGCACCGCTCCGGCCGACACCGCAAAGATCGTGGTCGACCTGCCGAAGGATGCGAAGGTGTTCATCAACGGCTCGGAGACGAAGGCCACCGGCTCGAGCCGGCAGTTCATCTCCAAGGGTCTCAAGGACGGGGTCAGCTACCAGTACGACGTCCGCATCGTCACCGCGGACAAGGAATCCCCAATGGAGCAGACGAAGGTTGTGAAGCTCTCCCGCGGCCAGACCGAGACCGTGCGGTTCGACGCGGCGACGGCCACGGCCGTCAAGCCGGCCTCGCCGAAGGCCGACTCGGTCGCCGTGACGAGCGGCAACTGACCGGCCGGCGTCCGGTCTGAACGCCGGAAGCCATCCACTCCCGCGCGGGCCCGTTCCCGCGCGGGAGTTTTTTTGTGCGCGGGCGGCTTTTGCGGCTCGGGGCAGCCTCTCACCTGTCGCCAAGACGGCGACGGATTTCGGCGAGCCGTTCGGCGAGCTCCCGCTCGTGGCCGCGGTCGGTCGGCTCGTAATACCGCTTTTCGACGCCAAGGTAATCCTGCGCGGCGATGCCGTCGGGGGCGTCGTGCGAGTATTCGTAGCCCTGGCCGTGGCCGAGCCGCTTGGCGCCGGCGTAGTGCTTGTCCTGCAGGTGCCTGGGGACGGGGATCACCCGCTGTTCGCGGACGTCGGATCGGGCGGCGGCGATCGCCGTCGTGCAGGCGTTGCTCTTGGCCGCAAGCGCCAGGTACGTCACCGCCTGCGAGAGTGCGAGCTGGCATTCCGGAAGCCCGACGAACTCGACCGCCTGCATCGCCGCCACCGCCAGGAGCAGCGCCCGGGGGTCCGCGTTGCCGATGTCCTCGCTCGCGAGGATGACGAGCCTGCGGGCGAGGAACCGCACGTCCTCGCCCCCCTCGAGCATCCGCGCGAGCCAGTAGAGGCCGGCGTCGGCGTCGCTGCCGCGGATGCTCTTGATGAGGGCGCTCGCGCAGTCGTAGTGCGTGTCGCCGGCGTCGTAGGCGACGGCCTTCCGCTGCACGCTCTCCCGGGCGAGGGCGAGCGTGAACCGCAGCGGCCGCTCGGACGTCGAAAGCACGCCCACCTCGAGCCCCCCGAGCGCCCTCCGGGCGTCGCCATCGGAGGTTTCCACGAGGAATGCAAGGGCCTCGGGGGCCATCTCGATCGGTTCCGCGCCGAAGCCGTGCTCCCGGTCGGCAAGGGCGCGCCTGAGGATCTCGGCGACGTCGCTCGCCGAGAGCGGCTCGAGTTCGAAGATGCGGCTGCGGCTGACGAGCGCCGAGGTGAGCGCGAAGAAGGGATTGTGGGTCGTCGCGCCCACGAGCGCGATCACGCCGCTCTCGACGTCGGGCAGGAGCACGTCCTGCTGCGACTTGTTGAAGCGATGGATCTCGTCGATGAAGAGGCAGGTCCGCTGCCCCTCGTCCTCGAGCCGCCGCCGGGCCGCGTCGAGCACGTCGCGTAGCTCCTTCACGCCCGACGACGTGGCCGACAGCTCGACGAACCGGCGACGCGTTTCCGTGGCGACGATCTCCGCGAGCGTCGTCTTGCCGACGCCCGGCGGACCGTAGAGGATCACCGACCCGAGCCGGTCGGCCTCGATGAGCCGCCGAAGGAGCATCCCCTTCCCCACGACCTTCGCCTGCCCGACGTAGTCGGCGAGCCGCCGCGGCCTCATCCTCGCGGCGAGCGGTGCAGCCCGCGCGAGGTTGGCGGCACGCGACGCGGTGAAGAGATCGGCCATGGAAACAGTCCCGCGGATCTTCAGCCAGTCCAGACGAAGTCGACGGCGGCGTCGATGCCTGCGGCGAGGCTCTTGTGGACGGGGCAGGTGAGCGCCGCCTGCTCGATGAGGTGTCGCTTCGGATGATCCGGCGGGAGCGGGATCGTGAGCGTCGTGCGGAGCACGGTGATTCGCCGCGGCGGCTCCTTGCTCATCTCCTTGACGGTGTCGGCCTTCATGCCGACCAGGTCGAGCCCGTGCCGCTCGGCGACGATGCCGATGATCGTCATCATGCACGCCCCGAGGGCCACACCCACGAGGTCGGTCGGCGAAAACGCCTCGCTGCGGCCCTGGCCGTCGGCCGGGGTGTCGGTGAGCACCGTCGCGCCCGACGGCCCGTGCTGGGCCCGACAGCGGAGCTTCCCCTCGTACGTCGTCGTGATTCGTGCCACCTGCGTCCTTTCAAAAAAAGCTGCCGGCCACCAAATTCGGGCAAGATGCCTATAAAGCCGAAGGTATTTTACCCAGATTTGGTGGCTGGCACCTTTTTATGCGCTCGCTTCGATCCTGCGTCGATCAGCTCGCCCGCGAGGGGGAAGTCGTGGTCGTCGACCATCCGGTCGATCCGCACCTCGAAATCGCGGAGATCCAGCGGCGGCTGTTCCGCGCCGGCGGGCCGGCGGTGCTCTTCTCGCGACCGGTGGGCACGGCGTTTCCCGTGCTCGTCAACCTCTACGGCACGCGGAAACGGATCGAGCGGATCTTCCACCGCACGCTCGACCGGGTGAAGCGGCTCGTCGAGCTCAAGATCGACCCCGCGGAAGCGCTGAAGAAGCCGTGGCGGTACTGGCGAAGCCCGATCGACGCGATCTCGATGCTGCCGCGTCGCGTGAAATCGGGCCCGGCGGTCGCCCGCACGATCCCCCTTTCGCGGCTACCCACGGTGACGGGCTGGCCCGGTGACGGCGGCCCGTTCGTCACGCTCCCGGCGGTCTACACCGAAGACCCCGACCGGCCTGGCACGAAACACTCGAACCTCGGGATGTACCGGGTGCAGCTGGCGGGCAACGACTACCTGCCCGACCGCGAGATCGGCCTCCACTACCAGCTCCACCGCGGCATCGGCGTCCACCATGCCGCGGCGCTCGCCCGCGGCGAGCCACTGAAGGTGAACGTGTTCGTCGGCGGCTCGCCGGCGATGGCCGTCGCCGCCGTCATGCCGCTGCCCGAGGGGCTCTCCGAGCTGCTCTTCGCCGGGGCGCTCGCGGGCCACCGCATCCCGATGATCGCGAGGCGAGGACGGCCCGCGATCTATGCGGACGCCGATTTCGTGATCGAGGGCACGGTGCAGCCGGGAACGACGAAGCCGGAGGGGCCGTTCGGCGACCACCTCGGCTACTATGCCAAGCGGCACGATTTTCCGGTGATGCAGGTCGAGCGGGTCTGGCACCGCGAGGGAGCGATCTGGCCGGTGACCGTGGTCGGCCGCCCGCCGCAGGAAGACACGCTCTTCGGCTGGCTCGTGCACGAGCTGACCGGCCCGGTCATCCCGACGGTGCTGCCGGGCGTGCGGAGCGTTCATGCCGTCGATGCGTCGGGAGTGCATCCGCTTCTGCTTGCCGTCGGGAGCGAGCGTTATCTCCCCTGGCAGCGGTCGAACCGCCCGGCTGAGCTGCTCACGCAGGCCTCCGCGATCCTCGGCCAAGGACAGCTGTCGCTCGCGAAGTATCTCTTCATCGTGTCGGGGGGGGATGCGCCGGGCCTCGACGCCCACGACATCCGGCCCTTCCTCGCGCACGTGCTGTCGCGGGCCGACTGGCGGCGCGACTGCCACTTCCACACCGAGACCACGATCGACACGCTCGACTACTCCGGCAGCGGGCTCAACGCCGGCTCGAAGCTCGTGGTGGCCGCCCGCGGGCCGGCGATCCGCAGTCTCGCGCGGGAGCTACCCGCCGGCATCGCCCTTCCCGACGGCTTCCGCAATCCGCGGGTCTGCCTGCCGGGCGTCGTCGCGATCGAGGGCCCGAGGATCGAGCCGTCGCCGACGCTCGCCTCCGACGACGACGCCCCGTCTGGCTCGTCGCTCGCCGGCCTCGCGGCCGCCTCCCCCTGGTCCGCCGATATCCAAAGGCTGTGCGATGCGATCCACGCGGACCACCCGCTGCGTTCATGGCCGCTCATCGTCGTCGTGGACGACTCCGGCTTTTCGGCCGCGAGCCTCGAGAACTTTCTCTGGGTGACGTTCACGCGGTCGAACCCCGCGGCCGACGTCCACGGTGTCGCGGCCAGGGTCCGTCAGAAACACTGGGGCTGCGAGGGCCCGCTCGTCATCGACGCCCGCCTCAAGCCCCACCACGCTCCGCCGGTCGAGGAAGACCCGGCGGTCACGGCGAAGGTCGATGCCCTCTGCGCCCGCGGCGGCCCGCTCGCAGCGATCATCGGTTGAAGGGGTTCCCTTCCGATGGCTTGATCAGCCGGAGATACCCGCGGACCGCACGCAAGAGTCCGCCAACCAGTCGATCAGCCGGAAATAACCGCGGACCGCACGCAAGAGTCCGCCAACCGGTTGATCAGCCGGAGATACCCGCGGACCGCACGCAAGAGTCCGCCAACCGATTGATCAGCCGGAAATACTCGCGATCTTCACGCGGGTGTGGATCGAGCGGTGGCCCGTGCGGCGGCGGTAGTTCTTGCGGCGGGCGAACTTCTGCACGTAGATCTTTTCGCCCTGCTCGGTGCCGACCACCTTCGCCTTCACCGTCGCCCCCTTCACCTTCGGTGCGCCAAGAGTGAGCTTGCCGGCACGGCTCACCGCGAGCACCTCGTCGAACACGACCTCGCTGCCGGCCGGAAGGTGCCGGAAGTCGATCTCGAGCTCCTGCCCCTCCTGCACGGTGTACTGCCGGCCGCCATCGACGATGACGGCGTATTCGTGGCCCGCGGCTCTCATGCTGGCGGCGGAGGTGGTGGTGGGTTCGGGGGATGCCTTGGCCATGACTGAAGTCCAAAAGATCGGGGTCGAAAAAGCGTTTACAAGGGCCCGAAAGGATACCCCGCCCCGCCCTGCCGGTCGAGCGCAGCCCTCAAATTCCCGGGAGTTTTGGCCACAGGGCCGTTCGGCCGCCGTTCCTACGGAAAACGCACGTGCCGACCGGCGGAGTCCTTCGCCTCGAAGACAAGGTGCTCCGGCGACACGCCATCCTTCCCGACGACGTGGAGCTGGATGTGGGTCGTGTCCTCGAAGTGGGCCATTTCCCGCCGCTTCTTGTTGTTGATCCAGGTCGCGACGTCGTCGTGCACCGTGATGTCGAGCTTCGCGATGTCGTCGCGGGCGCTCGAAAGCTGGAGCGTCCGCATCACTTCGATCGCCATGCTCTCCGCCGTCTTCACCGTGCCCGTGCCGTTGCAGGTGGGGCAGTCGCGGAAGATGCTCTTGCGGAGCGAGGGGCGGATCCGCTGGCGGGTCATCTCGATCAGGCCGAAGGGGCTCGTGCGGAGCACCTTCGTCCGGGCACGATCCCGCTTCATGGCGTCGTGGAGCGCCTTCTCGACACCGCGGCGGTACTTCTCCTTCCGCATGTCGATGAAGTCGTTGACGATCACGCCGCCCAAGTCCCGCAGACGAAGCTGTCGGGCGATCTCCTTCGCGGCGATGAGGTTCATCTGGTAGGCATTCTCCTCCGCCGACTGCTCCGTGCGGAAGCTGCCCGAGTTGACGTCGATCGCCACGAGCGCCTCCGTCGTGTCGATCACGATCGACCCGCCCCCCTTGAGCGGAACCTTCCGCTGGTGGATCCGGCTGATCTCCTCCTCGAGGCCATACCGGTGGAAGAGCGGCTCCTTGCCCTCGTAAAGCTGCAGCCGGCTCACGTACCGCGGCATGACGAGCTCGAGGAACTCACGGGCCCGCTCGTAGGCGGCCGGCTCGTCGATGAGGATCCTCCCCACGTTCTCCGTGAACATGTCACGGATCGTGCGGATGATCATGTCGCTTTCCTGATAGATGTCGATCGGGGCGGAGTATTTCCTCATCCGTCGCACGATGCTCTTCCAGAGCCGCAGCAGATACGCCATGTCGCGGGCCATCTCCTGCTTCGTCCGCGTGGTGCCGGCCGTCCGCACGACGAACCCCACCCCCTTCGGCGGCTTCAACTCCAGCATGATGTCGCGGAGCAGCCGGCGATCCTGCTCGTCGTCGATCTTCTTCGAGATGCCGACCCGCCCGAGCGGAGGCATGAGCACGAGGTAGCGGCCCGGGATCGAGATGTAGGTGGAGAGCGTCGGCCCCTTCGTGCCGAAGCCTTCCTTGATCACCTGCACGAGCACCTCGTCGCCCCGGCGGAGGACGTCCTGGATCGGCGGCTTCACCCGCGGCCGGTCGCCGAGGCGGGCCCGACGCCGGGCCGCCGTCTTCGCGGCCCCCTGCGGGTCGTCTCCCCCCTTGCCCGCCGGCTCCGGCAGGTCGAACGCCTTGTCGGGATCGAGGCCGCCCTGGCGGTAGTACTGCGGCTCCACGTCGCTGATGTGGAGGAAGCCGTTGCGGCCGACGCCGAAATCGACGAACGCCGCCTGGATCGAAGGCTCGATGTTGACGATCCGGCCCTTGTAGATGTTGCCGACGTAGTTGTCGGCGCTCGTCCGCTCCACGTAGAGCTCCTCGAGCACGCCGTCTTCCATGATCGCTATCCGGCATTCCTCCGGCTGCGACACGTTGATGAGCATTTCCTGTTTCATGAATTCTCCATTGGTTTCTTCTTTGCGTTTCCCAACCTGGTCGCGGCTACGCCACCGTCTGGGCGAGCACGCGGCGCAACTGATCCCGTAAAAACGACTTGACCTGCTGGGCGCTGTCCATTTCCAGCACCCTCTCCGCGATCGCGCGACATTCCTCCAGCGAAACGCTCCGACAGAGCTGCTTCACCTCGGGAATCGCGCTCGCGGGAACGCTCAACTGCTCCAGGCCCATGCCCAGAAGCAGCTGCGTGTACATGACGCTGCCGCTCATCTGGCCGCACACGTTCGCGGGAACGTGCGCCTCCTTCGCGGTCTGCACCGACCGCTTCAAGAGCCGCAGCACCGCCGGGTCGCAGGCGTTGTAGAGGTCCGCAACCTCCTTGTTGCCGCGGTCCACGGCCAGCGTGTATTGGATGAGGTCGTTCGTGCCGATCGACACGAAGTCCACGTCCCTCACGAACGTGTCGAGCATGACCGCGGCGGCCGGCGTTTCCACCATCATGCCGACCTGCATGTCGCGGTTGAACGCGATGCCGTGCTCGGCGAGGTCTTCCATGACGTCGGCCAGCACCATCCGCGCCTGCCGCAATTCGACGATCGTCGAGATGAGCGGAAACATCACCCGCACGTCGCCGAGGGCGCTCGCCCGCAGGATCGCCCGCAGCTGCGTCCGGAACATCGGCAGCTGCCGCAGCGAAAGGCGGATGCTCCGCAGTCCGAGGCACGGATTCCGCTCCTCCTCGGGCGTCGTCTCCGTGAGCATCTTGTCGGCGCCCAGGTCGAGCGTGCGGATCACCACCGGCTTGTCCCCCATCGCCCTCACGACCTCGCTGTAGGCGGCGAAGTGGTCCTCCTCCGTCGGCTCCCGCGGGCTCGTGAGGTAGAGGAACTCGGTGCGGTAGAGGCCGATGCCGTCGCAGCCGCGGCGGATGCACTGCTCGACCTCGTTCGGAAACTCGATGTTGCCGTGGATCCGGATCCGGACGCCGTCGATCGTCTCGGCGGGAAGGTCGCGGAGCCGCCCGAGGTTCACGGCCGCCGTTCGTGCCGCCTCGACCTCGAGCCGATACCTGGCGATCGTCTCCTCGTCGGGCTGCAGGATCACGACCCCCTGGTTGCCGTCGAGGATCACGGGCTCCCCGCCCGAAACGTCGCTCAAGAACGGCCCGATCCCGACCACCGCTGGAATCTCGAGACCTTCGGCCACGATCGCGGTGTGGCTGCCGGGCCCGCCGAGCTCCGTCGCGAATCCCTGGACGAACCTGCGGTCGAGCTTGGCGGTCTCGCTCGGGGTGAGGTTGTGGGCGAGCACGATGACCGGCTGGGAGACGGCCGCGAGCGTCTCGCTCCGCTGGCCGAGCAGGTTCCGCAGCAGGCTCTTCTCGATGTCGTAGATGTCGTGGGCCCGCTGGGCGATGTGGTTGTCGAGATTCTGGAAGGCCTTCGCGTAGCGGCGGAGCGTGCGGCTGACCGCATACTCCGGCCAGAGGTTCTTGTCGCGGACCGCGCTGACGAGTTCGGCCTGGAGCCGCTCGTCGTGGAGCATCGCGAGGTGGGCGTCGAAGATGGCCGCGTATTGCTGCCCCAGCTCCGCGCGGATGGCGTCGCGGTTGCGCTCGATCTCTCGGGTGGTGTCGCCGATGGCCGTGGAGAGCCGCTCGAGCTCGGTGTCCACGGCAGACCGGGCGACGAACCGCCGAGGGATCCGGAAGCCCTCGGCATCGAGCACGAGCGCCTCGCCGATCGTGACGCCGGACGAGACCGCGATTCCCTGAAGTTTGATCATGGCGCGCTTTCCGCACGCCGACCCGGTCGCCTCGGGCGAGTCTCAATGCACCTTTCGTTCCGACGGCCGTTTTTGGCGGCATCGAAATCGAAGGCATGTTCGATCTCGCCGGCACCGGCCGGCGTGGATCGCATCACGGGGATGCGATGTATCGGCCACCGCGGGGCGAGGCCGTGGAGAGATCGCGAAGCGACGCGCTGCGATCAGGATCTCCCGGCGCCCATCGGCAGGGGCCTTGGCTCTATCTCCTGAGTGTTACCGTTCCCGAGTGTTCCCGTTCCCTATGTTCTTTCAGTCCTCGTCGAAATTCCGCTCGAAGAGCCCCCCGATGGCGTCGATCGCCTCATCGGCATCGGGCCCGGTCGCCTCGATCACGACGTGCGTCCCCGCCTCGGCCGCCAGCGTGAGCACCTCGAGGATGCTCTTGCCGTCGGCCCGCTGCGAGCCCGCCACGAGCTCGATCCGCGACTGCCACTTTCTCGCCTCGCGCGCAAGCATGTCCGCCGGCCGGGCGTGGAGCCCCTGCCGCATGCCCACCACGACCTGACGAATCACGGTCTGTTCCGACATCACGTTTGCCAAACCAAGTCACGCAAATCCGCCAATTCATTCACTTGTATCAAGAAACGAGCCCATGACTGTCGGCCTCCTCCAGCAGGTGCCGGATGTCGGTGGCGGCGTGTGCCGCCTTGAGCGTCGCACAAAACGAGTCGTCGCGAAGCTGCCTCGAGATGTTCTCGAGCGCCCGCAGATGGTCGCCCGGCCGATCCGGCGGCGAAACCAGCAGGAAGAACAGCTGCACAGGCTCGCCGTCGAGGCTCTCGAAATCGATCCCCTCGCGGCTCACGGCCACGGTGCCGACCAGCCGGCTCACGCTCGGATGCTTCGTGTGGGGGACGGCGACGCCACGGCCGATCCCGGTGCTGCCGAGATCCTCCCGCTTCATGATCGCCTTGACGATGCCTTCCATGTCGCCGGCGGGAATCTTCCCGGCCTCGACGAGGGCGGACGCCATCTCCCGGATCACGCCTTCTTTCGTCCGGGCCTTCACGCTCGAACGAATCGCATCCGCCGCCACAAAATCGGAAAACTTCATGGTGAATTGGGAAGGCCGCCCCAGGAACCCGCCTCAGGACCGCTTCGTGTCCTGGACGTGCTTGTGGTCGCGGACCTTTTCCTTGTGCTTCCTCAGTTGCTGTTCCAGTTTCTGAACCGCACCATCGACGCTCCGCCACAGATCGGCCGACACCTCGTGGCTCACCATGTCGTGCATGTGCTCGGCAGAGGCGATGATCTCCACCAGCGGCAGCGCCGAATTCTCGAGGTCGACCGTCACGTTCAAGGCCGTCAAACGGTCGAAATACCGCTTCAGACGAGAGACCTTCGAGCTGATTTTGGACTGGGATGCCGGGCTCAAATGCCCGTGGCGAGTTGAGACGTTGATTTGCATGTCGGGGAGCATATCACTCCCCTTCGGCGTTCGACAGACCTCCCTCCGCTCCCCCGCGAATCCGCCCCTTCTCGAGCTGCGTCCGCCACCATTTCACGGCCTCGGCGCGGGCGGCCGGAGGACCGTCCGGCCTGTACCGCAGCCGGTCGGCCGCGGCCAATGGAACCGCCCCGAGCAGCCGTGACGCGGCCAGCCGGCGGACGAGGAGAACGGGGTGTTCGAGGGCGGCGACCAGGACCGCGTCGCCCCCTTCGGCCAGCGACTCGGCCGACAGACCGACGACCAGCCGCCGCACGAGATCCCGGTCGTTCGGCGGGACGACCGACTCGAAGGCCGCGAGCAAAACCCCCGCCGACGTCGGCCCTCGGGCGAGGGCGAGCGGAACCGTCGATTGCTCCAGGGCCTCCCAGGCCCGCGCCGGCAGCCGGAGGCCCTGCTGCTCTTCCGCGAGCAGTTCCGCGAGCGGCTCGTAACGGCCCATGACCGCGAGCGTCGCGGCGGCGGCGGAGCGATTCTCGAGACGGTTGTCCCCGAGAAGCCGCTCGAGCGCGTCAGTCGTCGGAGCCGTCGCGAGGCTCCGGGCAACCGCGTCGGCGGCGAGGCGATCGAGAAACCGGGGGGCGGACGGCGACGCCATCCACGCCGGAAGGCCTCGCGATGCCTTCCCGCGGCCCGTCACCATGACGCCGGTCGCGACCAAGCCGTCGGGGCGGATGAGCCCGTCGTCCATGGCGACGGCGGACGCCGGCTCGAACGTGAGCCTGCCCCCCTCGGGAAACGCAATCGAGCCGACGGCCGACGACGGCACGGCCTCCGGATCGCTGCCGACCGGTCGATCGAACCGCACCTCCAGACCGATCGGATCACCAGCGTCGAGACGCCCCGAAAGATCGCCGGCCACGAACGCGATCGGTCGCCCGGCCTCGATTCCGCCCACGATCGCCCGCCCAAAGACGAGTTCGATCTCCGCGGCAGCATCCTTTCGCGGCCGGACCACCACGCGGGCCGGACCGATCACGCGGATCGTCGCCTTCCCGACCGTCACCGTCGGAAAAAAGCCCTCCGGCACGAGCAGGTCGGCCGATGCCGAAAGTGGCTGCTGCGGTGCGAGGACCTTCCAGTCGGCCGGACCGCCCGTTTCCCCGATGCGGTGCAGGAAAAGCGGGGTAACGCCGACGATCGCGAACGCCGAACCGTCGTTCCTCGGCGGCAGTGTTGCCGGACCCGATTCTTTCCGTGCAGCATCGGCCGGCTTTGGATCGTTCGGCGCGGGCTGCGTCGGAATCGTCGCGGACGGCCGGATGGTCGCTCCGATCGCGAGCGCATCTCCCCCGGGCACGCGGCCGGCCGGCGGCTGCGGAGCGTCCGGCGCAGGCTCCGGCGCAGGCTCCGGCGCAGGCTCTGGTGCGGGCTCTGGAGCCGAACCTGCTGCCGCGACGGTGGCATCGGTTTCGCGCGGCGGCGGCGAGACGAGTGCGTCGTCCCGTTTCGGATCCTGCTTCGGCCCCGCCTCTTCCTTCCCTGGAGGCGATGGCTCCGGCTGCGGCGAAGCCGGAGGTATCGCTTCCACGACTGCGTCTGCCCGGGCCGGCGGCACCGTCTCGGGAGCCGGCGACTCTCGAAGGGCGACGGCATCCTTGTTTTCTGGCGCCGCCCCGCCGGTCTCACCCGGCATGAGTCTCCAGGCAAGCGTTCCCGCAAGCACTCCCAGGAGGAGCACCGCCGCAATCAACGACACCCAGGCCACCGGCGACGTCTTCGAGGCCTTCATCGCCCGTGACGGTGCCCCGGGTGACGGGGCCGCGGGTGACGGCAGCTTGGACGACGGTGCCGCGGGCGAAGCCGCCGCCGGCTTTGCTTTGGACCGTTCCGAGCCGAGTGCTCCGCTGGCAAGGCCACCCGTCGCGGCGAGCAGTCGCTCAAGCTCATAGGGTTCCGGCGGTTCGAAAACCCGCGGAGAGTTGCGGGCCTCCACGAGCGCCCTGTGGCACGACGCCACCTCCGCGAGGTGGACGTCGGACTCGATACAGACCATTTCGAAAGCCGCCACCGCCTCGGCCGGCAGCGAGTTGGTGAGGTATTCGGCGACGGAATTGGCGTCCGCGCCGAGGCCCTTGCCGACCACCTTGGGCGCGTCGAGCCCGGGATGGGCCACGACCGCCCGGATCCGATCGACGAGCACCCCGGCCGACCCGCTGGACGAGAGTTTCGAGCCGAAGGCATCGGCCTCATCCGCCGGAAGAACGCCATCGAGCCAGGCGAGCAGGGTCCGCAGGGTCAGTCGCAACATCGGGAGGCTCCCGGAATCGTTCGGCCGCGGCCGCACCGGCCACATGCAATCGGCCCCATGGAAATAAAGTGGCTATCCGGCCCGACATTTCGTAGAAAAAATCCGGGGCGGGCGCCGCGCGACCCAAACGACGGCCAATCCCGTAGGAATTGCCGTATGACCAGCTCCGGAGGATCGGCAACCGCCGGGGCCTGGGTATGATGTAGGTGCTGGGAAACCAGGAAGGATCCGGCAGATCCTGCCGCACGGGCTGACTCCCTCGTGTCGAACGGCTGGAACTGACGAATGCTTTCAGCAGGAGCGGAGCTGCCATGACCGCCATGACCCGGAATCGCCGACAGGCAATCCTGCGACAGGCCTCTGGCTACGTCGAACTGGCGGAACTGTTGGTCGATGGCGACCGGCCCACCCCCGAGACCGCGCGGGTGCTGCTGGTCAGGGCGATCGAGACGATCGACGAACTGCCCGAGCCGACGCGGTCGATGCCCGACGCCAAACTGCTCGAGGCGGAGGCGCTCCGGGCGATGGGGCACTGGGCGGATGCCATCGGCCCGTTCGAACTCGTCGTGGAGAACGATCCCAAGCGGCTCGAGGCGTGGCTCGGCCTGGGCTGGTGTTTCAAGCGGCTCGGTCGGCTGCCGAAGGCGATCGACGTGCTCGAGCAGGGCCTGGTCGCCTCGCCCGATGAGCCGATCCTCCACTACAATCTCTCGTGCTACCTCTCGCTCGGCGGTGACGTGCAGGCGGCGATCGAGCATCTCACGAAGGCGATCTCGATCGACAAGCGGTTTCGCGACCTGACCCAGATCGAACCGGATTTCGACCCGATCCGTTCCGATCCGAGGTTCGTGGCGGTGACGCACCTGACGGTCTGACACGTTCGTTGCGGCGGGATCGGCGTCAGCTTCCACCCCGCAAGCCAGTCGCGAGCCAAAGAGCGTGCCACGATCGAGCCGACCGGCGCTTCAGGAGATCATCGCCGTCCTCGGCTGCCCCGCCGCCGGCGATCCGACCCAGTACGTGTTCGAGCGGGCGATGGCCGCGGCCGGGCTCGACTGGCGGTTCGTCACGTTCGACGTGCCCTTGGAGCGGGCGGAGGATGCGATCCGCGGAGTCCGCGCCCTCGGGTTTCGCGGCGCCGTGCTCACCGGTCCCTTGCGGCAGTCGGGGCTGCCGCTGATCGACTCCGCGAGCCCCACGGCCACGTTCGCGGGGGCCGTGAGCGTGATCGACCGGCAGCCGGAAGGACTCGTGGGTCACATGACCGACGGCCGTGCGGCCCTCGAGGCGATTCGCGGCCACTTCGATCCCGCGCGGGCCACGGTGCTGCTCATCGGCAGTGGCCCGGCGGCGGCGGCCACCGCGCTCGAGCTTTCGCTCGCGGGAGTCGGTCGTCTGCTTCTCGCAAACCGCTCGATGGACCGCTCGACGGCGCTTGCCGAAAGGCTCCGCGGCATCGGCGGCATGGCCGCCCCCGACCAGCCGCCGGCGGCCGTCATGCATGTCGAGGCGATTCCCTGCGAGCGGGGCAAACCGCTGGCGATTCCCGAAGAGGTCGGTCTCGTCGTCTCCGCGATCCCGGCGGCCGACAAGTCGGTGATCGAACTCGACGCCGTGCGGCCCGATCTCGTGATGGCCGATCTCGCCCTCGGCGGCGAGCCCTCGGCGCTCGTCGCGCAGGGGGCACGTCATGGCGCCTGCACGATCGATGGCATCGAGATCCGGTGCGCCCGCACGGCGATCGAGTTCACCCAGTGGACGGGCCTCGAGCCGAACTTCGATCTGCTCCGCGAGTCGCTCGAGGAATTCCTCTCGGCCTGATTCCACCGTCAGCCTGGTTACACCGTCAGCCTAGTTACGAAGCGGCCTGATCAGGACGCGTATTCCTTGAGGAAGCCCTTGAACTGCACGAGGTGCTCCTCCTCGTCGGCGAGCAGCCGGATGCAGAGGTCCTGCGTGACGTAGTCCTCCCCCTCGACCGCCTTGATGATCTTCTTGTACTGGGCGCAGGCGGCCTCCTCGGCGGCGATCACGCTCTTGATCACGCCCACCACGTCGGTGGTGTCGGACACCGGCTGGATCTGCTTGCCGAGCATCGCAGCGAGCGACTTCGAGCCGGGAATCTGGCCGCCGAGCTGCTTGATCCGGTTGGCGAGCTGCTGGGCGTGGGCGATCTCGCCGGGCACGTCAGCCCCGAGCGATTTCTTGATCTCCTCTGCCCTCACGCCGTCGAGGTTCACGCTGTTGGCGAGGTAGTTCATCACGGTCTCGAGTTCCATGCCGTAGCTCTCGAGCAGCAGTTTGATCGTGTCCTGGGTCGTGAAGGCCATTGGATGGAACCTCGGGGTTGGGGGGAGGAAAGACGGACGTGTTTTGAGTGGGCCGGAATAATACCAGACCCGCGATCGGGCGGCTCACTTGTCGCCGGCGGCCGCGCCGCGGCGGAGCTTCAGGAGGATGGCGGCGGCCGACGAACGAACCTCCGCCACGGAATCCTTCGTGAGTGATTCGACAAGCCGCTCGATGCGGTCGGGAACGTCCTTGGCTCCTGCGTCCACGAGAAACGCGACACCCCGCAGGGCGTTGACGACCACCATCGCCCGCTTGTACCGCTTCGACTGCAGGGCCGCGGCGGCTTCTTGGCTCTGCGGCCCCTCGGGGGCTGGCTCCTCCGGCAGCGAGAGCATCTCTTCGAGCGGCTCGAACGCCTCCTCGCGGCCGAGCCTCGCGAGCGCCGTCGTGGCGTTGAAGCGGATGTCTGACGATTTTGCGTCGCTCTCCCCCGAGGCGACGAGCGACCGCAGCCGCTCCACCGCCGGCTCGCCGCCGATCACGCCGAGCGCGAAGGCGGCGCTGCTCCGCACGGCGGGATCCTGGGACCGGCTCGCCGCGATCGCGGCGTCACGGATTTGAGTCGAAAGCTCGTCGTCGGCTGGCGCCGCGCCTGCGCGGAGGTTCGAGGCGAGCAGGGCGAGCCCCTCCACGGCGGCCCTGACCACCTGCGGGTCGCCATCCCCCGACGCGAGCCGCACGAGCGGCGGCGCGGCCGCGGGCGTCGTGAATTCGCCGAGGGCCCGGCAGAGATAGATGCGGAGCGTCTGCGACTGCTCTCCCGTGCGGCCCGACTTCACCTCGTCTTCAAGCACCTGGCCGAGATCCCGCGCGAGCGACTCATCCGCCTTGAGCGATGCGCCGCCCGGGCCCCGCAGGTCGTTGGCGAGATTGAGCGCGGCCTGCCAGCGGCCTTCGTTGTCGCGCCGCAGCGTCCGCACGAGCGCCTGTGGATCGTTGCCGAGGTGCGCGATCCAGTGAAACGCGAGCCAGACCGAGACGATGATCGCGACGATCACCGCGGGCACGAGAAACAGTTGCACGAGGAATCCGGCGCTCGGCGGCTCGACCGGCGGCAGGAAGTCGTCGGCCCGGGCAGCCTCCCGGCCTGGGCCGCGATGGGGTATCGTGTCGGGAGCGGGCGCCGGATCGTTGGGCATGCCGAAAATGGTGTGTGCTCGGGCCGGGGAAACCGCATGAAGTGTAGAGCGACGGCCCGCCATGTCCATGCCACGACCGCTGCCCGATCCCTCGACCGCGACCTCGGTCTGGATCGAGACGGAGCCGGCGGGAGTGGAGGAGAATCTCGCCCTCGACGAGGCCATCCTCGACGAACTCCACGGGGAATCGCCGGAGGAGTCGTCCGCGGCGGCCGCGCCGGGCGAATCCGGCCGGGCCCCGGCCGCCTCGCGGTGCGTGCGGCTTTGGACGCCCCGCGAGACGGTCGTCGTCGTCGGGTCGAGCAGCCGCCTCGACGAGGAGGTCGATCGTGCCGCCTGCCGGAGGCTCGGGGCGAGGATCGTGAGGCGGCCGAGCGGCGGCGCCACGATCGTCCTCGGGCCCGGCTGCGTCGTCTACTCGGTGATCGAGAGGCTCTCGGCCGACATGCCCTCGATCGACCGGCTCCACGAGCGGTTCCTCGAGCCCCTCTGCGCGGCCTTCGGGCGGCGAGGTGTTGCCGCGGTGCGGCGAGGCACGAGCGACCTCGTCGTCGGAGACAGGAAGTTCTCCGGCAACTCGCTTCGCGTGAAGAAGCGGGCGGTGCTCTACCACGGGACTTTTCTGGACGCCTTCGACCTCTCGCTCATCGACTCCCTCCTGCCCCATCCGCCGCGCGAGCCCGACTACCGCGGCTCCCGCCCCCACCGCGACTTCCTCACCAACGTCGGACTCGGCCCGGGGAACATCCGTGAGGCCGTGCGGGAGGCTTTCGGCGCCGCGGGCGTTTCCCGCTGGTTTCCGCAGGCTCGCGTCGAGTCACTGCTAGCAAGCCGCTACCGACGGGCCGACTGGACGGAGCGACTCTAGGGGCGGGGCAAGCCTGATAAACCTGTCACGGCATGCCGGATGGGGAGTCTTCGTGCAATCGGGTCATTGCTGGGAAGCCGGCGGGCCGATGACCTCAAAGGCTGAGGATCGGTGCGACAAAGCAGCCTTCCGTCGGAAGCCAAGCCGTCGTAAGGTTCCGCCCCGATCGACAAGACGTCGGTTCGTCAGTCCGCAACAGGAGGTTGCCCTTCCATGCGATTGCACATGCATGCCGCCGACGTGCGGCACCTCGTGAGCCGGTATTTTCTCGAGCTCGGTCTCGAACCTGACGAGGTCTCCGACCTCCAGGAAAACATCCGGATCGACCGCGGCCAGTGCGTGGCGCGGTGCTACCGGGTGGCCGAGATGTTCGCGATGTGGCTGATCGACTGCGGCGTGCTGCAGTTCTACGACGCCGACGGCGAGATGCTGCACACGATCAATCTCTTCACGGAACTGCAGCCGCAGCGGGCGGCGGCCTGATCCCGGGGGCGGCCGACGAACGGCCGTCGCTTTCGGGGCGTGGAGAAGTGTGTCCGGTTCGAGGGTCCGAGCGGGGGGAGGCTGCGCGGGCGGCGGAACGATGAAGGTGTCACGAGCGCCGTCGCGTGGTGTGGTGGGCGGTCCGAGCTTCGGCGTCGGGCTCGAGAAGCGGTGTCGCCCGCGGTCGGGGCTGTCGATCGTGATCCCCGTCACGAGCCGACTGGGCCGCGACGTGATCCAGTCGTTCGAGGAGACGCTCGTGAGCGTCCTCGAGAATCGCCCCGACGACACCGAGGTGATCGTCGTGCTCGGCTGTGAATACTCCGATCCGTGGAACATCCGCGACGAGGTCGAGTTCGTGAGGGCGCCCGAGGGCTCGAGCCTCGTCGCGTGCGTCAACATCGGACTCGGGGCCTGCTCCGGCGAGGTCGTGCATGTGCTCGCTCCCGGCTGGCGTGCCACTCCCGACTGGGCCGATGCCGCGGTCGAGCGGTTCGAATCGCCGAAGGTCGGTGCGGTCGTGCCCGTGATCGTTTCGGAGAAGGATCGCAGCCGCGTGATCTCCCAGGGGATCGCCTACCGTTCCGGCGGTCAGCGGGTGGTCGTGAAGCCGCCACGGGTTCGCGCGGGCGAGGCCGGCGTCCGGCCGGCCTGGGCACCGCCGCTGCAGGCGGGGTTCTGGCGGGCCGAGGTGCTCGAGCTCGACGGACACGGATTCGCGGCCACCTGCGGCGATAGCCACGCCGACTGCGATCTCGCCGTCGCCGCGAGGATCGCGGGCTATGAGACGGTCGTCGAACCAAAAAGCTCCGTGGTCGAGTCGTTGCGGAAGGTGCCGGCCGTGAGCGGCTTCCGGGCCGGGCTGCATGCCGAGCGGCTCTTCTGGCGGGCGGCGGCGGGCCGGCCGACGGTGCTGCCGCTCGTGTCGCATATCTTCGAGATCGTGCGACACGCGGTCGCGCGGGCGCCGTTCGGCACGCTCCCGATGTTCGCCGGTCGGGCCGTCGCGCTCCTCCAGTTCGGCTCCTACCTCGCGAGATACCGTCGACTCAAGGCGATCGCCGCGTCCGCGGCCGGCGAATCCGGGGAGCGGATTCTCCGCTTGGACGGCGGGAACCAGCTGCTTCGCGGGCCGTCGCAGAAACGCCGCGAGCCGCTCCGACGGTCGGCGTGAGGCGGGAGTCGCGATGGCCGCTATCGAACGTGCGGCTGGGATGCTACGCTTCAGACTCCGCTCCCGTAGCTCAATTGGATAGAGCGTCGGCCTCCGGAGCCGAAGGTTACAGGTTCGAGCCCTGTCGGGAGTATTTGCCGCCTGCCGACCAGAGCGAGCGGGCCGCCTCGAGCATCGTGGCGGCGTGGATCTCGGCGATGGCGTCGAGGTCGCTGGCGTAGCCGCCGCCGCAGACGATTGCCACGGGCGTGCCGGCCCGCCTCGCCGCGTCGAACACAATCCGGTCGCGTTCGAGCAGGCCCGCCTTCGAGACGCGGAGCCGGCCGAGCCGGTCCCCTTCGAAGGGATCGGCGCCGCCGATGTAGAGCACAAGATCCGGCTGCGACCGGGCGAACGACTCCTGCACGCCGCGATCGACCGCGTCGAGGTAGGCCCCGTCGGCCGTGCCGTCGGGCAGCGGCAGGTCGAGTGAGCTCGGGTGCTTGCGGAGCGGAAAGTTCTTCTCGCCGTGGATCGACATCGTGAAGACGGTTTCGTCGCCGGCGAAGATCTCCGCCGTTCCGTTTCCCTGGTGGACGTCGCAGTCGAGGATGAGCACGCGGCGCACACAGCCTGAAGCTTGCATCGCGCGGGCCGCGACGGCCGTGTCGTTGAACACGCAGTAGCCCTCGCCGAAGTCACGGCCGGCATGATGCGTGCCGCCGGCGAGGCTCGCGGCCACGCCCTCCTCCAGGGCTGCGGCGGCCGCATCGACCGCGGCCCCCGTGCTCCTGCGGGAGCGTTCCACGAGTTCCTCGCTCCACGGAAACCCGATCCGACGGATCTCGTCGCGGGAGAGCGTGCCGCTGACGACGCGACGGACGTACTCGGCGTCGTGCACCCGCAGGAGTTCCTCGTCGGTCGCCGCGTGCGGCAGATGAAACGTCAGCGGCGCCCCAGCCGCGGCGGCCGCCTCGAGCCGCTCACGCAGCCGGCGATACTTCCCCGCGGGAAAGCTGTGCCCCTCGGGCAGCGGCAGTTCGAAGCTGTCGGAGGGATAGAGACGCATCGGCAAGCGGCCCCGGAGACGGATCGCTACCGCGACCCGCGTCCGTTCGTGAAGAGCGAGACGACGACGAGCACGACGAATCCGAGCGGGATCGTGACGATCCCAGGCTGGCTGAAGGGCACGATCGACGCCTCGCGGGAGAGGCCGTAGACCTTCTCGAACGTGTCGGCCGAAAGCAGGATCCACGCCAGCGACGAGACCATGCCGACGGTCACCGCGGCGATGATCCCCTGCTTCGTCGTCCGGGGCCAGAAGAGGAGCATCACGAGGGCGGGCAGGTTGGCGCTCGCGGCGATGTTGAAGGCCCAGCCGACGAGGAAGCTCACGTTGAAGCTCTTGAAGAGGATCCCGAGGACGATCGCGATCCCGCCGAGCCCCACGGCCGCGCACTTGCCGCACCGCACCTTCTCATGGTCGGTCATCCGCACGCCGAAGACGTTCTCGGCGAGGTCGTGGGCCACGGCGCCGCTGCCGGCCATGATGAGGCCGCTCACCGTGCCGAGCACGGTCGTGAAGGCGATCGCCGAGATCACGGCGAAGAGCGTCTCGCTGAAGGTCCGCGCGAGCAGGGGCGCGGCCATGTTCGAGTCGGTGGGGTCGAGCGAGCCGCTGGTCATCGCGCCCAAGCCCAGGTAGAGCGTGAGCACGTAGAAGCCGCCGATCGCCGCGATCCCCACGACCGTGCTCTTCCTCGCGGCGGCGGCATCCTTCACGGTGTAGTAGCGGATGAGGATGTGGGGCAGCGACGCGGTGCCGCAGAAGAGGGCGAGCATGAGGCTCGCGAAGTCGAGCCGGTCGGCGAGCCTACCGGTCGTGAGCCCCTTGAAGGAGCCGCCGGGCTTGAGCAGGTCGGCCCCCTTCCGCTCCACCGGCGAGTAGGTCGTGTGCACCCCGTCGGCGTCGGATCGCTTCGTGGCCGACCAGGTGACGACGGTGGAGTCCTCGAGCGTCGAGAGGAACTCGAGCGGCGAGAGCGGCCCGGTCGAGGTGCCGTTGAACCGCTCCGGCAGCTTCACGACCGTGCCGACCGGCCGCAGGTCGTTTTCCCGCGACTGTGGCCGGCCGTTCACGAGCACGCTGCCGTCGGGGCGGACCGTGCGGACCTGCGGCGTGAGGTCGTCGCCGCCGGGCCGGCCGCCGTGGAGGGCGAACCCGCGGGTGAGGATGAGCGCGGTGAGCAGCCCGCAGAAGAGCACGAGGAGCGATCCCTTGATGAACTGCACCCAGGTCGTCGAGACCATGCCGGCGGTGACGACGATGAGCGTCACGACCACGCCCACGATGATCACTCCTGCCGCGTGCGGCAGGCCCAACAGCGGCGTGATGAGCGACCCCGCGCCGACCATCTGCGGGATCAAGTAGAAGACGCTCACGACGAGCGTGGAGATCGCGACGGCGAGCTTGATGCCGCGGCTGTTGAACCGGGCGTCGAGGGCGTCGGCGAACGTGAACCGGCCGAGCGCCTTGATCGGCTCGGCGATCACGAAGAGGGCGACGATCCAGCCGGCGAGGAACCCGATGGAATAGAGGAAGCCGTCGTAGCCGGCCGTGGCGATCATGCCGCAGATGCCGAGGAACGACGCGGCGGAGAGGTAGTCGCCCGCGAAGGCGACGCCGTTGACGAACCAGTGCACCTCGCCGTGGGCCGCGTAGTAGGCCTGCGCCGACTGCTTCTTGCGGCCGAGCCAGAAGGAGAGCCCGACGACGCCGAGCACGAAGGCCGAGAAGATCGCGATCGCGGCGGCGCTGGTCTCGTGGAGCATGTCGGCGTTCCTGCCGGGTTCCTAGCGGGAGGATCGGCGGTCGGCCCACCGGCACGCGGCCATGTAGATCGCCGCGAGGACGAGCGCCGCGACGATGAGCCCGAGGCCGTACGCGATCGCGAGGTTTACGCCGCCGAAGGGCCGCCAGGAGAGCCACTCCGGCCGCACGAGCACCAGGCCGATGAAGCCCGCGTAGAGCACGACGTAGAGGAAGAAGAGTGTCAGGCCCGCGCGGGCCCGACGAACCGCGGCGGGATCATCGTGATGGGATGGTGGGTTCACGGGCGACAGCATACCCGGTGGCCCGGCCCGCTCACCGGGGCAGCCCACAGCGTCCGTTGGCGCACCCGCCGCCCGGCCGGCGGCCGATGTCGGCCGGGAGGCCGTCGTCATCCTGCGGGCCGAGCACGACGTCGCCCCCGCCGCCGAACCGGAACACCTGTCCGCCGGACTGCGAGGCCGACGTGCGTTGGGCGACCGCGGAGTTGGATTCGACTTTTTCCCTGGCGATCCGCCAGCCCTCGGCCTCGCGGGTGAGGCCGACAAGCGAGACGACGTCGCAGGAATCATCCGAGAGCGTTGCCCGATATTTGACGGCCACCTCCGCCCGCTCCCCTTCCTCGCTCACGAGGTGGCTGTCGAGCAGTTCGAGGTCGATCGAGTGACGCACGAACAGGATCGCGACCTTGCGGCGGATCCGCGGCCGCTGCTTCTTGGCGAAACACCCGATGAATCCCTCGAGATTCTCATCCGAGGCCGCCTGGGCCGCCGCCTTTAGGCAGTCCCTCGCCTCGATCTCGGTGGCGTTGTCCTGGGCCATCCGCAGCCGCTCGGCGGCGGGGCAGGCGACGACCACGAGGGTGACCGCGATCGTGGCGGCGGCGACGTGGCGGAACGAGCGCGTGGGTCGAGGGGTCACCAGCATCTTCATGGCCTCGGATTCGTTGTCACACACTGAATTCACCGACGCGTTATTCACCGGCGCGTTTGCTTCGGGGTTGCCACGCCCCATAGACTACCCCGCTCTTGAGCTAGTTTACAGCCTGTCGGCGGGGAAACAGGACCGATCGATCCCGGCGGCAGATCGCAACGCGAAAGGCCCCTCTCGATGACGACCTACAATGTGAAGATCCGTTTCAACGGGGTGATCTCCTACGTCACCGTCAACGCGAGTTCGGCCGGGCAGGCCAAGCAGCTCGTGCTCGCGCAGTACGGCGGGCAGGTCGACGTGCTCTCGGTGAGCCGGGGCTGATCGCGCGAGGATTCGGCTTCGTTCGCGTGGCGACACCCCGTTGGTCCGTCCGGCCGTAGAATCCTGCTCCGCTGCGGCGGCATGACGGATGCCTACGGCCGACCGACGAGAGCATGGAGGCAGAAGATGGCACACAAACGGCCTGCTCGAGAATGGCTGGCGATCGAGGAGCGGGTTCCCGGGCCCGAGGGCGCCGTCGAGCGGCACACCGGAATCGGTCCGGCCTGTGCCCCTTCCCGGCTCGTCACGGCGATCGCCGAGGAGATCGCGCGCGAGCCGCGAGCGGCCGTGTGGCTGGTCGCGCCGAGCCGCCGCGTCGCGCGGCAGTGGATCGACACGATCGCGCTCGGCGGAACTCCTGTCTTCAACGTCCGGGCCACGACGCCCCGCGCCCTCTGCTACGACCTCGCGGCATCGTCGCTCGCGGCCGCGGGGCTCTCGGTCGCCTCGCCGCGGGCGGCGGTCGTGCTCGTGGAGAAGGTGCTCGTGAAGGCCGACCGCAGCGGGTCGCTTGCCTACTTCGCGTCGCCGCGATCGTATCGCCGGCTCGCCGAGCGGATGCTCGTAAGCCTCGCCGCCATGCGGATGGCTGGCCTCACGAGCGAGTCGATCCAACGCCGCCCGGGATTCGGTGGCTCGGCCAAGGGCCGCGACCTCGCCCTGCTCCTTCGGGCCTACGCGGCTGAGCTTGCCGCCGCGAAGCTCGTCGACGCCTCCGATATCGCCGGCTTCGCGGTCCGCAAGGTGAAGTCAGGAAACGTCTCGGAGGAGTGGCGTCGCATCCTGCTGCCCGAGGGCACGGAGCTGAAACCTCTCGAGCGGAAGGTGTTCGAGGCGCTCGGGGAGCGGGTGACCACGCTTGCGGTCGATCCGGAGCCGGAAGCGTTCGGCGATCCATCGCGGGGGCCCGCGCCAAAATTCTTCCGGGCGATCGGCGAGGCCAACGAGATCCGTGGCGTGATTCGTCGCTGCCTCGCCCGCGGGATTCCGCTCGACACGGTCGAGCTTCTCCACACCGACGCCTCCACCTACCCGTCGCTCGTGCAAGAGGTCTTCTCGACGATGTCGGAGGCCGCCGAGGGGCCGCAGGGGCCGCTCGAGGAGCTTCCCGTGACGTTCGCCGAGGGGCTCCCGATCCGCGAGTCGCGGCCCGCGCGGGCGCTGCTTGCGTGGCTTGCTTGGAGGGCCGAAAAGCATCCGCAGTGGCGGCTCGTGCGGATGCTCCGCGACGGTCTCATTGAATTTTCGGGCGAAGGGGATGCGGTGGTCACGCCGCCGAAGCTCGTCAAGGAGCTCCGGCGGCTGCGGATCGGATTCGACCTCGCCGCGACGGCCGACAAGGTGCGTTCGGCGATCGCCGCCGTGGAGTCGGCGCCGCTCTCGTCGTTCGTGGCGGTCAGCCGCGACCCCGACCACGACGTCGAGTTCGACGAGGAGGCGGCCCGGCGGTGGCGGGCCGACCGGCTCGCCGCGCTTCGGGTGCTTGCGGACCTGGCGACGCGGCTCGTCGCGTGCGAGCCCGCGGCCGATGCGAACGCCCGCGACATCGTGGCCGGCGCGCGGAGGTTTCTCGAAACGATCGCGGCGTCGAAGGGCCAGTTCGACAACAACGCCAAGAACCGCCTCCTCGCCGAGGTCACCGAGATGGAGCGGTGGCTCGCGATCCATCCCGACGCCTCGCCCGCGGAGCTCCTCGACTGGCTCGCGGGGCTCGCCGACACGCTCGTCGTCATGGGCAGCGCACCGCGTCCCGGGTGCCTCCACGTGGCGTCGATCGCCACCGGTGGCCACTCCGGCCGCCCGCACACCTTCATCGTGGGCCTCGACGAGAACCGGTTTCCCGGTCCGGGCTCCTCGGACCCGGTGCTGCCCGACGCGGACCGCGCCGCGCTCTCCGACGATCTCGATCTCGCCGCCGGCGCGACGGCGAAGGCACGGGCGGAGTTCTGGAGGCTCTTGGGCCGGCTCCGCGGTGAGGTCCACCTGGCCTACAGCTGCCGCGACCTGGTCGAGCAGGCGGAGGTGTTTCCAAGCCCGCTCCTGCTCGAGGTCTACCGTCGGCAGGCGGGCCTGCCGCAGGCGACGCTCGCCGCGTTCGTCGCCGCGATCGCCCCGGCGACGGAGTCGTTCGTCGCGGCGTCGGCCGACATGGCGATCACGAAGCAGGAATGGTGGCTGGCGACGCTCGGCGAGAATCCCTCGCCGGCCGCGGTCCATCAGGCGATGCAGAGCCATGGCAAGTCGCTCGCGCGAGGGCTCGAGGCCGAGGAAGCGAGGCGTTCATCGCAGTTCACGCCCTGGGATGGGCTCGTGCCCGCGGCGGGGCCGGAGCTCGATCCCGCACATCCGTCGGGCCGCGTCGCGTCGGCCCACAGCCTCGAATCGCTCGGCGGCTGCCCGCGGCGGTTCTTCTTCCACTACGGCCTCGGCATCAAGCCTCCGGAACTGCTCGAGCCCGAGGAAGACCGCTGGCTCGACCACATGGAGCATGGCAGCGTGCTCCACGCGGTGCTCGAGCGGTTCATGCGGGCGTTCCTCCACATCGGTCCGGGCCGGCCCGCGGCCGACGCGCCGCGGCCCACCTTCGCCGAGCACGAATCGACGATCCTCCAGATCCTCGACGAGGTGCTCGAGGCGAAGCGGGCCGAGAAGCCGACGAACGACGAGGTGGCGGTGGCGGCCGGCCGTCGCGAGCTGGCCAATGCGGTGCGGACGTTCCTCCGCGCCGAGGAGGAGTATTCCGCGACGACGGGATCGCGGCCGGTGGCGCTCGAGGCGGCGATCGGGTTCGTGCCCGACCGCGAGACCGGGGCGTTCGACCGGTCGGAGCCGGTGGCTGTCTCAATCTCGCCGGGCCGCGCGATCCGCCTCCGCGGCTTCGTCGATCGGATCGACATCGACGGCCGCGCGGATGCCGACGGCGGCTACGTGGTGATCGACTACAAGAAGGGCCGCTCCACCCGGTTCAAGCACCGCAGCACCGAGCGAAATCCGCTCGGCGTGTTCCAGGCGGGCCGCCGGCTGCAGCACGGGCTCTACGTGATGATGGTGCGGCACGTCGCCAGAGAGGCGGTGGGCGGCGAGGCCCGCGTCACGCAGTTCGCCTACGTCTTTCCCGGCGCCGACACGCTCGGCGAGCGGGTTACCTGGACGGCGGAGGAGCTCGAGGGCGTGGTCGCGGTCGTGGAGAGCCTCTGCGGGATCGCCGCCGCCGGAACGTTCCTCGCCACGAGCGATCCCCAGGAGTGCGGCTATTGCGACTTCCGCGAAGTCTGCGGCGACGCCACGGAGACCGCGCGGTCGGCCCGCCGCAAGCTCGTACACGACGAGGGCCGCTACGGCGACAACAACAAGACGCTCGGCGAACTCTTCGACGGCCTGCGAACCGTGAGGGAGCCCGCCGCGGCCCCGCCGGTCGCCGCCGGGGAGCGGCGGCCGTTTGCGCCGGTGGCCGAGGAGCAGCCGGGCCCGCTCGGCGATGCGGCGGCCCGCGAGCTGATCCGCACCGTGCTCGACGCGAGCATGCTCGTCGAGGCCTCGGCCGGCACCGGCAAGACGACCTGCATGGTCGACCGCATGACGGCGCTCGTGCGGACCGGCACGGCGACGGTCGGCCAGATCGCGGCGACGACGTTCACGAAGAAGGCCGCGGCCGAGCTCGCCCGCCGCTTCCGCGAGCGGCTCGAACGCGACGCGGCCGATCCCGGAGCATCCGACGAGGAGCGGCGCAGGATGGTCGCGGCGCTCGCGGAGATCGACTCGGCGGTGATCGGAACCGTGCACTCCTTCTGCGGACGGCTGTTGCGGGAGCGGCCGATCGAGGCGGGCCTCGATCCGGCGTTCGAGCCGATGGATGCGGCGGCCGAGCAGACGCTCCGCGGCCGAGCGTGGCGGGAGTTCTGCGAGCGGGCGACCCGCGAGGAGCGGCTCGCGACGCTCCGCGGATCGCTCGAGGCCACGGGTGTCGATCTTCGCGACCTGCGGCCGGCCTTCGAGACGTTCGTGGCCCATGGCGACGTCGACGAGTGGCCCTACGAGCCCACCCCGGCGCCCACCATCGATGCGGCCGACATCGTGCCGCTCATCGAGGATCTCTGCGGCGAGATTGACCGCCGACTTGCGGGTGTGATCGTTCCCTGGTCGGCCCGCGGCGACGACAAGCTCATGAACGCGCTCGAGATGGTGGTGCGGGCCTGGCGGAGCCGACCCGACGATTCGCCCGCGTCGGCCTTCAAGGCGATCGAGCGGCTCGAAGGGGATTGCCCGAAGGTGGTCCAGAGCCTGTGGCTGCCGGGCGGCCGCGACCGGGCGCACCAGGCGCGGCAGCGGGAACACAAGGCCGAGCTCGAACGCTGGTGGGGCGAGCTCGTCGAGCGGGTGCGGGAGCCGCTCGAGCGGTGGCGGGCCCACCGCTACCGGTTCGTGATCCCGTTGCTTGCGGCGGCGCGGGACCACTACGAGCGGCTGCGGCTCGCGGAGGGGCAGGTGTCGTTCCACGATCTTCTCTCGCGGACGGCGCGGCTGCTGCGGGAGCGGCCGGAGGTTCGCGCGGGCTTCGCCGCGCGGCATCCGTTTCTGCTCGTGGACGAGTTTCAAGACACCGATCCGCTCCAGGCGGAGATATTGCTCCTGCTCACGGCCGACGACCCGCAGGCGACCGATTGGCGATCGACGCGGATCAAGCCGGGCAGCCTGTTCGTGGTGGGCGACCCGAAGCAGTCGATCTACCGGTTTCGCCGCGCCGACATCGACACCTTCGAGTTCGTGAAGGAGCGGATCAGGGACTCCGGAGGCCGGTTCCTCCAGCTCACGACCAACTTCCGCACCAACCGCGAGCTCGTGGAGTGGGTGAACGCGGAGTTCGCCGACCGCTTCGAGGAGCACCGGGGCGGCGCGGGGGATTCCACGGCCTGCGGCCCGGGCTTCGCCCCGAGTGAGGTGGGCCGCGCATCCGCCGTAGCCGGCTGTCTCTCGGGCCTGAGGCAGCTGCGTGTTCGCTCGAGGCAGGTCCGCGCCGAGGCGGACGCGGTCGCGAGGTTCATCCGGCGGGCGATCGACCACGGGCTCACCGTGCCCCGAAGCGACCCGCGTGAGCCGGCCGCCTGCCGGCCCGAAGACTTCATGATCGTCACCTGGGATACCGGGCGACTTTCGGAGTATGCCGACGCCTTGAATGCCGTCGGCCTGCCGTGCGACGTGACCGGCCGCAAGGGCTGCGACAGCCGCGAGGCTCTCGCGATGCTCGGGCTCTGCCTGCGGGTCGTCGCCGATCCCGACGACGCGGTCGCGGCCCTCGCCGTCCTACGGGGGCCGGTGTTCGGCTGGAGCGACGCCGAGCTCCACGCGTTTCATCGTGCGGGCGGGACGATCGACGGCCGGATGAAGCTGCCGGCGGACCGCAGTGGTGATCGAGGTGTCGTTGATCGGAATGTCGTTGATCGCGATGTCGCCGCCCGCGCGACCACCGCCGCCGAGGCGTTTCGGCGGTGGCGCCGGCTCGCCGGCTCGGTGCCGCTGGCGGCCGCGATTGAGAAGATCGCCGACGACGCGGGGCTTCTGCTCGTGGCGTCGGAGGCTGGCGGTCGGGCCGGTCGCCGGGGCCGGGCCGCCGCGGGCGCAATCGCCACGTTCGTCGAGCGGGTGCGGGCGGAGCGGAGCCTGCTGACGTCGGTGCCCGACGTGATCGAGCGGCTCGAGGATCTCGTCGCCGACGAGTTTCCGAAGCAGGATTTCGACACGGCGTCGATCGACGCCACGATGGGTGGGGCCGTGCGGGTGATGAACCTCCACAAGGTGAAGGGGCTCGAGGCGCCGGTCGTGTTCCTCTGCGACGAGGACGGCCCGAAGCGGGATCGCAGCCCATCCTGGCACGTGTCGCGGACCGGGGGCGAGCCGCGGGGCTATCTCAAGGTGTCGCGACCCGGGCTCTTCGGCAAGGATGGCACGACGCTCGCCGCGCCGCTGGGCTGGCGCGACGTAGAGGCGATGGAACGCCGCTACCTCGAGGCGGAGTATCTGCGGCTCAACTACGTCGCGGGCACACGGCCGGGCACCTGCCTCGTGGTGTCGGTCTTCGACAATGCCGACGGTGAGATCGTCGGCGGCTGGCACGAACTCTCCCCGGAGATTCAAAGCGTCGCCAACCTGCCCGATCTCGAGCCCGCCGCCGACGTGGAGGCGGCCCGGGCCGCGGCCGCGGCCCGTCCGCTCGCCGAGGCTGCCGAAATCGCGTCAGCGCGGGAAGCGGCCGCGGAAAGCGTGGCCGCGATTCGCCGGGCGACATTCGGCACGGTCACGCCCCGCGACTTCCTCACCGAGCCCGCTGAAAGAATCCGCCACACCGGCCGCGGCCTCGGGCAGGACTGGGGAACGGTGATCCACCGTCTCCTCGAGCTCGCAGCGATGGCGCCGGATGCCTTCGATCTCGAGGCGGCGGCGGAGAGCGCGATCGCGGAGAGTGATCTCGTGGACCGTGATCTGGCGGACGGCGAGGCGGGCCGCGCGTCGCTGGTCGGCCGCGCCGTTGACCTCGTGAAAGACATCCTGGGAAGCGACGTCTGGCGGCGGATTCAGGCGAGCAACGAGCGGCATGTCGAGGTGCCCTTCAGCATCGCGGTCACGCCCGCCGAGATCCCGGTGGGCGTGGAGGTGGATCGCGGGCCGGGTGTGGTAGATGCCGACCCCGCCACCGTGCCCGTGCTCGTCCGCGGGCAGATCGACGCAGTCTTCCGCGATCTCTACTCCCCGCCGCAGCCCGGCATGTCCGACTGGGTGATCGTCGACTGGAAGACGACGTCCGCCACGGATGCCGACGCCGCCCGTCTCGAAGACCACTACCGCCCGCAGCTACGGCTCTACGCCCGCGCGTGGGCCACGGAGCAATGACCCATCCCTATTTTCGGCGGTCGGCAAACTCGCAGTACTCGCAGCCGTCGGCGGC
>CAZPEM010000009.1:29919-39074 GCA_964585575.1 uncultured Chitinophagaceae bacterium
CCCATCCCTATTTTCGGCGGTCGGCAAACTCGCAGTACTCGCAGCCGTCGGCGGCCGGCGGCGGCGACTTCCGCATGAGGCATTTCTTCGCCGCGACGATGTGGTCTTCGACCCAGTCGTCCGACCCCTCGTAGGGAATCACGGTCATTCGAAACCGCAGCATCTGCGCAAACTGCTCGGCGGCTGCGTCGCCGTTGGCGTAGACCCAGTAGGCCGTCGGCGACACGTCGAATCCGTTCTGCCGCAGCAGCCACTGGTAGATCTCGATCTGCCGCTTGTAGCCGGAGTGCCAGTCCTCGTTGAGCTCCGTGATCTCGGCAGCCTTCGCGGTCGCCTTGTAGTCCACGACGATGAGCTCGCCGTCGGCGTTCTGCCAGAGGTCGTCCACCGCGCCGGTCACGAGCATGTTCGTCGGCTCGTGCACCGTCTGCACGCCGGTGAAGTTCGTCCGCCACTTCTCGAGATCGGGGTGGGCGAACGGCACGGCCTCGATCCCGGCCTTCTGCATCAGGGGGTGCGGCTTTCGCCGGCGGCGGAAGGCGTCGAACTCCCGCTTGAGCAGCGCGTCGACGGCGGAGTTGAGATTGAACGGAAAGCCCGCCGGCCGCGAGTGTCCGAGCCGCTTGTCGTAGTAGAAGCACCGCGGGCAATCGTGGAACAGTTCGAGCCCGCTCCGGGAAATCCTGTAGGGCTTCGTGCTCGCGGGATCGAAGAGGTTGCGGCTGCGGGGCATGCGGGCATGATACCCCCCTCGCAGCGGCCGCCGAACCGCCGAGGGACCAAGGTTGTCCCTGCCGGCCGCATAATCCAAACCTGGATCACGCGGCAGAGGACACCGACAGGAGGCTCTCATGAAAGGTCCCGCGAAGAACCGACTGCACGACTACGAGGCGGGCTGGCTCACGCTCCTCGTCGAGATGGGCGTGGCCTCCCGCCGGCAGGCCGAGGACGCCATGAACCGCGTCGCCCAGGCCGCGATCGACGAGCTCGAGGCGAAGCGGAAAAAGCGACGCCGAAAAAAATAGACGGGATGCGACTCGAAAATCGCTCCCGTCCCTATTGCTTGCCGGGACCGCGTTTTGCCCGGGCCCGCTGGGCCTGCTCGAGCTGCATGAGCGCCGCGAAATCGACGTCGGCCCGGCCCCGGCGGTCGGCCTCGTGGCGTCCCATCTTGTAGGCCCGAAGCATCACCTCCTTCGATGTGGCAGGCGCGAAGGCGTGATGGACGACCCTGCCGTAGGAGTGCAGCGCCTCGAACGCCTCGTCCATTCCCTCGAGGCCCTCGCAGTAGCGGCGGAGGTACTCCACCTCCCGCTTGACGAATGCAGCCGCTTTCTTCTCCTGGCCGTCCTGGTTGAGCACCATCGCGCGGTGGAAGATGTAAGCCTGCCACTGCTCGGCCACGTGCCGGGCGAGTTCGGGGTCGAGAGGCTGGCAGCCGCACGTGGCACCCGAGGCAAATCCCAGATTCACGGGCGTCGCCTCGAAGCTGCACGTCTCGGTCTCGCCGGGCGACTTCCACCGGGCCGCCACGCCGATTTCGAGCGTGCTCCCCTCCTCGCCCGCCGGCAGCGTGAGCTTGATCACAAGCCGCCTCGTCGCCCCGCCGATCATCGAGCCGACGAGCACCTCGCAGCCGTCGGCCGTCTGCGTGACCGGGGCGGTGCCGTAGAGCTCGGCCTTCGTCTTCGCGGGCAGGCGGAGGCTGATCTCGAGGTTCTCCACCGTCGTGGCGAGCGTGTCGTTCAGTTCGGCCATCACGATCCGGGCGATCTCATTGGGCTGCTCGGCGTCGTGCATCCGGCCGCCGCCGGCCTCGGCGATCGCCTGCAGTTGCGTCGGGGAGTAATTGAAGCCGACCCCGACGGTGGAAGTGATGATGCCCCGCTTCCGCAGCTCGCCGGCGTGCCTCGCGAGTTCGGCGGGGTTCGTCTCGCCACAGTTGGCATGGCCGTCGGAGAGGAGCACGACGTGGTTCCGCTCGATCCCGTCGCAGGCCGCCTGCCGTCCGGCCACGGCCTCGCAGCCGGAGAGCCAGCCGGAGCAGAGGTCGGTCGAGCCGCGGGTCACGAGCGACCGCACCGCCTGCTCGACATTCTTCCGGCCGGCCGGCGAGAGGGCGACCGCCGTGGCATGGTGCATGACGTCGGTGGCGAACGAGACGATCGACACATGGTCGCGTTCCTCGAGGGCATGCACGACGTCCACCGTCGCGGCCTTGGAGGCGGCCAGCGGCGCGCCCGCCATCGAGCCCGACGCGTCGATCACGAGCCCGAGGTTGAGCGGCTCGCGCTTGCGGTCGGGATCGGGCTTGCGGTGCGGCGCACGGACGGTCACCACGAGGTGCCGCACTGATTTTCCGTCGGTGTTGATGAGCGGGCGGTCGATTTCGGCGGTGAGCCCGAGCGTGGAATCGTGATTGGTGGTGGCGGTCATTTGGGGGCTCCTTTCGTGAGCAGGGTTCGCAGGGCGTCGCCGATCCGGTGCAGCTGGGCAAGTTGTTCGGTGCCAAACTCTCCGCGGACGGAGAGCTCGATGTCGGGCGTGAGCGGTATCCGATACCAGGTCTCGCCGCGGGTCGACCTCGCCGACGTCGGCTGGCCCACGAGCGTCGTGAGCGCCCGCGCCGCCTCCTCGAACGCGGTCAGTGCGTCGTCATCCAGCCCGTCGCTGGCGACCGGGCTCTTGGCGAAGTTGACGTTGAAGCTGGCGGGGGGCGGCGGGCTGGAGGCCGACCGCGACCGGCCCGACCGGAACGCCGTGAGGTACTCGAGCGCCGCGGTCTTCGACGGCCTGGCCCCATGAACCGCGTCGGTGTCGAGCACGGCCCCGATCCGCAGCGTGCCCTCGGCGATGGCCTTGAGCTGGGCGGGGGCGATGCCCTGCAGCACGACACGGATCTGGTCGAGCGTCAGGTCGCGGTTGGCGTCGCGGAGCAGCTGCAAGACCTTGAGCCGGTCGAGCGTGTCGCGGGAGTACCTGGCCCCTCGGCCGAGGGTCTCAGGCCCGGGGATCACCCCCTTTTCGACGTAGCTACGGATCGTTCGCGGCTCGACGCCGATTTCGGCGGCAAGTTCCAGCAGCGTCAGGCCTTCGGAGAGGTTCTTTTCAGGTTTCATGCCTTCATCTTAACTCGACATTGCGACGTGTCAACTTGACACAAAAACCCTCTTGCCGGGTATCGCCGGCCGTGGGACGGTTCCTGCCTCATCCGGCAGTCGGGGCCGCCGTCAGGCCGTTTCCACATGCTCGAACGACATCTGCTGATCATCGGGTCCTCGATCGCCACCTGGGCCGTTGCGGCATCGATCGCCACGGCCGAAGTGCCGGACGATCCCGCGCTATCGTCGTCGAGCGCGTGGACGCGATTCCTGGCCGAGGCCTTTCCCGAGGGGATCGACCCAGAGCGATCGCGGCAGCCGCTCACGATCCGCGATCCTGGCCCCGACACGGCCAACTATCCGAACGGCCCCAACACGCTCCCGCGGGGCGGCGTCTACCTCGAGCTGTCGCCCGTCTTTTTCACCGGCCCCATTTCGACCATCCAGCCGCAGACCTACAGCGCCGAGTTCCTCCTGCGGCTGGGGCTCACCGACCGGTTCGAGTTTCGCCTCTACTCCAGCGGCTTCACCTGGCAGGCGGCGGGGCTGGGCATGGATGAAACCACGGGCTTCTCGCCGCTCGTCTTCGACACGAAGATACACCTCTGGGAGGAGAACGAGGAGTGGTTCATCCCGGCCGTCGGCTTCGAGGCCTTCGTGCAGACGCCCTGGGGATCTCCCGCGTTCGACTCGGGAACGATTCCGGGCATCATGATGCTCTTTCGCAACACGCTCTTCTGGGGCCTCGTGGCGGAGTACAACGTCGGCATCTCCGACGACTCGACGCAGGGGGGCTACCAGCCGGTGGACATCATCCAGTGGGCGATCTCGAAGGAGCTCACCGACGACTTCCAGGTGTTCGTGCACGGGTTCCAGAACCAGTCGGCCCTGCCGCGGGTCGTCGCTCAGACGGTGGTAGGCACGGGCTTCGTCTGGTTCCCGAGCGACCGGCTCTCGATCTTCGGCAACTGGGGCTTCGGAACCGACAAGAGCGGCCCCGCCTCCACGTTCCAGGCGGGCCTCGCCAACTCGTTCTGATTCGCGGCCGCGCGAGCGTCAGCGGCCGTTTGCGAGGGCCTGCCAAAACGCCACCGAGTCCGACACGGAGTTGTGGTCGGCGCCGTCGATCACCCGCAGGCGAGCCACGCCCGGCCGAAACGCATCGAGGAGCTTCCGCGTGTCGGCCATCGGAACGAGTTCGTCGCGGGACCCGGCGATCACGAGCGTCGGGCAGCTCACGCCGGGGGCGTACTTCCATGACTGGTAGGTGTCGCGGAGGAGCAGCGTCATCGGCAGGAAAGGCGCCGTCCGCTTTGCGATCGTGAGAATGCTCTCGAAGGGGGCGATGAGCACGAGCCTGGAGACGGGCTTTTCGGCGGCGAGCTGGATCGCGAGGCTGCTGCCGAGGCTGCGGCCCACGACGATGACGTCCTCGTGGTTTTGCCGCACCTTCTCGAACACCGCGGTCGCGTCGCTTCGCAGCGCCGGCTCCGACGGTCGGCCAGAGCTGCCGCTGTAGCCCCGGTAGTGCAGGCAGTAGATGGCCCGATCGGGAAACACGGCCGCCAGTTCTGGCAGCGTGTACGCGACATCCTCGGCGTTGCCCCCGAAGTAGAGCACCGCGCGGGGGCCGTCGTGCGGGCGGGAGGAGATCCGGAGCGTCGCCCCCGGCACCTCGAGCACGTCCGCCGCCGCATGCGCGGCTGTCGTCGGCGTGGGCATGTAGATGAACGCCCGCTGGAACACGAGGAAGACGAGGCACAGGCCGACGTAGACGCCCACGGCAATGGTCACGATGCTCCAGAACATGCGTCGCAGCCTCATCTAGGCGACCCGTCGGGCGTGCAGCCGGTGAACTGCGTCCGGCGCCTCGGCGAGCAGCGGCGAGTGGCCGAGGTACCGCTCCGCCATTTCGCGATGGCCGCGGTTGAGGAGCGTGGCGTAGACAAGCAGCTCGAAGTGCAGTCGCAGGCAACGCTCCGCCGTGGATTCGCCGGCCGCCCGGAAGACGCCCATGAGTGCCTCGGCCGTGGAGAGTTGTCCGGGGGCGGGCTGGTCCCGAAGCCAATAGCGGCTCGGCTGCGAGGCTGCGTCGGGCAGCCGCACGCATCGGCCGAGTCCTTCGCACGCTCGGAGCATTTCGCCGGCCTGCCGCCACGTTCCATCGAGCAGGAGCACCTGCGGCCGCCGCCGCTCATCCGCAAGGTCGGCTTCCGGCAGCGGCTCGCCGCGTGGATGCAGGATCCAGAGGTCGTGGCCGGCCGCGAGTGTTTCGGCGGGAAAGCCGGCCGCGGCATGGAACCGCGTCTCCCGCTGGTAGACGTGGCAGCGGGCGGCCGTCACCGCGCGGGCCACGAGCCTCCCGGTGCTCGAAGGCTTGCCGTGCTCACTCCGATGGATGAGCACGTGAACCTGCAGCCGCGTTTCAACGGGCGGAACAGCGTCGCACACGCACCACCTCGGCGGCAGGCAGCACCGCGGGCAGCGGGCGGCACCGGCACGAACGACACTTCGACCCATGGATCACGCTCCGGCCCTGGTTCAGTCGTCTTCCATGTGCAGCTTGTGCATGATGCGGTGCACGAAGGGGGTCAACACGAGCGAGGCGGCCCCGATGAAGAGCAGCCCCGAGAACAACGCATACACCGAGGCGAAGAGCTTTCCCGCGTGGCTCGTGATCGGATCCACAGGTCCCATGCCGCCGAGGATCATGGAGGCATTCACGAGGGCGTCGATCCAGGGCAGTTCAACAAAATAGTGGTAACCCAGGACACCGATCCCCAGGGCAACACCGATGGCGACGGCCGACAGCGCGAGAAAGCCGACGACACGCCAGAAGAATCTGTGCCTTGGCAACAGGGGTTCGGTGCGATGCTCGAACATGCCACCTATCGTAACTCCCGGGCGAAATAGGGGACGGGAGCGGATTCCCGGCCGTCGCCAGCGGGCGGTGGTCGAGGCGTATCGGGCGAGCGGGCGGAATTGGGCCGGCGGCCTTCGCGGTGCACTCACGGCTATGGTTTGCCTTGCCGCGCTTGCCGTGCGGCTACTTCAACGGTTCGGGCTTCGGCAGCTGGTAGGTGCCATCCAGGACGGACGCCCCGGGGCGGTACACCCGCATGAGGAAGTTCCACCCGTCGGTGACGTCCAGCCGGTTCGGCACGTCGCCGCACAGCTCCTTGGAGCCGAAATACACGGTGAAGGTGCCATCTTGGTTCAGCTTCACGTTGGACGAGTTCAGGATGCAGTTCTCGCTCTTCATGAAGCCGTCCTTGCCGTACACGGTAATCGACCAGAACGCGTCGTTGTCCGGCACCTTGTAGGTCGCCTTATGCCCGACCTTGATGTCATGGTTGCCGCTGTAGTTGAGGTAGGTGGCGTCGCGTTCCGGAAAGAGCCCCCACGCCGCGGCGGCGGCGATGTGGCGGGTCTTCTCATCCACCTTGCCGCGGGCCCCCATCATGCCCTTGTAGCTGCCGTACGCTGCCCCATCTTTCTCGTACTGGGTCGTGAGCGTCTTCAGCGACGTGAGGTCCCAACGGAGCGGGGGGAGCGGGTCGGCGCTGCCGGCCTCGATGACGAACTGGTCCTGCAGCTTGTTGACGAGGGCGATCTCGGCCGGGTCGTTGGGGTCGAAGACCTTGATGCGGACACCGACGCCGAGGTACTTGGTGTCCTTCGGCAGCTCGTGCTTGCCCGCCGTGTAGATCACGAACGGGCAGTAGTGGTCGTTGTCGACGAGATAGACGGAGACGTAGCGGCCCTTCGGGATCTCCGGGACGGTGATGGTCGCCCCCTTCGACGTGTCGACGATCCCCATCGAGTAGAGCGTGTCCCGGTTCATCCGCACGATGTTCTGCTTGTCGAGCGGCGTGGGCTTGCGGAAGTGGTACAGCCGGTTGACCCCGCCGGCCATCCCGACGACCTCACCGAACTGCCGGTCGGTCTCGGCCCGGATGTACGTTTCCGGGGTCACCGGCACCGCGACGCGGGTCAGCTTCGGTGCGGTCCACCGCCCGTCGAGGGCCTCGGCCTTCGGCCGGTAGAGCCGCAGGTAGACGCAGAAATCGCCCTTCGGGGCGGGCAGCCAGTTCGCCTCGCGGTCCTGGCCCGGAGACTCGTTCTGGACCAGAAGCGTCAGCCCGCCGTCGGGGTCGTACGTGAACTGCTCGAGCATGGTGGAGTTGAGCAGGTAGCGGTTGAGCGGGTTGGCCACCAGCAGGCTGGCCGGCTGGTCGTACATGGTGAGCGACCAGAACGCGTCCACAGGCGGCAGCCGGCCGGGCGGAAACCGGAGGACGTACCGGTTCGCGCCATTCAGCTTCTGCCCGTCGGCGTCCACCAGATACACCGGATACATGGCCTCCTGCTTCGAGTTGCCGTAGATGCCGAGGACGGCGGCGGCCATCCGGTAGAGGTAGTTGTTCTTCAGGTATTCCCGGGTGCCGAAAACGTCGCCGGAGGTCACCTCGCCCTTCTCGATCTGCTGCTTGATCCCCGCGAAGTCCGCCCAGGCGTCGGCGATGCCGGCCTCGTAGGCTTTTCGGTGCTCGGGCGAGAGTTTCTCGAAGTCGATCGTCCGCCCCGGGCCGATGCCGATCCGCGCGAAGCGATCCCGCAGTTCCTTCTCGCCCGGGTTCGGGCTGCAGAAGCGGAGGCCGAAATTCAGCTGGTTGAAGAACCCGAGCGCGGTCTTCTGTTCCGCGGGCGTGAGCGGCTTCGGGAAGTCGATGGCCGGCGCGGCCTTCGGGGCCGGCTCGCCGAGAAAGGCCGACAGCGGCTCGACGGCATACTCCGACTGGATCTTCTTGACGTTCTCCAGGTCGGCGGGTTTGAAGAGTTGGGTGCGGAACAGCCCGAGGGCGAGGTCCGTCTCGCACCGGATCACCTTCGTGATGCCTTTCGGGGTCTCCCCAGCCCACGAGGGCCCGGCGATCAGGAAGCGGCCGCCGTCGTTGCCCGTCGCGCGGGACCCGAGATAGTCGAAGTTGTGGGTGTAGAGGTCGATGAGTTGCAGGCTCCAGTACCGTCCCTTCTCGATCTGGGGCACGGTGACGACGACCGGCTCGGCCCGCAGGTCGAAACCGACCCACGAGTACGGGGTATCGGAGTTGGGCGTCTGCACGGCCTTGTCATCGGGCGTGTAGACCCGCGGGATGTTGAGCAGCCGGTTGTACGGGGCCTTGTATTCCGGGCTGGTCTTGTCAACGCAGTACGAGTGTTGGATGCGGAGGTTGTCCACCATCGGGAAGCCGTAGACGTACGCCTCCCGCGCAATCTCCCGGATTTCGGCCGCGGTCACCTGGTCGCCGATCACCTGGGCTCGAGCAACAGGCGGTGCCAGGCCCGCGGACAACAGTGCGGCCATCAGGGCCACGGCGATTCGTGGGCGCATACTCACCTCTCGTGGTTCGGAAGCCGATTGTGTGGGGATCGATCGTGGAGCACTTTATCAGACGGGCGACAGCCAGTTGCGCTACGAGGCGATCGGCCGTGCGTGGGCGATTTCGTCTGCGTGGGCCTGCCGGACTTGGTCTGCCCGGAGCGTGGAAACCGCGATCGTCTCGCCATCGAGCGTCATGAACTCGACTTCGTAACCCCGTCCTTCGCCGTGCACGAGTACGACAGTGCCGATGTCTCCGGCAGCAAGCTTGTGCTCCGGCATATCGCACACGAGAACGACTTCAGCAAGTTCTTGAATCATGGCGGTCGATTCCCAGAGTCTTCACAGGATTTCCTCCGTCGTCTTGTGGGGTGGCTTGAGGCGGATCGCACGCACGGTGCCGAGCCTCAGTTGCTCCTGCACACCTCGAAACTGATCGCAGCCGCCAGCCGGTCGGCCGCGTCTGATGGCAGCGTGCGTTCGCCCGTGAGAAACTCGTCGAGTTCGACGGGTGTTAGGCCCGCCTTGGCCGCGATGGTGTGGAGCGGCAGTTCACTCCGGTGAAGCGCATCCCGCACGGCCCCTCTGATCGACCGGTCCTCGCGGGCCGTCCTCAGCAGCTGGTCGCGTGCGACAAGATCGGGCAATTCCTCTGCGATGCTCTCGCGGAT
>CAZPEM010000010.1:0-20166 GCA_964585575.1 uncultured Chitinophagaceae bacterium
TGCTCGCGCCGGGCGACTGCTCGCCGTCGCGGAGCGTGGTGTCGAAGATGCGGATGGGGCGGGGGGTTGTCATGGAATGTCTCGGAGCCCGTCATCCTAACGTGACCGGCCGCCCGCGACACCCTTCGCGTACGGACTTCCTGGATCGAACGATTTGAGGGTAGAATCGGTCGGAATTGGACCCGTTTATTGAAGGGGCCCGTCGATGTCGACTGTGCCACACACCTCCCCGACGCCCGCCACGACCGACGTGCGTGGTCCGGGCTCGCCGTCCCCTCGGATTCGCAAGCGGGCGACGGCCGTGGGCCTGCTCGCCGCCGGCGGGCTTGCGTGGTGGTGGTTGGCGACGCACCACTTCACGGGTGGCGGGGGCCATGAGGAGCCGGTGGCCGGTCGGGAGCGGCAGGCGGTCTTGCCGGCCGCGGCGGCCGGCGTGGACGTCGTGACGCTGCGGCGGGGCACGGGCCTCGACGAGATCACGCTGACCGTGGTCGAGAAGCGGAAGCTTCGCGAGCATCTCACGGTGCCCGGGCGGCTCGACTACGACGCCCGCTACCGCCTCGACTACGCCTCGCCGGTGGACGGCATCGTCTCGCAGGTGTTCGTGAAGGTGAGACAGCAGGTGGCCCGCGGCGATTCCCTGGCGGAGGTGTCGAGCCCCAACATCGGCATGGCCCGCGACGAGGTCCGCAAGCGGCAGGACGAGCTCGCGATCGAGCAGAAGGAGGCCGACTGGGCAAACGAGATCGGCGACAACGTGTCGGCCCTGCTCGACTCGCTCTCCAACAAGCCGCCGCTCGAGACGGTCGAGCGGCAGTTCCAGGATCGCGTGCTCGGCAGCTACCGCGAGAAGATTCTCGGCGCCTACTCGCGGCTGCTCTTCGTCGAGAAGGTCAACGCCAGCACGAAGCAGCTCGGCGAGGGCGGGGTGCTCTCCGGACGGATCATCGAGGAGCGAACGAGCAACCTCGAGGTGGCGAAGGCGAGCTTCACGGCCGCCTGCGAGGAGGCCAGCTTCCAGACCCGTCAGGATCGGGCCCGGGCCAAGGCCGCGCTCGAGCAGGCCGAGCGACTCGTGCAGATCTCGAAGGAGCACCTTCGGACGCTCGTCGGCAGCAAGCTCGACAGCGATGCCGGCGGGAAGGGGGCGGCCGAGGGCGTGGCCGACCTCGACGAAGGTGGTTCCCCGGATCGAGGACGTCCGCCGGAAGGCGGCTTCAGGACCTTGAGCGCGCTGGTGCTCCGCACGCCCTTCGACGGGCTCGTCGAAGACATCTTCGTCGCCCGGGGCGAGCGGGTGAAGGCGGGCGACCGGCTCTTCGTCGTGGCGGACACGCGGACCCTCTGGGTGCGGGCCCAGATCCACGAGCGGCAGTGGACGACCGTCGAGGTCGGCGAGGGGCAGGAGGTTCGCGTGAACGTGCCGGGCGCCGCCGACCACGACACGACGGCGCGGGTCAACCACGTCGGGGCCACCGTCGAGGCCGAATCGAGGAGCGTGCCGCTCGTGGCCGAGCTCGAAAACGACGACGCCCACTACAAGCCCGGCATGTTCGTCTGGGTCGACCTGCCCCAGGGGGTCGAGCGGGACGTGCTCGCCGTGCCGGCCGCTTCCGTCATGCGGCACGAAGGGGAGTCGTTCGTCTTCGTGCCCGACGGCCCCGACCGCTTTCGCCGGGTGCCCGTGAAGACGGGGCTCGAGGGAGACGGCTTCATCGAGGTGAAGGGGGGGCTCCGTGCCGGCGAGGAGGTCGTCGCCCGCGGGGCGTTTCTTCTCAAGAGTGAACTGCTCCTCGAGCAGGACGCTGAGCCTGCGCAGGCAATGCCGGCGGCCGGGCAGCAGGCGACGCCGCAGGCTGGTGGGCGGTCCGGGTCGCAGGCCGGCTGAAGAGATCCACGGAGATAGCAGTGCTCAGCGGTGTCATCGAGTGGTCGCTCGCCAACCGGGCGCTCGTGGTCGCGATCTTCGTCCTGATGGCGATCGGCGGGCTCTATGCGGCCACGCAGATTCCCGTCGACGCGGTGCCGGATCTCGTCAACATCCAGGTGCAGGTCGTCACCGAGGCGGGCACGCTGCCGCCCCTCGAGGTGGAGCGGACGGTCACCTATCCGGTGGAACTCGCCGTGAGCGGGCTGCCGAACGTCGAGGAGATCCGGAGCGTTTCGCGGCTGGGCATCTCGCTCGTGACGATCGTTTTTCGCGAGGGCACCGACATCTTCCTCGCGCGGCAACTCGTGGCCGAGCGTCTCCCGGAGGCGAGGTCGGGGATTCCGCTCGACGGGGTCGAGCCGCGGCTCGGCACGCTCAGCACGGCCCTCGGCGAGATCCTGCAGTTCGAGGTGCGGTCGAGAGCGGGGGCGGACGAGCGAACCCTCATGGATCTGAGGAGCGTCCTCGAATGGGACATCGCTCCCGCCATGCGGGAGGTGGCGGGCGTCACCGACATCAACTCCCATGGAGGCTACGCCAAGAGCTACGAGGTGCAGGTCGATCCCGACCGGATGTCGTCGCACGGCATCTCGCTCGGCGAGGTGCTCGCGGCCCTCGAGCGAAACAACGCCAGCACCGGCGGTGGCTACATCGTCCGCAACGGCGAGCAGCGGTTCATCCGCGGCCAGGCCCTGCTCGGCGGCGTCGAGGACATCGAGAAGGTGGTCGTCCGCAGCCCCGCGGGAGGCGTGCCCGTGCTCATCCGCAACATCGCCTCCGTCACCGTGGCTCCGCTCGTGCGGCAAGGAGCGGCGACCCGCGACGCCCGGGGGGAGATCGTCACCGGCATGGTGATGATGGTCCGCGGTGAGAACAGCCGCAGGGTGGTCGAGGCGGCGAAGGAGCGGCTGGCGGACATCCGCGGCACGCTGCCGGCGGGGGTGGAGCTCGAGATCCTCTACGACCGCTCGGAGCTGATCGCCCGGACGCTCGACACGGTGCTCCACAACCTCGCCGAGGGGGGGCTGCTCGTGATCGGCGTGCTGCTCGTGCTCCTCGGCAATGTTCGGGCGGGGATCATCGTGTCGCTCGCGATCCCCCTCTCGATGCTCTTCGCCGCGAACATCATGTGGGCGGTCGGCATTCCGGCGAGCCTCATGAGCCTCGGCGCGATCGACTTCGGGCTCGTCGTCGACAGCTCCGTGATCATGGTCGAGAACTGCGTCCGCAGGCTCGGCCTCGCGCAGCCGACCGAGTCGAAGCTCGACGTGGTCCGCGACGCGGCGATCGAGGTCCGTGGGCCGACGATGTTCGGCGAGCTCATCATCGCGATCGTCTACCTGCCGATCCTGTTCCTCGAGGGTACAGAGGGGAAGCTCTTCAAGCCGATGGCCCTCACGGTGCTCTTCGCGCTCTTGGGCTCGCTCGTCATCTCGCTGACGCTCATGCCCGTCCTCGCGGCGACGGTGCTCTCCCGCGAGGAGGAGCACGAACCGTTGCTCATGCGTGCCTTCCACCGGATCTACCATCCGCTCGCCCGGCTCGCCGTCTACCATCCCGTCGTCGTCTCGCTCGTCGCGGCGGGGCTCGTGGCCGCGAGCGTGCCGGTGGCGATGAGGCTCGGGGCGGAGTTCATGCCCAGGCTCGACGAGGGGGATCTGCTCATCGAGGTCGTCCGGCTGCCGAGCGCGACGCTCGAGGACTCGGTGCCGCTCACGACGCGGATCGAGAAGGTGCTCAAGGAGTTTCCCGAGGTCCGCACCGTCTTCTGCAAGACGGGCCGGCCGGAGATCGCCAACGACATCATGGGCGTGCAGCAGACCGACGTCTGGGTGATGCTGAAGCCCAGGGCCGCCTGGCCGGCCGACATTCCCCGGGACGAGCTCGTGGAGCGGATGTCGCGGGCGCTCTCGAAGGCGGCGCCGGGCGCGAACTTCGGCTTCAGCCAGCCGATCGAGATGCGGGTGGACGAACTGGTCGCGGGCGTGAAGTCCGACGTGGCCGTGCTCGTCTATGGCGACGACCTCGGGAAGCTCGGCGGACTCGGCAAGGAAATCGAGGGGCTGCTTCACGACATCCCGGGGGCCGCCGACGTCCGCGCCGACTGGCAGGCCGACGTGCCGACGCTCCGTGTGGACGCCCGGCAGGACCAGCTTGCCCGCCACGGGATCGACGGAATCGAAGTGATGCGGACCGTCTCCGCGATGGGGGGCATCCAGGCCGGCGTGGTCTACGAGGGGAGACCGAGGTTTCCGCTCGTCGTGCGGTTTCCGCGGGAGTGGCGGGAGAACCAGGAGCGGGTCCCGCAGATTCCCGTCGAGGCGACGGGCGGGCGGCCGGTACCGCTCGGCGAACTCGCCGACATCCACGTCGACGAGAGCCCGCCGTCGATCGAACACGAGAACTCCAGGAGGCGGACGTTCGTCTCCGCGAACGTGCGGGGCCGCGACGTCGCGAGCTTCGTCCAGGAGGCGCAGAAACGGGTGCGGGAGAAGGTGAAGCTTCCGCCCGGCTACTCGATCCGCTGGGGGGGCGACTTCGAAAACCTGCTCTCCGCGGGCCGTAGGCTCGCCCTCATCACGCCGCTCGTGCTCGGACTCATCGCGATGCTGCTCTACACGAGCTTCAAGTCGCTCAGGCTCGCCGGGCTCATCTTCTTCGCCGTGCCGGTCGCGGCCTCGGGCGGCATCGCGGCTCTCGCGTTGCGAGGCATGCCGTTCTCGATCGCCGCGGGAGTCGGGTTCGTCGCGCTCTTCGGCGTGGCCGTGCTCAACGGCCTCGTCTGGGTGGCCGGTGCCGAGCATGCGAGGCAGGGGGGGCTTTCCGCCCGCGAGGCGGCGATCACGACGGCGGAAGTGCGGATCCGGCCGGTGCTCATGACGGCGCTCGTGGCGAGCCTCGGCTTCCTGCCGATGGCGCTTGCGACGAGCTCCGGGGCCGAGATCCAGCGGCCGCTCGCGACGGTCGTGATCGGCGGGATCATGACGAGTACGCTCTTGACGGCCTTCGTCGTGCCGGCGATCTACCCCTGGTTCGTCCCGAAGGTCTCAGGAGCCTCCCCGTGACGATCGCCGAACTGCAGTCGCTCATCCGCCGGATGTACCACGAGAAGGATGCCGCCCGCGGCATCGAGGGAACGTTCATGTGGTTCGCCGAGGAGGTCGGCGAACTGGCGACGGCGCTCCGCGGCGGATCGAAGGAGGAGCAGTCGCTCGAGTTCGCCGACGTGATCGCATGGCTCGTGACGATGGCCAACGTCGCCGGGATCGATCTCGAGGAGGCGATCGCGCGGAAATACGGGGGCGGCTGCCCGGGCTGCGGGAAGCTCGCCTGCACCTGTCCCGACGCGGAAAAGCCATGAAACTCTCCCGCGGGCTCATGGCCGGCTTCGTCGCGTCGGGGATCGTCGTCTTCTCCCTGCCCGGCGTGGCGGCCGCGGACGCCGTCGAGATCGTGGCCGGATTCGAAGGCATCGCCCGCGTCGGGGCCTGGACGCCGGTGGCGGTACGGCCGTCTCGAGAGGGCAAGCCGAGGCCGCGGGTGTTTGTCTGGGCGGAGGATGCCGATGGTGACTTCGTCCGATCGCCCCCGGCGCGATGGCGGACCGACGTGAGCGGCGGGGAGGTTGCGGAGACGACCGTGCGGTGCGGGCGACCGGGCGGGCGGCTGCGGATCGACATCGACCAGGCGAGGCACGAGGCCGGCGTGCCGACGCTGCTCCCTTCGTGGCAGCGGGTCGTGCTCGTGCTCGGCGAACTGCCCTCGATCGAGCGTGTCTGCCGGCTTCTGGAGCAGGAGGGCGGTGCGCGGCCGAAGCCGGTCGCCGTGAAACGCCCCCAGGACCTCGGCCGCACGCCGCTCGACTTCGACGCCGCCGACGCGATCGTCGTCTGCGGCTCGGCGATCTCCGAGCGGGGCCAGGTTCCGGACGAGGTGCTCACCGCCATCGATGGATGGGTGCGGCGCGGGGGCCATCTTCTGCTGCTGGCTGGCCCCAGCGCCGGCCCCGTGGCCGCCGCCGGCGGAGCCGCCGCCCGCTGGCTGCCGGGGCCGATCGAGAAGGTCGTCCCGCTGCGGCGGACGGCGGCGGTCGAGACCTACGCCCGTGCGTCCCGACCACTCGAAGCATCCACAGGCTCGCCGCTCGTCGTGCCGCGATTCCTCGATTTTGGCGAGTCGTCCGACGCCGTGATCGACGCGTTCGAAGGAAACTCCCCCTCCGACCTCCCGCTTCTCGTTCGGCGGACGCACGGATTCGGGACGATCGCCTGGGCCGCCTTCGAGCCCGACCTGCCGCCGCTGCGGGGATGGAGCGGAACCGACTCGCTGCTGGCACGGCTGCTCGGGACCGTCCTTGGGCAACCCGGGAAGCCGCGGGATGGTCTGCCGGCAGGCTGGACGCGCACCGCCGACCTCGCCGACCAATTGCGACGCGCGATCGATACCTTTCCCGGTGCGTCACCGGTGCCTTTCGAGTGGATCGCGGTCCTCGCGGGGCTCTACGTCGTGACGCTCTACCCGGCCGGATGGTGGGCCGTCGATCGATTGAAGCGTCGAAGCGGCAGGGACCCGGTGGCGTTCGCCTGGCTCCTCCTGCCGGCTTCGGTCGCGGCGTTCACGGTCGCGGCCGTCTGCATGGCGCGGTCGCGACATCCGGGCGAGTGGCGTCAGTCGCGGTGCGACCTGCTCGATCTCGACGCCGCCGACGGCGGCACGCGGGCGTTTTCGTTCGCGGGCACCTGGTCGCCGGAAAACCGGCTGCTCGAACGGTCGATCCGGCCGCAGGCGGACGTCGTCGATGCGGCGTCTCCGTCGGCGGCCGTCTCCTGGTTCGCGGCCGCCGGAGGGGGGCTTGGCGCGACCGACTCGACGTCGCCGCACCCGTCGCTCGCCGCCGCGGACTATGCGTTCGGCGGCTCGCTCGGCTGCCTCGAGAGGGTGCCGGTCGCCGCGTATTCAAGCCGCCTCTTCGAGGCGACGTGGCACGCGGAGCGTTCCTCGCTCGGCCGCGGCGTCGCCGGCAGGCTCGAACGGGACGCCCAGGGCACGATCCGCGGACGGCTCGAGAGTCGACTGCCGTTTGCCCTGAAGGATTGCGTGCTCGCCCATGCGGGCTGGCTCTACGACGTCGGCGACTTCGCGGCCGGTCGGCCTTTCGATCCGGCCGCAGGCCGGGGGCCGCGGTCGCTCGCCGGCAGCCTCACGCGGCGGGGGAGCGACCGGGAACGCGACCGCGCGATCCGCTACGATGCGGCGTCGCGGGATGCCTCGCGGATCCTGGAGGTGGCCGGCCTGCACGCGGCAGCGGGCGGCCCGGGCTACACGTCGCTGGAAGGTGGTCGGATCGCCCGGCTCGACCTGTCGTCGCTTCTGGCGACGAACCGGGCGATCCTCATCGGCAACGGGCCGGCCGCCACGGCCTGGCTCGACGAAGCGGCGGAGATACCGGTGGCGAACGACCGAACGCATGGCTCGTCGGTGAGCGTGTGGCGGATCGTGATCCCCATCGGAGTGGACATCGGCGGCGAGGCCGCGGAGGCGGCGCGATGATCGAAACGGTCGACCTCACGAAGAAGTACGGCGATTTCTTCGCGCTGGACTCGCTCACGCTCAAGCTCGAGCGGGGCGATCTCTTCGGCTTCATCGGCCCCAACGGCGCCGGCAAGACGACGACGATCCGGATCCTCTCGACGCTGCTTTCGCCCTCCTGGGGTGAGGCCTACGTCTGCGGCCAATCGATCTACACCAACCCGCGCGAGATCCGCCGCCTGATCGGCTACATGCCCGACATCTTCGGCGTCTACGACGACATGCGGGTGATCGAATACCTGGAGTTCTTCGCCTCCGCGTATCGGATCGACGGCCCGACCCGCAGGCAGGTCGCGGAGCGTGCGCTCGAGACCGTGGACCTCGCGTTCAAGCGGGACGAGCTCGTGACGAGCCTCTCCCGCGGCATGACGCAGCGGCTCGGCCTCGCGCGGGTGCTGCTCCACGACCCGCAGGTCCTCCTGCTCGACGAGCCGGCCAGCGGGCTCGATCCGCGGGCCCGGATCGAGATGCGAGGGCTTCTCAAGCGGCTGCAGGATCTCGGCAAGACGATTCTCGTCTCCAGCCACATCCTTCCGGAGCTGGCCGACATCTGCAATCGCGTCGGCATCATCGAGCACGGCCGGCTGCTCGCCTGCGGCAACGTGAAGGAACTGCTCGACCGCGTCCGCGGCCGGCCGGTGGTGCGGTTCGTCGTGGCCGGGCCGCCGGGGCGGGCCGCCGAGATTCTCGCGGGTTGTCCCGAAGCCCGCGACGTCGCCGTTCGCGACGACGCCGTGCTCGTCTCGCTCGCCGACGGCGTGACCGACCACTCGCCGCTCGCCGCCCGTCTCGTGGCGGACGGGCAGCGGCTCCTCGAAATAAAGTTCGAGGAGGTGAATCTCGAGACGGCGTTCCTCGAGCTCACCCGCGGCAACCACCCGGAAGCCCGAGCCGCGAGCCGAACGGAAAATCGACGCGATCCACCCGGTTGATGCACGGTCAGCCCTGGTCAACGCTGCTGGTTCGGGCTTCGAGGAATCTGCACCCTCGGTCTGCGGCTTGGATTGTGGGCTTGGACGCAAACGCGTGGGTGGGCGAGAATCGGGAAGGAGGGTGTTGCGGCCGTCGAGTGCGAGGTGATCTCATGGTGACAACGCGTTCGTTCGAACTGAACTTTGCGATCGGGGGCTGCGGGCTCCTGCTGGCCGGGCTTCTCTCGACGACGGCGATGGCGGAAGATGCCGCGCCCGCGCTCATCCCCGCACCTCCCGCGCCGTCTCGGCCGGCGGAGCTGGCGGCGCTCGACACGCCCGAGGGCGAACTCGGCTACGCGCTGGGGCTGCGGATCGGCGGTCGGATCGCCGCCGACTTCAAGCAGGGGGCCGCGCGGGTCGACTCGGGAGCGCTGGCCCGTGGGCTCGCCGACGCGATCCTCGGCGCGCCACCGCTGCTTCCGGAGGAGAAGATCGCCCGGTCGCTCGATGCCTTCGACCGGCGGATGCGGGAGCGGGAGCGGGCGTTCCGCGAGGAGCTTGCGGGGAAGGCCCGGGCCAACAAGGCGAAGGCGGCCGAGTTTCTGGCGGCGAACGCGAAGAAGCGCGGGGTGCGAACGACGCCGAGCGGCCTCCAGTACGAGATTCTGTCGAAGGGGCAGGGGGGGCAGCCACGGCCCGACCAGGCGGTGCGTGCCCGGTTCGTCGGCCGACACCTCGACGGCAGGGAGTTCGACCGCACGGCCGAATCGGAGCCGCCGGCGAGCTTCCCGATCTCGGACGTGATTCCGGGCTGGCAGGAGGCGCTCTCGCTCATGACTCCGGGGTCGAAGTGGCGGCTGTTCGTGCCGCCGCAGCTCGCCTATGGTGAAGAGGGCAGCCCGCCCGAGATCGAGCCGAACGAACTGCTCGTGTTCGAACTCGAACTCGTCGCGGTCGAAAACGCCCGTTCGCCGTGAGAGCAATGCCGCCGGAGGGGGCGACGATGAGCCGGGCTCACCGATCGATGGCATGGGGGCTTGCGGCGGTGCTCGCCTGCCTCGGGCCCGTTGCCCGCGGAGTCGACCACTACGCCGCCGCACGGGAGCGGATGGTCGTCGAGGACATCGCCCGCGGCGGGGTCGTCGACCCGCGGGTGCTGGCGAGCATGCGGGCGACGCCGAGGCATGAGTTTCTGCCGCCGCAGCAGCGTCCGCTCGCCTACTTCGACATGGGGCTGCCGATCGGGAGCTCGCAGACGATCTCCGGCCCGTTCGTCGTGGCATTCATGACGGAAAAACTCGAACCGAAGCCGACCGATCGCGTCCTCGAGATAGGCACGGGTAGCGGCTACCAGGCGGCTGTGCTCTCTCCGCTGGTGAAGACGGTCTTCTCGATCGAGATCGAGGAGGATCTCGGCCGTCGTGCCGCCCGCACGCTCGCGCGTCTCGGCTACAAGAACGTCGTCACGCGGATCGGCGACGGCTTCCTCGGCTGGCCCGAGGAGGCCCCGTTCGACAAGATCATCGTCACATGCTCGCCCGAGGCCATTCCCAAGCCGCTCGAGGAGCAGCTCGCGGAGGGAGGGCGATTGATCATTCCGGTCGGCGAGCGGTACGAGCAGTCGCTCGTGCTTCTCACGAAGCGGGAGGGGAAACTCGCGAGGGAATCGCTCGTGCCGAGCCTGTTCGTGCCGATGACGGGCGAGGCCGAGGCCAAGCGGCAGGTCAAGCCCGACGGGACGGCCCCGCAGATTCGAAACGGCGGGTTCGAGGAGATCGTCGAAGGGGGGAGGCTCCCCGACGTCTGGTACTACGGCCGGCAGGTCGTCGTGCCGGAGTGCGACGATGCCCGCGAAGGCCGACACGTGCTTCGCCTGGAAAACGCAGAAGCCGGCCGGCCGGCGCAGATCTTCCAGGGATTTCCAGTGGATGGCCGACGCGTCAGCCGACTCGGGGTCGCTCTCGACATCCGCGGGGAGATGCTTCGGCCCGGCCGTTCCGTGGACGAGGTTCCGGCCGTATGGATCCAGTTTTTCGACGGATCGCGAATGCGGACGACGCGGGCCCGCTTCGGGGGCTGGCTGGGAACATTCGAGTGGCGGCGGGTCGATCACGAGTTCGTCGTTCCGCTCTGGGCGACCGAGGCGATCATCCAAATCGGTCTGATCGGGGCCACGGGACGCCTCGAGGCCGATGCAGTTCTTCTCCGGGCCGTCCCGAGGGAGGAATCGGCTGAAAAACCCGAGACAGTCGGGCCTGACCCGGCTCGATAGGCCTTGGAAAGCCCGTCTGCTGAGAGCCGGGGACAGGCTCGGGGCAGCCGGGATCAGCCCAATCGCCAGCCGTTAAATTCTTCGCAGAATGCTTGCATTGCCCAGACCCCACATTATTCTTGGGCCTCGGCGACCCTCATATCAGCGGTTTTCCAAAGGAAAAACATGATGCAACGGCATTCGATTCGAGTTCTCGGCGCGGGCATGGCTGTCGCGCTCGTTGTGGTTGGCGGCATCGCGGAGGCCGGTTGGCGTCACTGGGGTTCTGGGGGCGGCAGCCACGGTTCCTCGGGCGGAAGCTACGGCTCGTCCGGCGGGAGCTACGGTTCCTCTGGTGGGAGCCACGGTTCCTCTGGCGGCAGTTACGGCTCGTCCGGTGGCAGCCACGGTTCGTCCGGTGGCAGCCATGGTTCGTCCGGTGGCTATGGCTGGCACGGCCGCTGGCATGCCCGACACGCTTCGCACGGCAGCTCCGGTGGCTCGTACGGTTCGCATGGTTCGTCTGGCGGCTCGTACGGGTCGTCGGGTGGTTCGTACGGCTCGTATGGCGGCTCGTCTGGCTCGTATGGCGGCTCGTCTGGCTCGTATGGCGGCCATGTCTCGCACGGCTATGTCACCGAGCGGGTGATTTCCGACCAGGGGGTCTCCCGCGAGAAGGTCGAAGGCTATCGCGTGATCGACGACCGGCCGGCTGCGGGCAGCGAGACGATCAAGGCGCCGGCCCCGGCTCCGGCAGCGGGGGGCGACAAGACGTCGAGCCTGCGTGTCCCGGCCGACGCCGGCATGCTCGTGGTGCATGTCCCCGAGTCGGGAAAGGTGTTCATCAACGGCTCCGAGACCAAGGCCGTCGGTTCCGTCCGTCGGTTCCTCTCCCGCGGCCTGAAGGCCGGCGAGAAGTACGACTTCCAGGTTCGCGTGGTCGCCGACGAGAACGGCACGCCCGCGGAGCAGGTGAAGGTCGTTTCGCTCTCGGCGGGCGAGCAGCGTGAGGTGGAGTTCGCCGCGGCCGAGAAGAAGACGGGCCGCACGTCTCTGACGCTCCGGGTTCCGGCCGACGCCAAGGTCTGGCTCGCCGGAAAGCCCACGAACGCCTCGGGCACGGTTCGCCGGTTCGAGACGGAGGCCCTCAAGCCGGGCGAGCGGTGGAGCGGCTACGAGGTTCGGGTTGTGACGACCGAGGCCGGCACGGAAAAGGTCACCCGCAAGGTGATCGACCTCGTCGGCGGCGAGTCGATGAAACTCGCCCTCAGGAGCGACGAGCTCCATGCCGATGAAGGAAAGATGACGGTCGAGCAGTCGGCCGGATCGTCCGCGCCGGTTTCCGGAGTGGCCTCGGTCCGCTGATCGCCTGGATCGTCCAACGTGTGTCAGGGCTTCGGACGGATGGAGCCCGATCGTCAGTTCACCGGGTGACGCCGGCGGCCCCAGAAACCGGGGCCGCCGGCGATTCGGACTACCTCGACCATGCGTAGTCGGGCTCTGAAGTTGCTCGTCTCGGCGGCGATCATCTTCCATCTCGCGGCCGTGATCCTGCCGCCACTGGCCGGGCCTCCGCCGGCGAGCAGGCTTGCGACCGCGGTCATGCAGCCGCTGAGGCCCTACGTGGGGCTGCTCTACCTGGGGCACGGCTATCGCTTCTTCGCCCCCGATCCGGGCCCGGGGCATTCGATCGAGTACGTCGTGACGCGGTCCGACGGCTCGACCGTCAGCGGTCGGATCCCCGACGCGACGAAGGACCGTCCGCGACTGGCGTACCACCGCAGGTTCATGGTCAGCGAGAAGATCGCCGCCCAGGTTCCGCCGCCCGACGTGCCCCAGGAGGTTCGCGACGAGGCGCGACGCACCTGGTTGCCGCTCGTGAAAGGGGTCGCCCGCCGCCTCCTCGACGACCATGACGGCGAGCAGGTGCAGCTGACGCTCGTGCAGCATTTCCTGCCGGGTCCGGAGGAAGTGCTCGCCGGAACCGTGGAGCCCGACAATCGATCTTCGCTCGGCTCCTTCGCGCGGGCGACGGCCGTCGGGAGGGCCGTCGCCGTCGTGGGCGGCCCGGACGTTCCAGAAAACGACGCGGCCGTCGAGGGGATCGCCCAGGGGGAGATCGCCCGATGAGCTCCGTGCCACGGTCGCCGTCGCGGTCGATCGCTGCGGCCTTCTTCGGCTGGTGTCGCGGCTGGGCCGACGCCTGGGACCGATTCTTCTTCACTCCCTCCGGCCCCCGTCACCTCGCGGCGATCCGGATCGCCACGGGCGTGCTCTGCACATGGTCGTGCATCGTCTGGCTGATGGACGTCGAGGGATTCTTCGGTGATGCCGGCTGGCTGCGGGCCGACGAGGTGTGGCGGATGAACGACCAGCCCTGGCAGTGGAGCTGGTATTTCGCGACGTCCAGTCCCGAGCTGCGACTGGCGGCGGCGATCGTCGCCCTCGTCGCGGCGGTCGCCCTTACGATCGGGCTTGCGACGCCGGTCGCGGCGTGGGTCTCGCTCGGAGCCCTGGTGAGCGCGGCCAACCGGGCGCCTTTGAACATCTTCGGCTTCGACGACATCCTCGGCATCCTCCTCATTTCGCTCGCCATCGGGCCGGCGGGCCGAGCCTGGTCGCTCGACCGGCGGTTCTCCATGCGAGCCGCGCCGGAGCGGGGCAGGGCGGAGGAGCAGCGGTCGGTCCGCGGCACGATCGCGATCCGGATCCTGCAGCTGACGCTTTGCGTCATCTACTTCTTCTCCGGCTGCGGAAAGCTGCTCGGCGCGAGCTGGTGGGAGGGGACGGCCCTCTGGGGATCGGTGGCCAACGGGCAGTATCGGACGCTCGACCTGACCTGGATGGCGGGCCACACCTGGCTCGTGAACCTCATCACCCTGTCGACGCTCTTCTGGGAGGTCTCGTACGCCGCCATCATCTGGCCCCCGCTCACGCGTCCGATCGCGCTGGCGATGGCGGTGCTCGTGCATCTCGGCATCGGCCTGGCGATGGGAATGCTGGAGTTCGGCCTCGCGATGATCGTGGCCAACATGGCCTTTGTCGGGCCGCTCTTCGGTGACGAGACCCGATCCAGGCCTGCCGCGGAGCGGTGATGACTGCCCGCTCGATCCTGCTCCACCTGGCCTACGAGGGCACCCGCTACAGCGGGTGGCAGGCCCAGCCCGGGCTGCCGACCGTGCAGGGCACCCTCGCGGAGGCGATCCGGTCGATCAGCGGCGAGGCGGTCGAGCCCCGCGGCATGAGCCGCACCGACGCCGGCGTCCACGCGGTCGCCCAGCGGGCGGTCTTCACGACGACGAAGGACCTGTCGGCCCGGCGGTGGCGCAACGCGCTCAATGCGAGGCTCCCCGACGACATCGCCGTCGTGGATTCGTGCGAGGTGCCGGCGGGCTACGACCCCGTCGCCGCGGCCCTCCGCAAGCGGTATCGCTACCGGATTCACGACGCCGCGTGGCGGCCGGTGGTCGGCCGGCGGTTCGTCTGGCGGTGGCGGTCGAAGCTCGACGAGCAGCGGATGGCCGCGGCCGCGGCGGCCCTCGTCGGCGAGCACGACTTCACGAGCTTCGAGGCGACCCCCTCCACGCGGATCTCGAAAGTGCGCACAATCTATTCGCTCACGGTGACGCGGCGGGACGGGTTCGACGACCAGCCCGGCGCGGAGGTGTGGGTGGAGGTGGAGGGAAACGGTTTCCTTCACAACATGGTGAGGATCATCGTCGGCACGCTCGTGATGGTTGGGGCGGGTCGCCGCGATCCCGAATGGGTCGCGGCGGCGGTCGCCGCCCGCGATCGGAAGGCCGCCGGCCCGACGGCCCCTCCCGAGGGGCTCGTGTTGGCGGGCGCCGATATCGCACCGTTTCATCTCGCACCGCTTCAAAGTTCGATTGAACCATGCCAAAGCTCCCCGAACAGCTCGGACCCCTGAAGCTCGTCGAGCAGATCGGCGTCGGCCGTCAGTGCCAGATCTGGGCCGCCCTCGAGAGCCCGGCCGCCGGCCAGCCGCCGCGGAAGTGCGCCGTGAAGGTGGTCGTGCCGGATGCGCCCGGCGCCGCGGAGCCGCGAAAGCTGCTCGAGCACGAGCTGAAGGTCGCGAAGGCCTGCGACCATCCCGGTGTCATCAGGATCGACCGGCTCGCCGAGGCGTCGGGGCTCGTGTTTCTCGTGATGGAGCTTTTTCCCCATCCGAACCTCAAGAAGCAGCTCGCCCGGGGCGTCGATGCGATCGCGCCGAAGGTGTCGCGGATCATGACCGAGCTCTCGCTCGCCGTGGACCACCTCCATGCGCGCGGCTGGGTTCATCGCGACCTCAAGCCCGAGAACGTGCTCGCCGCGGATGACGGGCGGGTGAAGCTGATCGATCTCGCGATCGCCTCGCCGATGCCGGGAATGCTCGGCCGGCTGCTCGGCGGCGGGAGCACGCCGCAGGGCTCGCCGAGCTACATGTCGCCCGAGCAGATCCGCGGCCAGTCGGTCGACGGCCGCTCCGACATCTATTCGCTCGGCTGCCTCTTCTTCGAACTGCTCGCCGGCAAGCCGCCGTTCGCGGCACCGAACCAGAACGACCTGCTCAACAAGCACGTCTCGTCACCACCGCCGCCGGTCGAGTCGGTCAACCGGAACGTCACGACGGCGATGTCGAAATTCCTCCGCGAGATGCTCGCCAAGAAGCCGGGGGACCGGCCGGCGTCGATGAAGGAGGTGCAGAAGACGCTCAAGTCGATCCGCATCTTCGAGCGGGCCGCCGCCCCGGCCTGAATCGCGGCTGCGATCAACACCCAGTTCGTCCGGGTTTTCCGTGGGTCGGGGGTGCCCCTGCCACGTCTCCGGACGTTGCCTGCGGCCTTCCAGGCCTCCGGTCACTGCATGTCCGCTTCGCTTCGCCATCCATGGCTGCGCTCGCTCCCATAGCCCGGCGACATGGCAGGGGCACCCCCTCCTGCACTACCCCCTTGAAAACGCGGTTGACGCGGGGGGGCTCCAGCCGTGACAACCGTGGTGCAAAGCACCCCCGGGAGGAGCCCTCGCGGACGAAATCCACCATGAGCCGAGGCCTGCATCGACTGCCGCTCGAGAAGCCGATCTACGAGATCGAGGACCGGATCGCCGCCCTCGAGACCGCGCCCCTGGGGGGGCCCGAGCAGGAAGAGATCAAGCGGCTCCGCCGCGAGATGGTGGAGGTGCAGAAGAAGATCTTCAGCAGCCTCGACCCCTGGCAGACCGTCGAGGTCGCGAGGCACCCCGACCGTCCGAAGACGAGCGACTACCTCCAGATGGTGTTCGACGAGTTCGTCGAGCTTCACGGCGACAAGGCATTCGGCGACGACCCGGCCCTCGTGGCCGGCTTCGCGAAGCTCGACCGCCATCGCGTGCTCGTGCTCGGCCATCAGAAGGGAAAGACGCTCGCCGAGCGGCAGGCCTGCCACTTCGGCTGCGCGCATCCCGAGGGCTACCGCAAGGCGATGGGGAAGATGCGGCTGGCGGCGAAGTTCGGGCTGCCGGTGGTCGCGCTCATCGACACGCCGGGCGCCTATCCGGGCGTCGGCGCCGAGGAGCGCGGGCAGGCGCAGGTGATCGCCGAGAGCATGTTCCTCATGGCCACGCTGCCCGTGCCGATCGTCTGCGTCGTGATCGGGGAAGGGGGGTCGGGCGGGGCGCTCGGGATCGGCGTCGGCGACCGTGTCGCGATCCTCGAGCATGCCTACTACAGCGTCATCAGCCCCGAGGGCTGCGCGGGGATCCTCTGGAAGAGCGCCGAATACAAGACCCACGCCGCGAAGGCCCTGCGGATGCGTGCGAAGGATCTCACGGAGCTCGGCGTGGTGGATGCCGTGATCGAGGAGCCGCCTGGGGGCGCCCATCGCGACCCGCGGCAGATGGGAGTGCGGCTGAAGACCTACCTCGTGCGGAGCCTGCGGGAGCTCGTCGGCACGAGCGGCGAAGCGCTCGTCGCCTCGCGGTACGAGAAGTTCCGCCGCATGGGCACGTTCCTCGACGCGACCGCGTAGCGGTTCCCGGGCTCGCCGCACTCACGAAGCCGCGGTCGATGTGGGCGTCCACGAGCCCCCGCCTTCCCTGCGGGGGTGCCGGCCCCCGGTGCCACGAATATGGCGGGGGATTCAGCTTGACAACGGCGATGAACCCCCCGCACACTTTCTTTCGATCGGTCGGCCCGGCTCCCCGGGGATTCCATTTCAGCCGAACGCCCTTGTTGGAGGAGCATTCCATGTCGAAGACCTCGCTGCTCACCGTCTGTCTCTCGATCATCGTCGCGGCCGGCACCGCCGGGCAAACCTCCGTCCGCGGCGCCGAGCCGGGCGAGAAGCGTCTCGCCGAAATGAAGGCCACGTTCGCCAACGATCCCCGTGTGAAGGATGCCAAGGCGGCGATCACCGCCGCCGACAAGGCCATCGAGGCGAAGATTTCCGGCGATCCCGTGATCGCCGAGGCTCGGCGGGCGGAGCAGGCAGCCCGTGGAAACGTCGCCAAGGCGGAGCAGGCCGCCGCCGACGCAAGCCCGCAAGTTCAGGCGCAGCGCCGCGCCCTCGAGGCCGCCCGGGGCCGCGCGAGCGAATTGGAAATGCAGCGTCGGGTCGAGGAGACCAAGACTGACCACCTGCGGCAGCAGGCCAGGGGCAGGGCCGACCTTCGCGAGCTCTGGAGCAAGGCCAACACCCACGCCCACTCCCCCGAAGCCGCCAAGGCCGACCCGCGGCTCGCGCAGGCGTTCAAGAAGCTTCAGCAAGCCAATGCAGCGCTCGAAAAGAAGAAGACGGAGCTGATCAAGGATCTCCCCGAAGCCAGGGCGAGCGAGCAGGCTCGCATGGAATTCAACGAGGCGGTCAAGGCGAGCACGGCACTGAAGGATGCGGAAGCGGCCAGGCGTGCGATCGAGGAAAAAGTCGCGGCCGACGGGACCGTGGCGGCCCAGGCCGCGAAGCTCAAGGCGGCCGTCGATGCGCAGGCCGCGCACCGCAAAACGATCGAGGAGATCGAGAAGAGGATCCGCGACGCCTCCGAGGATGCGGTGGCCAAGGACGCCCGGGTGAAGGATGCAGCCAAAGCCGCCGAGGAGGCGCGTGCCCGCGTGGGTCGCACGATCGACGAACGCCTCGCCGCGGAGCGGAAGGCCCGGCAGGCGGCCCGCACCGCCTGGCAGGCGAAGCTCGAGGCCGTGATGGCCGAAAGCCCGGAGGCCAAGGCGTTGATGAACGAAATGGAGTCGCTCGAAGCGAAGCTCCGGGGCGTCCGCACCAAGATCGGCGAACTCCGCCGCCCGTGACGCGGGAGCGGCCCGCGGGACTCTTGTCGCGGTCGGCGTGTGACGCGGTCGGCGTGACGGATGCCGTGTTCGAGGAGCCGCCGCTGGGCCGCCCATGGCGACCCAGCGGCAGTGGTTCACTCTCGCGGGAGGCTTCCAAGCCGTTTGGCGATCCAGACCTTGATGACCGACTGCCTGGTCACACCCAGTCGCCCAGCCTCGGCGTCGAGCGACTCGATCATCCATACGGGAAAATCCACGTTCACGCGTCGCTGGATCCGCCCGGGCCGGCGGGCCTTGGTCAGATCGAGAGCCGATGTGATGTCTCTTCCGGCGTCGAACGCACGGTCGAGCGACTCAGCCTTCACGGCCTTCATTTTTCGGGTCCGTCGCTTCATAGATCGCTATCTCCTCCGCTCGTGCCCGCCGAACACTCAAATCGCATGTGCCGAACGAATCAACTGAAAAGGTATTGAAATAAACTTTGGTCGTCCCGGCCTGTCGAACGTCTTGAGCACCGGCACCACGGCCTTGCCCGCGCGATCACCGTCGCCACTCTCCGGACATCGTCGGATGACGCGCTTGGCATCCCGCTGCTGCTCGACTGCTCGCGTTTACGCCCCCAATCCGGGCGGGTACGCTTGGGAGGCGTTCGTCTGCGAGACGAAGCAGTCCGTGGCCCGCGAGGCGAAGGACCCGCTCTCGCTCGCCGACCCGGCCGCCCCCAAGGCCCGCCGCAAGAGCGGCACGAGCGTCCGCGGAACCGCCGGCTGGGACGACTCGATGATCGCGGCCCGGGGCCAGGCCGAGGGCTACGTGCGGGCGCTGCCCGACGACAACCCGCCGTTTCTGCTGGTCATCGACATCGGCCACTCGTTCGAGCTCTACGCCGACTTTTCCAGGCCCGGCAAGGTCTACACGGCATTTCCTGACGCTCGCAGCCATCGGTTTTCGCTCGCTGACCTGCGGGATGAGGCGATCCGGCAGCGGCTCACGACGCTCTGGCTCGATCCGCTCTCGCTCGATCCCGCCCGGCACGCGGCGAAGGTCACCCGCGAGATCGCCGCCCGGATCGCCGTGCTCGCCAGGCGGCTCGAAGCGAAGCAGCACGACCCGGAGAGCGTGGCCTGGTTTCTGATCCGCTGCCTGTTCACGTTCTTCTCGGAAGACGTCTGCCTCACGCCGCGAGGCGGGTTCACGAGCCTCTTGGAGAGCCTGAAGGAATCGCCCGAGCAGTTCGTGCCGCTGGTCTCGGAGGTCTGGAAGACGATGGGGCAGGGGGGCTTCTCGACGGCGCTCCGGACGCGGATCAAGCAGTTCAAGGGCTCTATCTTCCGCTTCACGCCCCGGGCGTATGTCGAGCGGCTGGTGGTGCCCACGATCATCGAGCCGATCCGGGACGACTGGGAGGCGTCGCGGGCGGCGAGCCTGGCGGAGGCGAATGCCGGCCGGCTCGACCAGGCGAAGGCCGAGACGCGGAAGTTTCTCGACGGGCTCACGGCCACGAAGGTGCTCGATCCCGCCTGGCGTGACGATGAAAAAGCATCCCGTGACGGGCGAGGACGTGCCCGACGACACGGCGCGGGTGGCCGTCGAGCGGTACGTGAACCCGCGGAAGGCGGAGCGGCCAAAGGCGGATTTCGTGGTGGGCAATCCGCCGTTTATCGGCAACAAGCGGATGCGTGCGGTGCTCGGCGATGACTACACGGCGACGCTAAGGGAGATCTGCGCGGAACATGTCAATGCATCGAAGCGGCCGTCGGGCATTTCTTTTGCTATACCAAAACAGTCCCTGTTTTCTGCCATTCCCATTTCCCGCCGCGACCGAGACCCAGCAGCAAACAATCCGCGAACTCGGCGAGGCCCTCGACGCCCACCGCAAGCAGCAGCAGGCGGCGCATCCGGGGCTGACGATCACGGGGATGTACAACGTCCTCGAAAAGCTGCGTACGGGCGAAGCCCTCACGGCCAAGGACAAGAAAATCCACGACGATGGCCTCGTCAGCGTGCTCAGAAAGATCCACGACGACCTCGACGTGGCCGTGTTCGACGCCTACGGCTGGCCTGTCACGCTCACCGACGACGAAATCCTGGAGCGGCTCGTAGCCCTCAACCACGAGCGGGCGGCCGAAGAGAAACGCGGCCTCGTCCGCTGGCTGCGGCCAGAGTTTAAGGCCAAGGGCGGCAGCGGCGACGTGCAACACGAGATCGATTCGCCCGA
>CAZPEM010000010.1:20266-38119 GCA_964585575.1 uncultured Chitinophagaceae bacterium
GATCTCGCCGAGCAGACGCGGGCCGTGCGAACTGCGCTCGCGGCCTCCGGCGGCACCGTGACGGCCGCCGACCTTGCCCGCCAGTTCAAAAACGCCAAGGCCCCGCGGGTGGAAGAAATCCTCGACGCGCTCGTGGCCCTCGGCCACGCCCGCCACACCGACTCCGGCTACGCCCCGGCGTGATCAATTGCTTTCGAACTCGGATTTGTCGATTCCCGACTGCCGAATGATCGATCGGAGTGTTCCGCGCTTGAGCTCGGAATGATTCGGCACCGGTGAGAGGGCCGCCGCGGACACGAGCCGCGACACGGCGCGGACACTTGGCCGGCGCGTGGAGGCTGTTTCATCGGAAACGTCTCACGGTTCGCGGACCATGGCCACGATCTCATCCAGAGCGGGAATCGTGCCATGTCGTTCGCACCAGCGCCGCACGTACGGCATGTCGAGCTGGGCGACGCCCTGAACGGCCAGCACATCGCGGGCATCGTCGAGATCCTTGCCGCGAGCCCAGCGCAGCTTCTGCACGATCACGTCTTCCGGAGTTGGCACCGACACCGATCTGCCGACCGTGGCCATGAAGCGCTCGCGGCGCCGGGCGAATTGCTCCCGCACGAACGGGTCGTCGAAGAGCGTGAACAACTCCACGAGCAGCGGCGGCAGACTGCGGGTCGTGCCGATTCGACGCCTGCCGAATGTGAGTGTGTCGAACTGAACCTGGGGATCGAAGGCGGCGACCGGCGCCAGGCGGGCCACGAGCCGCGGCATCGCGGTCGGGTCGGCCACGTCCACGACGACATCCACATCGGCGGTCGACCGGGGGCTGCCGTACATGCCCGTCGCCAGCGCCCCCGTGAACATGTGCGGCACGCCCTCGGCCAGGCAGGCGTCGGCGACGACGGCGGCCAACTCGTCGATCGTCATCGGACGGCCGGGAGTTCGGTCACGAACCGGCCGACGTCGCGGGCAGCGCGGATCCGCTCGAGCCGGCGCCGGACTTCAGCCCAGCCGGCTTCAGGATCGCTCGTGCCAAGGTCGGCCAGCGCCGCGGCATGCATCCGCGCGAAAGCCTGGGTGGTCAGCGCCACCGTTTCCGCCAACCGCTCGTCTGGTGTCATGGCCTTGGCGCGGGCGATCTTTGTCAGCCAGATCGCGCGTTGGAGGTCGCGAAGACTCTCTGTGGCAGCGGCGGAGGGGAGCGAAAGCATGTCCGCAAGCATAGCGGACGCCGCGAAAACACCCCTCTCCCCAACGTCCGATAATGTCTCTTATGTCCGGTTCCGGCCCCTTTTTTCCCGGCTGAAACCGCCGTCGGCTCCCTGCCGGCCCGTCTGCCGTCCTGCCATTTCGCCGGGGACGAGCAGTCCGGGAAAACGCCGTCGCGAGGAATCGCGACGGCGTGTCTCGCGACGGCGTATCGCTACTGGCGACGCGGCATGGGCAGCGGAGTCTGGGTGCCGATCGGAAACGGTGCCGGCTGATTCGGGGCCGGCTGACCCAGTCCCGGTTGGTGTGGCGCCAAGGTGGTCGGAGGAGGCGTCGGCGGAGGCACAAACCAGGATGACCCTCGCGGCAGCGGGCCTCCCGCCGGACGGACGGCAGCGGGAGTCGCACTCCCCTGCTCCGTTCGCCCCGCCTGACCGGCGACCGCGGCCCCCGGCACCGCCGCTGCGGCCTGATCACTTCCCGCCCACGCGGCGACCGAGGCCATGCCCTCCCACATGGCGGCCAAGGGGGAAGGCTGTCCCTGTCCGTTCGCGGCCCCGGGCGGCAGAGGCAGGCCGCCCGGGGCCGCCATCTGCTGCTCGAACTGCTTCACGAACGGGTCCACGACGTCATGGATGTCTTTCGGGAGAACCGCGTCGGCCTTCACGATGAGTTCCGCGACCAGCCTTCCGCTGCGGCTGTTGACGATCTGATCGCGATAGCCCGGCGCGAGGGTCACGGCGAAGAAGGTCACGATGACGCACAGAAGCGCCCCCTTCGCGGCGCCGAACAAGAGCCCCAGTTGGTGGTCGAAGGACGACAGATGGACGGCGCTGATGGCCCCGGATATCAGCCGAAAGACGAGCCAGACAACGACCGAGGATGCGGCATAGATCGCGAGCATCGCCGCGAGCCTGTTCCAGGGGGCCTGTTGGCCGAAGAACGGTGCCGCGATGCCGCCAAACCGCACCGCCGCGAACGTGCTCACGGCGATTCCCGCGATCCAGGCCAGTTGCCACACGAATCCCTTGAAATACCCGATCAGCGCCGCACCCGCGAGGATGCCGATCATCACCAGGTCGTAGCCTTCGAGCTGTGGCACGCCGAGGACTCCCGAGGTCGTCGACTCACGAAACCGAGGGCGGAGTCTAGTCGTGACGATCCTTCCGCCCTAGGCCAGCTTGCTCGCCGCAATCGCCCGCCTTTGCGCATCCCCCGGGCATCGTCCATGGCGTCTCGATCCAGGCGACCGGATCAAACGGATTTGTGAATCAGGGTAGGATGGGGTGTCTGTGCGGCCTGTGGTCGACTGTGTCGTTCCGGCAGTGCAGGGGATACGACGAGGGGACGGGTAGGCCCGAGGGCTCGCAACGGCCGATGCTTCGACGGGGAGGATTCTGTCCCCATCCCGACATTCGCCGAATCGAAGCGACACAAAGAAGCAGCCGTGCCCGGGTTTCCCGTCCACATCAGCGCGTCGTCCGTTCTCGGGGTCGGCTACGGGGCCGCCGCGTACTTCGTCGGCGACATGCCACCCGTGACCTGCGTGATGGCCGCCGGCCTCTGCTCGGTCGCGGGCATGATGCCCGATCTCGACAGCGAGTCGGGTGTTCCGCTCAAGGAGAGCGTCGCGTTCACCGCGGCGGTCGTGCCGGTCATGCTGCTGCAGCGGTTCCAGCAGTTCAGCCTGCCGCTCGAGGGCGTCATCCTGCTCGCGGCCGGCCTCTACCTGGCCATCCGCTTCGGGCTCGCCTACCTGCTGGAGACCTACTCCGTCCACCGTGGCATGTTTCACAGCGTGCCGGCCGCGCTCATCGCCGGGCAGCTGACGTTCCTCGCGTTCGGCTCGCAGGAGCCGCTCCACCGCTACTTCATGGCGAGTGCCGTGGTGCTGGGCTTCCTCTCGCACCTCGTGCTCGACGAGATCTGGAGCGTGAGGCTCGGCCTTTTCGGCCCGAAGGTCAAGAAGTCGTTCGGCACGGCCGTGAAGTTCTACGGTCCCACGGCGTGGGCCAATATGCTCACGTATCTGCTGGTTCTCGGACTGGGCGCCGTGGCCGCCAGCGACGCGGCATGGACCGAGAAGGTGGCGGCCGTCCGCCAGCAGATGGAGCAGGCGTCGCGGCAGATCTACACGGTGCCACAGCCCTGGCTCCGCCGGTAGGGGGCGTTCGGCAAGCGAACCGGGACGCTCCAGAGGCTACACTCTTCCCGGACCGCGTCGTCACCCACCCGCTCATGAATTCCTTCCCGTTCCTCTTGTTCGCGGTTCCATCGCCGCACCCATCCGCGACCCCACTGGTGGGCCTCACCGCCGGCCCGGCGGTCGGGCTCGCCGTCTACCTGGCGGTGATCGCGTCCGCGTCGTTCGCCGGAGGAACCACAGCCTCGCTCTTGGCGCTTGGTCACAGGCGGATGCAGGTGCTGCTGTCGATGACGGGCGGCGTGATGCTCGGCGTGGCGCTCTTGCACCTGCTCCCCCACGCCTACCTCGAATCCGGCGGCGACATCGACGCCACGGCCCGCTGGGTGCTGGCGGGATTCTTCGTCATGTTTCTCCTCGAGCGGGCCTTTCACGGCCATGCCCACCACTCCGCCGAGGGCGACCACTCCGGCCACGATCACGCCTCCTGCGACGGCCATGGGCATGCCTCCGGCAGCCGTGCGGCGAGGGGCGGCCGATGGGCGTGGTGCGGCGCGTTCGCCGGACTCGCTGTTCACAGCCTCGTGGACGGTGCGGCCCTCGCCGCATCGGTGCATGCCGACGGCGGCCAGGGGGCCGGGCTTCTCGCCGGCTTCGCGACGTTCTTCGCGATCGTGCTCCACAAGCCTTTCGATTCGCTCATGATCGCCACGCTCATGATCGCGGCCGGCACGACGCCCGGGCTGCGACGGGCCGCCACCTTCTTCTACGCGCTCATCGTCCCGATCGGAGCGATCGCCTTTCACTGGTCGCTCGGCCTGCTCGGCGATCGCGCCGACGACGTCCTCGCCACGGCGATGGCGATGGCGGCGGGGGCGTTTCTCTGCATCGCCGCGGCGGACCTCCTTCCCGAGGTCGAATTCCACAGCCACGACCGCCTGATCCTCACCGCCTCGCTCGTCGTGGGGATCGCGCTGGCCTGGGGCATGACCCTGCTCGAGCACGCCTCCCATGCCCACGCGATCCACGAGCGGGGCCATGCCGCGGAACACGATCGCGGGCATTGATCGAGCGCTGCCACTGATCGGCGGACGGCCGGCGAGCGGAGCGGCTCACGCCTCGAGGCCCCTCGCCATGCGGGCTTCCCGCACGCCGGCGAGCACCTCCTCGATGAGCTGCTGCTGCTCGCGGATCCGCGCGAGCTGCCCCTGGAAGCAGAGGCCGATGACACCGATGAGCACGAGCGAGCCGACGAGGTGGAAGTTCACCCAGTCCTGAGTGCCCGGCCGTCCGGACGCAGGATCCGCAGCGCCGCCGAGGGCCACGATCGCGACCACCGCGAGCATGCCGATCAGGGCCCAGGGAAAGGCCTTCCGTTTGAGTGACCGCGAACGCTCGTGAAATCCGCCGTCGAGCCGGTAGGTTTCCACCACCTCCCGACACCACCTCCCGGTGCCGATGAAGTAGGTCACCGACATGCTGTTCACGAGCACGGTCATGAGCGCCGCGAACACGCCGGAGAGCCTGTGGACCGTGCCCCATCGCAGGATCGTCGGATCCTGCTGGCCGTGGAGGTCGCCGATCCAAAGCCCGAGGCAGGCGGTCGCGGCCAACAGAGCGAGGGCGAAAAGAACGGCGCGGGAGAAGACGGTCGGCATGGCGTTGGGAGGCTCCTCGACGTGTGGCCGGAAAAAATCATGTGTTCCGGCCTTCGGCGTTATAGGCTCTTGGCGAAGGCGGTCGCCATGCGATGCGGTTCGCCGGCCGACGTCGGAGCTTTTTGGAGCACGTCTCGATGCCTGCGAGTGGATCACCGCCCTCCCCCGCCCTGCCCTGCCCCGAGCGGTTGCCGCGGCTGCTTTTGACCTGCGGCGACCCGGCCGGCATCGGCCCGGAGATCGTCCGCAAGGCTTGGCAGGATGCATCGCTGCACGCCGTCGCCCGGATGCGGGTCGTCGCCTCGGCGGGCGTGCTCGGCGAAGGATCGGTCGTCGAGGTCGAGCCCGGGGATCCGCGGCCTTCGTCGCCGGATACGATCCTCCTGATCGACCCGGCCGGTGACACGACTGGCGCCGCAGGACGACGGCCGCCGCGGACTCCGGAGCGGTTCGTCGCCGGCCGTCCCTCTGCAGCCGGCGGCCGCGCGGCTGCCGAGGCGGTCGAGCGAGCCGCGGACCTCACGCTCCGGGGGTTCGCCGACGCGATCGTCACCGGTCCGCTCAACAAGGCCGCGCTCCGGGCGGCCGGCTACGACGTGCCCGGACACACGGAGCTGCTCGCCCGCGGCTGCGGGCTGCCCGAAGCCGCCGTCTCGATGATGCTCTATCTGCCGCCGGGGCCGGAACTGGCCTCCCCCGGGGGGCTCGGCGTCGTGCACGTCACGCTCCACGAATCGCTCCGCACCGCGGTGGCGAGGATTTCGACCGAGGGCATCGTTGCAGCCGGGGAGCGGCTTTCGCGGCTCATGCGGCGATTCCTGGAGAGGCCCGCGCGGATCGCCGTCTGCGCGGTCAATCCCCACGGCGGCGAGTCGGGACTCTTCGGAGACGAGGAGGCGAGGATCATCGAGCCGGCGGTCCGATCGCTCGCGGCGTCGGGAATCGACGTCGCGGGTCCGTTGCCGGCGGACACGCTCTTTCTCGAGTGCCGCCGCGGCCGTTTCGACGGTGTCGTGGCGCTCTATCACGACCAGGGCCACATCCCGGTGAAACTCCTCGGCATGCACCGCGCCGTCAACATCACGCTCGGGCTGCCGATCGTGCGGACGAGCGTCGCCCACGGCACGGCCTATGACATCGCCGGCACGGGCGTTGCCGACGCATCGAGCATGGTTTCCGCGATCAGGGCCGCCGTCCGGCTGTGTGCCACGGTCAGGGGCGGAGAGGATTCACACCCCCGAGCAGGCTCTCCGTGACGTCGCTGTATCCCTCGGCGGCCGGCTTGTAGACGAAGGCGGTCGCGTCGATCGGCTCGTCGAGTCGAACGTCGTAGAACTCCAGCACGGCGATCTGCTCGGGCTCACGGTTCCCCGCGGGCCGCGGGCCGCGCACGGCGAACCATTCGATGCGAAAGGGAAAGAGCTCCCGCTTGCCGATCGACAGGACGACCCTCCACGGCATGTTCTCGGGCAAAAGCCCGGCCGGAACCTCGCCATCCACCGCCTTGCCCGCGAGCCCCGGCACGAGTGCGGCCAGTCGGTCGGCGTGCCAGCGTCCCTCGATTCGCCAGACGGGCATTCCGTCGAGGTCCGCTCCCTCCACCGACCGGAAGCGGAACGACTCGCGGATCAGCGCGAGCGTCCGCTGCACGCCGCCGAGGTGCGGCGAGATCGCTTCGGACTGCGCGAGCGGGGGCGTCGCGGCTTCCAGCTTTGCCCGCACCCTTCGCGTGTCGACCCGGTTCAGCGAGGCGGGCAGGTCGGCGTGTTTCTGGTAGCTCCAGAAGGCGAGCCCGTCGCAGACCTCGAGCATCGTGTACGCGGCCGCGTTCGTGGCGAGTGACGACTCGAATCGGAACCGCTGGTCCTCGCCGATGCCCTGTTGGACATACTGTCCCGCACCGACCAGTTCCTTCTCGCCGACGCGGGCGATCTGACGCATCCTCGCCGAGATCGACGATTGTCGCGCGAGGCCTGCGAGGCAGGCGGCCACGATCCGCTCGGCGCGGCCTTCATCCTCGGCGGAGGCCGCATTTCCGCCGCGGTAGACGCTCGCCGCGGCGGGAGCCGGTTCGTCGCCGGTCGCACGGGCGATGAGCAGGCCGCAGGCGAGGAGCGTGAGGATTCTCGGGGAACGGGGCAACGTGGGCTTCCTTGACGGGCGGAATGGCCCTGCGGGTTGGGCAGTCCCTGCGGGTTTTTCCAAAGAAACCGGTGGATGGCGACCGATCACTTTCTGCACCGGACGGTATCGACCGACCGGATCGCGGCGGATGCCGCCGCGTCGAACGATCGCAGTGTACGGGCTTCCGTTTCAAGGGCGAACGCCATTGGACGAGGCCGGGAGGTGATCCGCATGAGCGTGTCTCGCTGGAAAATGCTGGCTGGCCTTTCGTTGTCCGTGTCGCTGACGGGCTGCCATATCCCGGCCAATTCGCCGCTTTCCGGCCTTGCGCAGATTCGCCCGGTCGCCCCTCCCCACACCAACGTGCTGCCGCCGGCCGCCATGCTCCATCATCCGGGGCCTGGCGTGGAGGGGCCCGGACCGGGCGTCATCATGCCTGCCTCGTACGATGCAGGGATCGCCGACGCAACCGGAGGAGCGGCCGTGGACGGGGGCGATCGGAACGGCGGCTTGGCCGACCTGCCGTCCTCGCAGATCGCGTTCGTGGGACCGGAGGGGATGCAGGTCCGATGGGACGTCGCCCAGCCCGGCGGCTTCGACTCGGAGCCGATCGTCAGCCCGGGCCGATACGACTTTCCCCAGGGGGCGATCTACCGGCTGAAGCTGACCGACATACCGGGGCACGAGGGGCTCGAACTCTATCCGACGCTCGAGGTTGGGCCGGCGCTGCCTCGCACCGACGCCTACCTCGCGCACAACGCGATCCCGTTCAATCTCAATCGCGAGGATTTCGACCAGGTCGTCGCGGGCAATTTCGTGACGAAGGTGATCTACCTGCCCGATCCCGAGTACCAGGAATTGGCGGTGGCGGGCGTCGAGGAGCTCGTGAGCACGCGGCTCGATCCGGGCTGTGACCCCGTCGTCGAGGCGGATCGTCGCGGGTCGATCCTCGCGATCATTCGCGTCGGCAACAAGGATCTCCAGTCGCCTGGTGCCGTCGGGGCGGGCCTCGCCGGGAGCGGCGCGGCGGCCTCTCCGCCGGTCGGCGTCGCCGCCCCGTTGGGAATGCCCGCCTGCGGCGATCCGTCGCAGCTTCCCCCCGCCTTCATGGCCGGCGTCACCGCGCCACACTACGGCATGCCGATCACGGGCACGCCGATCGGACTGCCGGGGCCGGCCCACATCCCGCTCGGCGTGCCGGCGGGCCTGCAGAAGCACACGATCACCAACCACACGAAGATGCACATCCCCCCGCCGAGCCGGTCGGTCGGGCTCCACGTCCAGCAGGCTCCCGGGTTGAGCTACCCGAAGCCGGCGAGGCATGCCTACGTGTCGGAACGGGCCGATGTGCCGAAGCTGAAATTCAAGCAGCCGCACGCCGACAGGCGTCGCCAGGTCGGCAACGGCGGTCCGGATTCCGGCGGGCTCGAGGAATCGTTCGAGGGCGCCGACGGCCACTGCCTCGACGGCTGTCCTCCCTGAGCCGTCGGGCGATCGTCGGCCGCGTCCTTACTCATCCAAGGTCAACCCGTCCATGCGATTCTTTTCTGGATCGGCCCGCCCAGGGTCCGAGCTGCAGGCAGCAGGCCGAATCGTGGCGATGTTCGCCGCCACGATGATGCTGCTTCCGGGAGCGATTGGTGCCACGCCTCTCCTGCAGCCGGGCTCCTGGTCGGAGCCGATCCAGCCTTTCGAGCTCTCCGGTCCCGAGGGGGCCGTCGTGCAGATCGAAACGGCGGAGGGTTGGTCGGCGGCGAAGTCGCTGCCGTTCCGCATGGGGCTCGTGGTCGGCAGGCCCTACCGGCTGCGGGTGATGCAGCTCCCGGGCCACGAGGGGGTCGAGTTGTTTCCGACCGTGAGGCTGCTCGCGCGGCTCGACGTGCCGCCGGGCACGGCCTGGCGGTTTCCGGTGGAGGTCGTGCTCGCTGAGGACGACGTCGAGGAAGCGGTTCGGGGCGGGATGATCCGCCGGATCGTCTACTCGTCACTCGAATGCCACGGGTCGCTCGCGGGTGGAGAGGACACCTTCGACGTGCCGCCCGGCGAAGATCCGCTGGCGGTGGCCCGCGAGCTCGGCGACCCGGTGGCCGAACTCGTGATCGGCAACAGGCTTCCGCCGACGGTGTCGCCATGAACCGGCCCGAAGCGAATGCGACGGGCATCCGCTGGGCCCGTCTGCTCGCGATCGCGCTGGGGGCGATCGCGCTCGCCTCCTGTCGCTCGGTGACGTCGCCCATGGCGGGTGGGGCGGCGGGCATCGTCCACCGCGACGGCGTCGAACCCTCCTCGCGGTGCGGGGAGACATGTCGGCGGGAGTGTCGGCCCGAGGATTGCCCCCCCTGCCCTCCCCTGGCGGTCGTGGCACCTCCAGCGGTGCCGGTCGCCCGCGTGTGCAAGGTCTGCGACGGCGGCGACTCCGGGCGGCCGGCGAAGCCGTCGGGCGACACCGGCATCGACAACCTCACATCCGGCGACACGGTCGCCAGGTTTCGCGCTGCCAACGATGCCGGCGCCGTCGCGGAAACAACCGACGTCGAGGCGGGCGACGGCGGCATCGATCGCCCGGCCGCGGGCCGCCGGGAACGCGAGCCCGTGGAGTGCGACCATGTGAGCGTCGCGAACTGCGCGTGCGTCTGCGCGCCGCGGTTCGCATCCGTTCGCGAAATCGTGCGAACGCGAGAGAACTACGCCCCCACCGGTCCGCTCGCCGCCTCGCTCGGTGCCGGGCCCGACGTCGCCGCGATCCGGCAGAAGTCGCGTGCCGGCACGCAGCGGGTGCCGCCGGTGCTCGCGCGGCGGGCGCTGCCCGAACTCGCGGTGGTCGATGCCCGGCCCACGCTTGGGCTCGAGGAGGCTCGTCTTCCCGGCGAGACGCCGTATGTCTGTGTTCCGGCGGAGGACGTGCAGGGCGACATGCCGCAGATGTTCAGGGACAGGCAGCGGCCGAAGATCGCCGTGGCGTTCGACGTGCCGCTGGCCTGGACGTGCCTCGCGCAGGCTCAAGTGATGGTTCAGGAAACGGCCGCCGAAACGATCACCGTCGACCGTGGCACGGCGGTGCTGCGGCTGAAGTGTCCGGGCCGTGCGGAGCTTTCGCTCTGCAAGATGGCCGGGGGCAAAACCGTGCGATCGGGCGAGGAGCTCGACTTCACGATCGCGATCCTGAACTCGGGCGATCGGAAGCTCGAGGGCATCGTGCTCGCCGATGCCCTGCCGAAACGACTTTCCTACGTGCCCGACTCGGCCGATTCGACGCTGCCGGCCGACTTCGGCACGGAGACCGCCGCCGACGGTGCCGTCGTGCTCAAGTGGGTCTTCAAACGGCCGCTTTCCCCGGGCGAAAGCGGCTTCGTGCGGTTCCGAACGCTCGTGCGTTAGGGTTTTTCCAAGATTCCGCGACACCGCGGTCGGCTGCGATTGCCGCCTTGGTCGCCGCGGGGGTACGATGTTTTCCGCTCTCGGGCCGATCCGTCGAGCGACTCCCCGGGCCGCACCGCGGTCCCCTACGCGAGGCATTCATGACACGCTTGACCCGTTCCCCAGGTCGCCTTTTTTCGCTTTTTGCAGCCATGTCGTTTGCGATCGTGGTCGGGTCGTCGATGCCGACGAGCCGTTCGACGGCCGTGTCGGCCCGGGAGCCGCAAGCCCCGGCCGGTCGTGCACCCGGCCAGGGGGGTGAGTTGACGGTGCCTCCGGTGCCGGAGGGCACGCCCGAGCAGCTCCTCGACTACATCAAGAAGCTCCAGGATCCGTCCGTTCGGCCGAGGTCGCGTGAAGAGGCCGTCGATTACTTCGGCAAGGTTGCAAAAGCCGGGCTCGCGGCGTCTGAAAAGGCGATCGCACAGCTGAAGCCGGCAGACCCGCTCTACGAGCAGGCCGTCAGGGCGAAGCTGCAGAGCCTTTCGATGCTCACCGAACTCGGGGTCGCCGAGGCCGGCACGTCGCTCTCCAGCTACGCCGCCGAGGTCGCCAAGGGGCCGTCGCCCGTGCTTGCGAAGGAAGCCGGCCAAGTGCTGCTCGTCACCGAGGCCAGAAGCGTGCTGCGAGGAAACGTCGCTGGTGCCCCGGCCCTCATCCAGAAGATTTCGGCGGTGCTCGCGAAGGATCCCGACGACGTTCGGACGGTGCAGCTGGCGGTGCAGCTCGCCGGCGCGTTCGAGCAGATGCCTGGAGGCGAGAAAACGGCCCGGGCGGCCTACTCGGCGTTCGGCCCCCTGTTGGCGAAAAGCTCGAACGAAGGCGTCAAGGCGATGGCCGAGAACTTCGAGGGTGTGTTGCGTAGGCTCAGCCTGCCCGGCAACCCGATGGAGATCACGGGCACGAACCTCAACGGCTCGCCATTCGACCCGAAGAGCGTCGCCGGAAAGGTCGTTCTCGTCGACTTCTGGGCGACGTGGTGCGGTCCCTGCGTCGCCGAGATCCCGAACGTCATGGAGCAGTACCAGAAATACCATGCGAAGGGGTTCGAGGTGATCGGCGTCAGCCTCGACGACGATGTCGATGCCCTGAAGGCATTCGTGAACGAGCGGAAGATCCCCTGGCCGATCCTGTTCGAGAAGCCGGGTGGAGAGGGCTGGCGGCATCCGCTGGCCACGAAGTACGGCGTGAGCGGCATTCCGACCGTGATCCTCGTCGGCCGCGACGGCAAGGTCGTCTCGCTCGACGTCCGCGGCGAGAAGCTCGGCGCCGAACTCGACAAGCTGTTCGGCGGCGGCGCGAAGGATCCGGGATGATCGACTCCGGGGAGCCCCGGGGACCGATCTCGCGACGGGCCGCGAAGTTCGACTCGTCCGGCATCCGACGGGTATTCGATCTCGCGGCCACGCTCGACGATCCGATCAACCTCTCGATCGGCCAGCCCGATTTCCCGATGCCGGCCGAGGCGGCGGCCGCCGCCAAGCGGGCGATCGACGAGGGGCGCAACGCCTACACGCCGACGCAGGGCATCGCCCCGCTCCGTGATCGACTCGAGGATGATGTGCGGCGGGAGTTCGGCCAGCCCGGGCGAGCGCTCGCCGTCACGAGCGGCTCGTCGGGGGCGCTCGTGCTCGTGCTGATGTCGCTCATCGACCCCGGCGACGAGGTGATCATCTTCGAGCCGGCGTTCGTGATGTACCGGCCGCTCGTCGAGTTTCTCGGGGGCGTCGTCGTGCCGATCGACACGAGCCCCTCCTTCGCGATCGACGTCGAGGCAGTGGAGGCGGCGATCACGCCCAGGACCCGGGCGATCCTGCTCAATACGCCCTCGAATCCGACCGGACAGGTCGTGTCGGCCGACGTGGCCCGCGACCTGGCGACGCTCGCCGAACGCCGCGGCGTGACGCTCGTGAGCGACGAGCTCTACCGATCGTTCTGCTACGACGGGCCCTTCGCGTCGCCGGCGAGGTTCAGCGAGTCGGTCGTCGTCATCGACGGTTTCTCGAAGTCGCATGCGATGACCGGCTGGCGGGTCGGCTGGGTGCATGGTCCGAAGCCGGTGGTTCAGGCCTGCGTCACGCTCCAGCAGTATTCGTTCGTCTGTGCGCCGCAGGTCGGGCAGTGGGCGGCGCTGGCCGCGGTCGAGGCCGACATGAGCCGCCCGCTCGCCGAGTGCCGCCGGAAAAGGGATCACCTCATGGCGGCGCTCGAGGGCCGCTACCGCTTCACGCGGCCCGGCGGTGCGTTCTATCTGTATCCGGAGGCTCCGGGCGGCTCGGGGCAGGCCTTCGCCGAGAGGGCCGTCCGCGAGGAGAAGCTGCTCGTCGTGCCGGGAAAGGTGTTCGGCGCCGCCGATACGCACTTCCGCATCGCCTACACCGTCTCCGATCGCACGCTCGACCGCGGCATCGAGGCGCTCCTGCGGCTCGCTTCGTGATCCGCCCCCGAGTTCGGGGCTGTCCGTGCCCTCTCGCCCGGACGTTCGCTCCGGGCCGCCGTGCTCGCTCTCAGGCGCTCTTCGTGCGGGCCTCGGGGAGCGGGAGGACCGCTTCGCCCGTGTCGACGTTCCGCTCCGTGATGACGTAGCGGCTGCCCGGGTGCTCCGGCAGTTCGAACATGATGTCGAGCATCACGTCCTCGATGATCGACCGGAGGCCGCGGGCGCCGGTCTCCTTCTTCATCGCCTTGCGGGCGATCGAGCGGAGCGCGCCGTCGGTGAATTCGAGGTCGCAGTTCTCGAGGCTGAACAGCTTCTGGTACTGCTTCACGAGGGCGTTCTTCGGCTCACGGAGCACCTTCACGAGCGCCTCCTCGTCGAGCGGCTTGAGCGACGAGATCACGGGCAGTCGGCCGATGAGTTCGGGGATCAGGCCGAATTCGAGGATGTCGTCCGAGTCGACCTGCGGCAGCAGTTCGGAGAGATCGGCATCCTGCCGGTAGCCCGCAGGCTGGCCGAAGCCGATCGTCCGCTTCCCGAGCCGCCTCGAGATGATCTTGTCGATGCCGACGAACGTGCCGCCGCAGATGAAGAGGATGTTCGACGTGTCGATCTGGATGTACTGCTGCTCGGGGTGCTTTCGGCCCCCTTGCGGCGGAACATTCGCGACCGTGCCCTCGAGCATCTTGAGCAGCGCCTGCTGGACACCCTCGCCCGAGACGTCGCGGGTGATCGAGACGTTCTGGCTCGTCTTGCCGATCTTGTCGATCTCGTCGATGTAGAGCACGCCCCGCTGGGCGGCCTCGATGTCGAAGTCGGCCGCGTTGAGCAGCTTCAGGAGCAGGTTTTCGACGTCCTCGCCGACGTAGCCGGCCTCCGTGAGGGTCGTCGCGTCGCCGATCGCGAACGGCACGTTGAGAATCCGGGCGAGCGTGCGGGCCAGCAGCGTCTTGCCACAGCCGGTGGGGCCGAGCAGAAGGATGTTCGACTTCTCGACCTCGACGTCGGAGTTTTCGCTCCCGAGCGTCAGCCGCTTGTAGTGGCTGTGGACGGCCACCGCCAAAACCCGCTTGGCATGTTCCTGGCCGATGACGTACTCGTCGAGGTGCGAGACGATCTCACGGGGCGACGGGATCGACGTGAAGAGCTGCTTGCCGGTGCCTCGGCGTCGCTTCTCCTGGTCGAGGATCGACTGGCACAGCTCGATGCACTCGCCGCAGATGTAGACGTCGCCGGGGCCCTCGACCAGCGGCCCGACGTCGCGGTAGCTCTTCCGGCAGAACGAGCAGAAGGCGTTTTTCTTGGTGGTCCCGCCGGTGCCGCGACGGCCGAGGTTGACGTCTTTCCCTGTTGGCATGAGGCCGGTTTTCCCTTCTGTACTACGGACTGCGAGCAGGTCGTGGGGCCACGCGTCACGAAGACGACCGGCGACCCTCGACGAGCGTTCTTATCTTTCGGTATTCATCCTCGCTCAGCACACCCTGGCTTTTCAGATTTTTGCAATCGGCCAGCATGTTTTCCCAATCGACACGATCGTCACCCTGGCGGCGCCGCCAGGCCCTGGCCCAGGCTATTGCCGCAACCCCTGCGGCGAGCAAGAGCACTAGTCCGACCACGCTGACAAAGTTGACCACGTTGACGCTCTCGCCGCCAGATCAAAGCCGCGGGATACGCGGCATCCCCGCCAAACCCTGACACTTTCGGGACTTTCTCCGATTATGTCGGTCCGTGAACGGTGCGGTCCAGCCGGCAACGCTTCCGGAAAGAAGGGATGTGCCCGTCGCGGCCGCGTGACGCGACTTTTCCGCCCCGACCATCCGATTTCCCCCGATATGCGGGGTTCCTGCGAGCCAACGTCCACCGACGCGACTTCGACACGGCCTGGGCCGTGGGGTGTCGTGTTGCGCGGCGGCACGGGCAGGAGGCTGCCGGCGGTGGCCGCCATCTGCCTGATCGCGGCCTCCACGTCCGTGGCGATCGATCGAGGGCTCGATGCGGCGGAGCCTGGGCCGCTCCCGCCGGCCGTCCGAACCCGGCAGCGGACGTTTTCGATCCCCTTCAGCCTCCCGAAGCCCTCGTCCGCCGACGCCGCGCCGCGGCAGGTCGTCATGGACGCCTCGCGGGATCTTGGTGCGTCCTGGCAGACGGTCGGGCAGGTCGCCCCATCGGCCGGCTCGTTCACCTACACCGCCGATGCCGATGGCGAGTACTGGTTTCGACTGCGATCGATCGATTCCAAGGGCCGGCTTCGTGGCGGCGAGGGGCCCGACATGAGAGTCGTGGTCGATGCCGCCGGCCCGAAGCTCGTCGGCCGCGCGTGGAAGGGGGGCGACGGCGAGGTGGTCTGCCGCTTCGCCGCCACCGACGACTCCGTGAATCTCGAGTCGGTCGTCGTCGAGTACCGCTCGGCGACCGAGCCGCAGTGGAAACGTGTCGCGGCCCAGCCGGTGCTGGCCCGCGAGTCGCCCGCCCACCTGCTCGGCGAGGAGATCTGGTGGGCCGGCGAGAAGACCGACGGGCTCGTCGTCCGCGTGTCGCTCGCCGACGCCTCGGGCAATCCCGCGACGAAGCAGTTCACGCTCGAGCCGGTCGATCCCCGGGTCGACCAGGCGACGCTCGCCCGCGAGCTCGGGGTGCCGCCGCTCCCCGGAGCCGGCGGGGGCATGGCGACCTCTCCGGCCCTGGCCGCGGCCCCCTCCCCTGCACCGCCGCAGGCGGCGTTTTTTGCGGCGAGTTCGCCCGACGGCTGGCCCGCGGAACGGGCCCCCGCTTGGTCGCCGGAGTCGATCGGCAATCCGCTGCGCCGGCCGGGCGGCGAGGCCGTCCACAGCGTGCTTGCTCCGAGCGATGCCGTCGGATCGAAGCCGTCGGCGGCGGGCCCGGTATCGTTCACGGCCGCACGGCCCGCGGCGGCGAAGGAGGCTGCCCCGGAAGGCCTGCCGGGAGGCGTGGTCGGAAAATCGGGCGGCGGTCTCGAGTACCGTGGCCGACCGCTCCAGATCGTCGCCTCGCGGAAGTTCGCGTGGGACTACGAGCTGCCCGACGCGAAGTCGGCCGGCCGCGTTCAGGTGGAGCTGTGGGGCACGCGGGACGGCGGCGTCACCTGGCAGCGGTTCGGCCAGGACGACGACAACGCCAGTCCGATCGACGTCTCGCTCGCCGAGCCGGGGCTCTACGGGTTTCGACTCGAGATCGGCCACGAGGGCGACGCCCCGGAAAGCCCGCGGAGCGGGGAGCTGCCAGACAGCTGGCTTGGCGTCGACGAGACGCCGCCCGAGGTCCAGATCCTGTCGGTCACGCGAGATGAGCCGCAGGCCGGAGCCACGCCGGTCAGGGCGGTCGTCGTTCGTTACTCCGTTCGCGATCCGCTGCTCCTGCCGCAGTCCACGGGCATCGATTACGCTCCCGGGCCCGACGGCCCGTTCGTGCCGATCGCCGACCGGCTGGAACCGGTCGGAGAGTATCGCTGGATTCCCGATCGCGGCGTCCCGGCGCGTGTCCACCTGCGGGTGACCGCCCGCGACGCCGCCGGCAACCTCGGCAAGGCCACGACGACGGAAGCGGTCGTGATCTCGGCGCCGAGATCCGTCGGCCGTCTCGGCGGGGTCCGGGCTTCGCCGTCCGAAGCCGCCCCGTGAGCGACTCCAGGACGGTCTCCACGTCCGGCGGTCCCTTCCACCGTCGGGGGCAGCGGTGTGTAGACTCGAGTGATGCCGGTTCCCGCCCATGTGCCGCTCGTCGTCGCCACCCGCGGTGATGCGATCGAGAACGTTCACTACGGGTCGATCGCGGTGGTGGACGCGGCGGGCCGCCTGCTCCGGTCGGCCGGCGACCCGCGGGCGCTGACGTTCACCCGCTCGGCGCTGAAGCCCTTTCAGGCGTTGCCGCTGCTCCGCGACGACGGCACCCGCCGATTCGGCCTCGACGCCCGCGAGGTCGCGATCATGGCCGCGAGTCACTCGGGCGAGCCCTTCCACGTGGCGGCCGTCGAGAGCCTGCTGCGGAAATCGGGCAACGACTGGCAGCGGCTGAAGTGCGGCTGCCACGTGCCGTTCATGTACGAGACGCTCGGCCGCGTGCCGCCTCCGGACGAGCGGTTCGACGCCCGGTGGCACAACTGCTCCGGCAAGCACGCGGGCTTCCTCGCATGGTGCAGGCTGCACGGCGAGCCGGTCGAAACCTACCTCGATCCCGGGCACCCACTGCAGCGCCGGATCCGGGAAGAGGTCGGCGGCCTTCTTGGCCTCGTGCCCGACGCCATCGTGGCCGGCATCGACGGCTGCGGCGCGCCAAACCTCGCGCTGCCGCTGGAGTCGCTGGCCCGGCTGTGGGCGGTGCTGGCCGCCGGCGGCGCGGGCACGCCGACCGACGCGCTCCTCGACCGGCTCTTCGAGGCAATGACGACGCACCCGGAGTACGTCTCGGGCACCGGCCGCAGCGACCTGCACTTCACGCGCGCGGGCCGCGGAGACTGGGTCGCGAAAGTCGGCGCGGCGGGCGTCCAGGTGATCGGCGTGCGGTCCCGCGGGCTCGGCATCGCGATCAAGATCGCCGACGGCCATGCGGCCGCCCGCTTCGTGGCCGCGTTCGCGGTGCTTCGATCGCTGGGGTTGGCGGCGGCCGACGAGGCCGAGATCGGGCAGTATGCGAAGATCGACCTCACGACCGCCGCCGGCCTGCCCGCCGGCGAGATGCGGCCGATCTTCGCACTCGAAGTCCACGGTTCGTCGGCCCGGTCGATTCGTCGGCCCGAGCGATCACGCCGCGGCCGGGCAATCAATCCAGAAACGTGTCCGGACGGACCTTGAACCTCGCCGCCAGTCGTCGGATATGGCCCACGGTGAGCGCACGGTCTCCCTTGAGAATCTTGG
>CAZPEM010000011.1:0-3753 GCA_964585575.1 uncultured Chitinophagaceae bacterium
TCCGGCACCGTGCGATCCGGCACCGTGCGATCGGAAGACGGCTGGCTGGGCGGGGAGAGACCTTCGAGCGTGACGGCGTCGTAGTGTCGTGCGACCTCCTCGGCGGCGGCGGGATCGTGCTTCAGCTCCGTGTCGATCGAGCCCTGCACGAGCAGCACTTCAAGCGGCCGACGGTCGTTGCCGGGAACGGTCGCGAGCCTCCAGCTCCCGTAGCAGGTCGCCGCGACGACCGCCGACGCCGCCACCACGAGCGGCCGCCATCGCCGCCAACCGCCTCGTCGGCGGGCGTGCGGATCCCAGCCATGGGCAATCATCTCCGCGATGCCGGCCGCGACGAGCACGACCAGGCCGCTGACCCCTACGTCGCCGAAGAGGTCCGCCACCTGGATGATCGTCGTCCACCGCCACTGCGCATGGCCGACCGCCGCCATCGTGAAGCCGCCGAGGAGCGTCCCCCGCGCCTGCTCGAGACCCATCCAGGCGATCGGCGCGGCCGCGACGAGCGGCACTCCCCAGCGATCGACGAGCCGCCTGGTCGCCACGACGAAGGCAGGCACGAAGAGCCCGAGAAACGCCGAAAGGATCACCCAGCCGATGCTCGTGGCCGGATGGGGCAGCCGCAGCCAGTGGATCGCGGCGAGCCAGTGGACGAAGCCGGCGGCCCAGAGTGGCAGAAGCTGCCGCTCGCCGGGCCGCTCCGGCAACGTCGCGACGAGGATCCACGGCACCGGCGCCACCCATGCCGCCATCCAAAGATCCGCCGGCGGCTGCACGAGCGTCATCGACGCCGCGCCGAGCAAGCCCAACCGCCACGCATTCCGGTCCATGAGATTCTTTCAGCCGGCCCCTTCGAACTCCGCGAGCACCGTGCCGGCGGCGACGGGCTCGTCCTCGTCCACGAGCTGCCGCACGAGCCTGCCCGCCACGGGAGCGCCGAGGTCGATCGACGCGCCGCCCGCGAGGAGCTCGACGACGCGATCCCCTTCGAGCACTTCCGCACCGACCGGCACGAGCCAGAGCGACAGCGAGAGTGGAACCCCCTCGATGCCGAGATCCGGCACGACCAGCCTCGCGAGCTCTGCCATGGTCAGCGGGCCTCCGGTCGCCCGAGTGACCGCAGCCATTCGAGGATTACGCTGCCGACCACCTCGAGCGACTCCGCCGAGCAGTTCGCGGGCGTGTCGTCCGTCGTGTGCCACTGGGGATAGTCGAAGTCGATGACGTCGCAGGTCGGGATGCGGGCGATCATCCGTAGCGGCACGTGGTCGTCATCGACCGCATACTTCGGACGCGGCACGAACTCCCGCACGCCCATCCGTGCGGCCGTAGCCCAGATCGAATCGACGACGACGCGGGTGTCGGGCCAGCTGACGCTGTGCTCCTCCTGGAAAATCTGCAGGTTTTTGTCGGCCACCATGTCGAGCACCACGCCGCAGCGGTATCGATGCGCCGGCGGCGACGAGGCGTACTGCCGTGCGAAGAAGGTCGAGCCGAGGCAGTAGGGATCGCGCGGGTCGACCACGTATTCCTCGGCATCGAAGAGGACGAAGTCGACCCCGAGCCGCCCCTCGAGGCCCGGCATGGCGCGGCCGAGCTCCATGAGCGCCGCGACGCCGCTGGCGCCGTCGTTGGCTCCGATGAAGACGCCCTTGGGATCCTTCGGATCACGATCCGGAAACGGCCGCGTGTCGTAGTGGGCTCCCAGAAGCACGCGTTCCTGCCGGTCGGGATGCCACTGCACGACCAGGTTTTCCATCCGCACCGGCTTGCCAGAGCGGCGATCGCGAATCTGGAAGGCCTGCCGATCGACGCGGGCTCCGAGCCCCCGAAAGTGCTTTTCGAGAACCGCCCGCTGCCGCTCCATCGCGGCCGACCCGCTCGGACGGGGCCCGAGGCCGCAGATCGCCTCGAGGTGGGCGTAGGCCAGCTTTCCCGAGAAGGGAGGCTCCTCGGCGCGGACCATGGCGGGCCAGGCGACCACCACGCAGAAGACAACTGCGCAGAAGATCGCCACAACGAGCCGTCCGCCGAGCGAGCGTGCAACCGCCATCCGCGAAGGCCCTTTCGAAAACGACGCTCCTCGCACCCACGCTGGATGCGTCATCCGCGAGTCTACCCGTCGGCAAGGCGGAACCGACAGACTCTCGCCCGTGCGGCCGATGCGTTCAACTGGGTCGGCCCGGGCCGCGGCCGAAAATCCACGCGGCCCGGCGCGGGCGGCGACATCCGGCTAATCGCGTTACACCAAAGCCGGGGCCGATCCGGAAAATCCCGACCCATCTCGGCGAACCACTCGAGCCTCCGCCAGTCTCTCCCGCCCGGGGCCCGCCCACCGCATGGGGCGAACTCCTTCAGGCCCATGCCGACCGGGACGTCCTTCAAGCCTCGCCTGACGAACTGCCCCTGATCGACATCAACAGATTGTGATCGGCGTCGGACGCAAGGCACCAACGAAGCCGCCAGCGGGCCGGGCTCGGAGAGCGTCCTCGCCGACGCCAGAAAACCGCCACCACAGGGGCGTGACGAAGGCGATCCATGACACGACCACGGAACCCGCTAAGCATGCGTCGGTTGATCAAGCGCCGCTCATCGGCAGGGAAAGCGTTGCAGAGGTGCCATTGACCGGGCTGTGCTTCGGGGCTTCCTGTTGAAAGACAGTTTCGGAATCGGCTTCAGGTTCCGCGTAACCAGACAGTCGCCCGCGGGGTGGCTTGCCGTCTGAAGGATCAGAACTGCGGGATGCGTTGCCCCCAACACCCGCTATCGCAGCCTTACGTGCCGGACGACGCAAGTGTCCGATGGATGGCGTGAACGATCTTGGGGCAGGATTTGCTGGCGAAACACGAACGCCATACTTTTTCGACGTCGGTCGCACGCACGCGGCGTGTCGTCTGCTCCATGGCTGGGGTGAGCTGCGTTCAGCACAATTCCGCGGAGACTCAACACATGATTATGGCTTCCGAGCAGGAATACGCGCACATTGGGGAAACCGCCGGGATTGCGGACCACGACCACGATCTCGTTGCCGAACTGAATCGCCGCCTCGACGCGCTGTGGCGATATGACCAGTACATCGCGAATGCCGAATGGCGAAGCGACTTGCGTCTCTTCTGGGAACGTTGCAAGGCGCAGGACCGTGAGGCGATCGATCGACTCCGTCGCCTGATTGCCCAGGAAGTACGAAACAACTGCTTCTAGTCGACGTGTTTGCGTGAGCGAGCCCCGTTGGGGCCGTGTCCATTGTTCCGCGAGCCCAGGGGGCGTGTCTGCCATGAACGAGCCCAAACCGTGCTGCCACGACTACTACAGCGTCTGTGACGTGCTGCAACGGAAGGCCATGCGGGGTATCGAATCGACGGACCCTCGGAAATCTCTTCGCGATGCCGCGGCACAGATGCTGTCTGCAGGAGTTGGCTCGCTCCTCGTCATGGAGGGCAAAAAGCTCACGGGCATCTTGACCGAGCGGGACATAGTGCGGATGGTCCGAGATGCCGACGACGCCGCAGCGCGGCTAGTCCACCAGGCCATGAACCGCGATGTGTACTGCTGCAGCGACGACGTGTCGGTGGATGAGGTTGCGGAGCTGATGCGGGTCCGGCGTGTCAGGCATATGCCGGTAGTGGATGCGAACGAGAACATTGTCGGTGTAGTCTCGATCGGAGACATCAACGCTCACCGAGTTGGCCAGTGCGAAGTCGTCCTGAATCACCTCGAGCACTACGTGTACCGCCGTGCCTAGCGCCAGGGTGGCTG
>CAZPEM010000011.1:3853-27143 GCA_964585575.1 uncultured Chitinophagaceae bacterium
GGTGGCTGGCTTCGTGCCCTACAGCCGGAACGGCACTCGTGTGCCGCGTAGGGGCACCTCTTGTTCGGACCCTTCGGCATCACTTCGTTGTCACGGCGGTCGTGCCCGAAACACGTAACGTGACGTCTGTTGTCATTGGGGGCCGGACTCTCGAGACATTTCGCTTCCGGAGCGGCCAGTTCGTGATGGTGCGGTTTCTGGGCCCGCGTCTGTGGGCGGAGTCTCATCCTTACTCACTGTCATTACCCTACGACGGCAAGCACTTCAGGCTGTCCGTGAAGGCGGTTGGGGATTTCAGCAGCGCAGAGCCAAGCGTGCCGCCTGGCACCCGCCTGATTCTCGAGGGTCCATACGGGATCTTCACGAGCGCAAGGACGAATGCGTCCAAGGTGCTGTGCTTGGCGTTCGGGATCGGCATTACGCCGATACGAGCGATTACGGAGGACCCCGTAAAGAAGGGCCGCGATGTCGTCCTGATCTACGGGAGTGTGAGAAGTGACGAAATCGCCCTCCGTGAGGAATTGGAGCACCTCTCCGCCCGCTACGGCATGCCGGTTCATCACGTCCTCAGCGAGGAGTGCCATCCGCCGCTGCCTCAATTGGGCTCGCTCCCGCGGGTGACGGTCTCCAGTGGTTTCGTGACCCGGGATTATCTCCAGCGTGTGGCACCAGATGCCGCCGAGCGGGATGTATTTCTGTGTGGACCACCGATTGCCATGCGCATGGTCCGGAAAGATCTCATGGGCCTTGGGGTGCCACCTGCCCACATCTTCTCGGAGCGGTTCTCGCTTCAGTAGTGGCTCAGGGCTTACCGGAATGCCGGTCGCCCAAGTGTCCATGCTGCCCATCGCAGGCAGCGCCCGGCCAGAGCATGGAAGTGACGACATCGCCTGGGGCGCGGCGTAGAAAGGATGGCTGCACGGAAGCGGAGGTGCAACTTTCCTTCCGTGGAGCTCTCCGATGAAACTGCTTGCCGTCGTGCTCGCGGTCATTGTTGGTGTGTCAGGGGTTCTTTCCTTCGCCGCTCCGCCCGCGGACGCCAAGGCCCGTGGGCAGTACAACTTTTATGGTCGTGGGGCTCGGAGCGCCATGCGAGGCGCGCGAGAGTCGTCGCAGTCCTATCGCGAGTACATCCGCAGCGCACAACCGAGCCCTGCGCGGGTGGTCAGGGAGTCGCCACCCGTTACGATCATCAGCCCCCAGGTAGCCCAGGCCGCGGCTGACGAAATCGGCGACTACATCTCGAAGTCGGAAAAGCATCTGGCGTGGTCACGTCGGCAGGCGGAGGTGATCGACGACAAAGAGACCCTCGCATCGCTCGATAGCATCGATCGGAATCTCGCCGAGGCGAAGCGCACCCACGCACTCCTCTGCAGGCAGTGTGTGCAGGATGCGATTGACGCCTCGGCCGCAATGGAGTGCTGCCAGACGATCGACGACGCGTTGTCCAAGGCGATCTCCGAACACGATGCACTCATGAAGCGTCTGGGCGAGAAACAGCCCGGCGAGAAGTGAGGTGTGGCGGGAGCCTCTGTCCCATCGGTCTGCGGGTGTCGGTCGCAAAGTCCGTCCAGGCTTCGGTGGCCTGGCCTTGCGAAGGTTTTGTGTCCCTGATTGTGGAGAACCAACGATGAACTGTTTTCCTCTGATCGCTTCATGGATCCTGTGCCTTGGTCTCGCGTTCCTCGGGGCGTCGACCCAGGCTGCCGAGACGAAGATGGACCCCGTCGCCAAGGAAAACTGCATCAAGGCATGCAACGAGTGTCTACGGGCCTGCCGGGAATGTCTGATCGGCGGCGGCTGCCCGGCGTGTGACAAGACGTGCCTCACCTGCATCGAGACCTGCCGGGCGTGTGTGGCACTCATGGAGTTTGAGTCGCCGCTTGCCAAGCAGATGTGCAAGGTCTGCGAAGAGGCGTGCAAACAGTGCGCGGCGGAGTGCAACAAGTGCGTCGACATGCCGCACGCCAAGAAGTGTGCCGAGGCATGCAAGAAATGCGAGGAGTCATGTCGGACCTTGGCGCTGTGAAGCGAAAGCAGCCTTGGTGGCAGTCACTGGGCGCGGGATTGCCCGGTGAGCCGCCGCCGCTGTGCTCTCGCTGCAACTGTGTCCATGGCGCCACACTCAAGGCGTACAGGACGCCCACGGCGATTTGGCTCTGCTCGTGGGCGACTGCCGAGGACGTCCTCTGGGCCGATGGAGTCATCGTGGGAAGCCCGACGAACATGGGCGTGATCTCGTGGAAGATGAAGAAGTTCTGGGACGAGGAGATGGCACCGCACTGGATGAAACTCGATGGCAAGATCGGCTGTGCTTTCAGTTCCGCAGGCGGCTGGGGCGGCGGCATGGAACTCGCCTGCCAGAGCATCCTGACGGTGCTCATGAACTTCGGCTTTCTAGTCTTCGGCGTGACGGATTACGTCTCGCGCGACATGACGCTGCACTACGGGGCGGTCTCGGCAAAAGCCCCGACTGACGAGCAGTGCCGGACCGCGCGCCGCTGCCTAGGCAGGCGACTCACCGAATGGACGGCGACCTAAGTGCACGAGATCGGGACCGAGCACCCTAGCCTGAAGCTCACCCAGAGGCGGCCGCCGCACGGGTAAACGTTAACTCGCTATGGCCCACCAATCCTGCGCGTTAATAGATATCTTTGTTGACGACATGCCCGACCGCTTTCGGCACTCATTAACAACTCGTCGCTCCCGTGCCCTCTCGACACTCGCCTCGTTACGCCCCGGCCATCCCGCTGCCGCCCTACGCATACATACCCGGCCACGACCTGCCGCACCCGGTGAACGACCCTCGAGGGCATCTCCAAGTTGCCCAGAAAGACCGCCCCTGCGAGCTTCCGATCTCACCGAGCGTGCTCTCGAGCCTGCCGACTGATCCGCGATCCCGGCGCAGGGCCCTTGCCGCTCTCCTCGCCGCAGATTCCCAATGGCTTTATGCGATCGACTTGTTCAATGAGGGTTTTTGCTGGGAATCGCACGAAGCCTGGGAAAGTTTCTGGAACGCTCTCGGTCGCACGACTCCCGAAGCCCAGTTCGTCCAGGGGCTCATTCATCTTGCTGCCGCCTGCGTGAAAATCCGCGAGGGCAGGCCAGCGGGTGTCACCAGGCACACGCAGCGGGCCCGGGAACTGCTTGGCGACCTCGAAGCGGCAGGTCCGGGCGACGCACTCGGCCTGTCCCCGCGGAGCATTTCAGCCGTGGTCACCGAGTTCGAGAATTACTCCCCCGAATGCTGGCACACCTCTAAGGCGCCGGTCGTTCGGATCCTGGCTGAAACTCTGCGGCTGGCTTGTGACGAATAGCCAAGTTCATGCCCATGGTTCGCCGTCGGTTGGCCGGAGGCCGCGGGTTGGCGGGACAGAAAGTCGGCATGCCGACGTCGCTTTGCAGGAGGTCGCGAAGTTGCCCGAGCGCCGACGCCAGAAAACCGCCACCACAGGGGCGTGACGAAGGCGATCCATGACCCGACCACGGAACCCGCTAAGCATGCGTCGGTTGATCAAGCGCCGCTCATCGGCAGGGAAAGCGTTGCAGAGGTGCCATTGACCGGGCTGTGCTTTTTTTCAACCAGCCGCGTTCGGCAGGCTTCTCCTGCCGAGCGATCCGTCGGCCGACGACCGGCAGCCGGGCCGGCCTGCGTCGCTTGCGAACCGCGGATGAACCGGGCTACAGTCCCGGGCATGCGATCGTTCGGCCCACTGTTCGTGATCGCCATGCTCCTGGCCGGCTGGAACGCTGCCGCCCGGGATGCCACCACCCCCGAAGTCCGGCGGCTGTCCTTCAAGACCTGGCCGTCCGAGCCGCTGGCCCTGGATGCGGAGGGAAGGCTGCTGGCGGTCCGCACGTCCTGCGAGTGCGTCGTCTACGACCTCGAGACGAATGCAGAACGGCACCGCTGGAACGACGGGACGAGCGTCGTGCAGTTCAGCCGCGATGGCCGATTCCTCCTGGCCACCGGCCCGAACCGCGTGACGCTGTGCGACACCGAGGGCTTCGGCGAGCGGGTGCGGATCACCGGCAACCCGCCGGACTGGCGGACCAGGTCCGGATCGTACCGGCCCCGGCCGGTCATCAGCGACGATGCACAACTCATCGCCATTCCCAACGATCGGAGATGCTTCGACCGGGAGCAGCCGGCGGGGATGCGGATATATGACGGCGACGGACGGCTGCGGCACACGCTGCCGCTTCCCGACGAGGCCGCGGTCAACCATGCCGAGTTCCTGCGGGGTGACAGGCTGTTGCTTTCCTACGTGAACGTGGAGGGGCAGCGACGAGACTTTCGCTACGAGCTCTGGAACCCACAGACCGGCCAATGCATCCATGCCTTCCCGCGCGGCGAAGTCGCGATCGGAACGCCCGGTGGACGTCTGATCGCCGTCGGCAGGCGGTGGCCGACACCCTGGCGTCTCCGGGACGAGCGGCCGACGGCGATGAAACTGGCGATCCACGAGATCGACTCCGGCAGGCAGCTGGGCGTCCTCGAAGACCCCGCGACACTCACGGATTTCGTCTGGCATCCCCAGGGAACCAGACTCCTGGCGGCCGTCGGCGATCGAGTGGTCGAGTGGGACATGACCATGATCGGCGGCGACTTCGTCGTCACGTTCGACGTCGACGAGGGCCGTCCCCATGCCAGCGTCGCCTACGCCCCCGATGGGCGGCGGCGGTACGCGACGATCGAGGAGCCCAACGGCGTGGACGACGACGCGGAGTATCTGCTCCGCGGCTGGGACGCGGCCACGGACGAGCGGCTGCCGATCGGCAGGGTCGTCGTGGGTATCAATTCGTTCGCGGACGTTGTCTTCCTGCCGAAGCAGGACCGCTTCATCAACATGGCGGCGGGCTGGAAGACCGAGATCCGCGACGTACACACGGGCAAGACGGTCCAGACGATCCCGGACCATCCTGCCCCGGTCTCCACCGTGGCCTTTCTGGACGACGATCACTTCCTCATCGACGACCTGCTGACCGACGGGGTGACGGGAAACCAGCGGCGGTGGCGTCTTCCGGGTTACTCCCACAACGGCTCGCATACGGCCATCCGCAGCGGCCGTGCCGTGTTGTCGTGCAGCACGGGTGTCTTCATCACCGACGCGGCGTCCGGCATCACGACGTGGCGGATGGGGCCATATGGGTTTCACGGGCCGCGGGACTTCGCGGCCGATCCGGACGGCCGCCGGCTGGTGATCGCCACCAACATCGAGTACGGGACCGAGTCGCGGCTCATCGTGCTCGATCCGTCACGGCCCGACGAACCGCGAGTGCTGCACCGCCACGCCACGGCGGTCGCCGTCCGGCCGGATGCCCGCACGTTCCTCGCGGCATCGCATGCCGCGATCGACGAGCTCGACATCGAAACCGGGGAACCAGAGCGAGCGTTCCCTGCCCCGCCGGGCCGCGTCCTCTGCATCGCCTGGTCCACGGACGGCTCGCGAATCCTCGCGGGCGGCGTTCGCGGGCACGACGACGTGAACCAGCCGATCACGCCCGAGGACGCCGGCTGGGCGGTCGTCATCGATGCCGCCACGGGCCGCACCACCGCGCTCGAGGGGCACACCGGGCCCGTGACCACAGGGGTCTTCAGCCCGGATGGCCGCCGCTGTGCGACGGGATCACTCGACACGACGATCCGGCTCTGGGCGACGGCCTCGGGCGAGGAGATTCGATGTTTTCGGGGGCATCGGGGCCCCGTCCGCCGGATCGCCTGCAGCCCGCGCGGCGACCGCCTCCTCACCGCCGCCGACGACGGCGCCGCGATGTGGAATCTGGCCGGCGTCGTCGATCCAGCGATCCCGCCGGCAACGCTTGCAAGAACGTTTCAGGTCGTCGAGACGGTCAATGCCGGCGATGGCCCCGCTGCAACAGCGAGCAGGGTGTTGCCTGCCTCCTGGGGTGCCTCCGTCCCGTCCCCGCCCGCCGCCCGGGTCGGCTGGCCCGTTGTCCGCGTGGGGAATGAACTGGACGACCGGATCGACCGATTCTGGTTGAAGCACGCGAAGACCGTGGCCACGGTGCCCGTCGCGGACGAGCCTGCCGCTCCGCCGTCGTTCCCCGGCCATCAGCTGCTCGGAACCAGCGGCGACGGCCGCCGGCGGCTGCTCGAGTCCCCGCCCCCCCGCGGGCGGTCGATCCTCGTCGCGGACGAGCGAGACCGCGTTCTCGCCCGTGTCGACGCCCATCTCGCCGGGGGCGAGGCCGCCGCCATCGCGCCCGCGGGCGATGCGTTCTTCATCGTGCGTCGGGTCGCCGCGCCACCGCGGCCTCGGGCCGACGGCCGCTACCAGATCACGGTCTACGACTCCGCCACCGGACTGGCGACCCGCACGTTCGAGCCTTTCGCCGCCTGGAACGTGCATGCGGCCCGCATCGACCCGCTCGGCCGCACGCTCCTGCTGCAGATCAACAACGACGTCCTCGACCTGCGCGACTTCGCGACGGGCCGGCAACTCGCCCGGATCGAAGCCCCGCTGCTGCACGCGGCCTACAGTCCCGACGGCCGCTTCATCGTGACGCACCGAGGCTCCCGGTCGGCGGTCGAACTTCGCGATCCGCGTTCACTGGAGGTGATCCGCACCCTGGAGAATCATCTCCCCGTCCATTGGTGTCGTGCGACGCCCGATGGGCGCCGGCTGCTCGTGGGTCAGTCATACGCAGACCACGTCGAACTGGTCACGTCCTGGGACGTGGATCGCGGCACGAGACTGGGGAGCCAGTGTGGCCCCGCGGCTGCGGCCGTGGCGGGCACGTTTTCGGCCGACGGACGCCTGTACTTGGTGGAAAACCGCCTGCACGTGTGGTCGCTGTGGGACGTGGAACGGGGCCGCATCCGCTGCGTCGTCGTGTCGCGGAGCTACTCCCCGCTGGACACCCCCGTGTTCGGCTCCGACGGCGAGTCGCTCCACCGCGGGTCGCCGGACGGACCGCGGCTCTGGCCAACCGGCGATCACTGAGCCGCAGGCTTGCGAATGGACAACGCCGCGATGGCCCGCGTCTCGCCGTGGGCGACCGGCCGCGTTACGATCAGTTCGGGCGGGACGACCGCCTCGCCACCGATCCTGCCGAGCCACACCGCCATGCCCTCCCATAACCGAGCCCGCCGCGTGTGGTCGATGGCGACCGCCCTTCTTGCGGGGCTGCTCGCAGTCGGCCTCCAGCCTTCGGCGATGGGGGGCGGGGGCGCTGAAAACCTCCTGCTCGTCGTGAACGCGGCGAGCGCCGAAAGCATCGCGGTCGCGAACGCCTACGCCGCGGTGCGGGGAGTGCCGCCGATCAACGTGCTCTTCCTCGACTGGCAGGGCAGCCGGCAGAACGTCGGCATCGCCGAATTTCGCAGGTCGATCCTCGGGCCGATCAAGTCGGCGATCGAAGCCCGAAGGCTCGCGCCGCAGATCGACATGGTCGTCTACTCCTGCGACTTTCCCTGGCGGATCGACTTCGCCGAAGAGCTCCCCAAGGAGCTGGCGACCACCGACAAGTTTCCATCCGGCTCGCTCACCGGCATGACGATGCTCCATGCGGCGGTCGACAGCGGCGTGCCGGCATGGCTCGATCCCGCGAGCAACCGCTACTGGCGGCCGCTCGACGGCGACGGCATGCCCCGGGAGACGGTCGGCTTCCGCGGCTGGTACGGATGGGGACCGCAGGGCGAGCTCCTCGAGGCCGGTGGAGTCCGCTACCTGCTTTCCGCGATGCTCGGCGTCACCGACGGGCGGGGCAACACGGTGCCGGAGATCATCCGTTATCTCTCGGCCTCCGCCGCGGCCGACGGCACCCGCCCGAAGGGCACGATCTACTTCGTGACCAATGGCGACGTCCGCACGAAGACGCGGAGCGGCGTCTTCGACCAGGCCGTCCGCTCCCTCGTGAAGCTCGGCGTCGCCGCGGAGATCGTCAATGGCACGCTTCCGGTGTCGAAGCGGGACGTGGCCGGGCTCATGACGGGCACGGCCGACTTCGACTGGCCGCGGTCCGGCAGCACGATCGTGCCGGGGGCCATCTGCGAGAACCTCACGAGCTACGGCGGAATCTTCACGCCGTCGGCGGGACAGACGCCGCTGTCGGAGTTTCTCCGCGCCGGGGCCGCCGGCTCCAGCGGCACGGTCATCGAGCCCTACGCCCTGCAGGCGAAGTTTCCGCACGCCTCGATCCAGCTCCACTACGCCCGTGGCGCCACCCTCGCGGAGGCCTTCTACCAGTCGGTCCATTCTCCCTACCAGCTGCTCGTCGTCGGCGATCCTCTCTGCCGTCCATGGGCCACGATCCCCGAGGTCGACGCGACGATCGGGCCCGACGGCGGCGAGATCGACCCGGGAAAGCCCTGGAGCGGCACCGTCGAGATCGTGCCGCGGGCGACGGTGGCGGGGGGCGGCGACGTCGATCGCTTCGAGCTCTTCATCGACGGCCTGCGGTACGCGTTGTGCTCCGCGGGCGAACGGTTCACGCTCGACACGACGAAGCTGGCGGACGGTCACCACGATCTCCGCGTGGTCGCGATCGAGTCGTCGCCGATCGAGTCGCAGGGACGGTGGGGCGGTTCCGTGACGTTCGCCAACGGAGGCCGATCCCTCTCGCTGTCGGCGTCGCCGGCCCGCGCGAGGCTCGGCGACACGATCGCCGTGAAGGTCGCCGGCGAGGACATCGACGGCATGATCGTCTACGCGATGGGCCGCGTGCTCGGGCGGGCCACCGGCTCCGAGTCGACGATCCAGATACCGGCCGATCTGCTCGGCCTCGGCAAGGTCACACTCCGCGCGACCGGACGCAAGCTCCGAGGCTCCCCGGGCAGCGTGAACGCCACCCCGGTCACCGTGGAAGTCGTCGGCGGCAGGTAGGCCTTCAGTCGAGGTGGGCCGTCTGGTTGAACGAGACGAGCTCCGGACCAGGCCACGCAAGCAGGCTCACCGCCGCGTTGGCCATCGCGGGCCGGCGACCGTCCTCGCCACCGCCGAGCGCCTTGTCGAGGTTCACCATGCGGCGAAGCGCGTGGGTGAGGATCCCGCCGTGGGCCACGACGAGCAGGTTCGCGGCCGGCCGCTGCGCGATCTCCATGAGCACGGCCTCGCCCCGCTCGGCGAGCGATCGGCGGGACTCGCCGCCCGGAATCGCGTAGTCGGGGTCGCCCGACTTCCATCGGGCATGCTCTTCCGGATGAACGCTGTCGAGCTCCGACCAGAGCAGCCCCTGAAAGATGCCTGCATCGAGCTCCTTGAGCCGGTCGTCGACGCGAACGTCGAGGCCGACCGCGGCGGCGACGATCTCCGCCGTGCGCGAGGCCCTGCGGAGCGGACTCGACCAGATCTCCGCGATCGCCGGCCCTTCCGGAGAGGCAAACCAGCGGCCGGCACGGCGGGCCTGCTCGATGCCGAGATCGGTCAGGTCCACGTCGAGCTGCCCCTGCACGCGGCCCTCGACGTTCGAGACGCTTTCGCCGTGTCGCAGCAGGAATTGCAGCATGCAGCCATTCTCCCGGCGCATCGGCGGGCCGTGCCGCAAGCTCAGCGGGCCTGGCCGGCCGAGGGCTGAAGCACGAACACCTCGCTCTCGGCGTCGGGCGCGTCGCGACCGCGGACGATGCAGATCACCTCGGCCCTGCCGCGATGGCGGCGAACGTGGTCGAGCAGCGCACGCTCCACCTGCGTGAGGTCCGTGGCCGCCGGGCCAGGCTGCCCGTCGGCGTCACCGACGGCACGCGGGGCCACGGCCTCGGTCGAGGCGGTCGGCACGGCGGCGTCGCGGTCGCGGCGATCGAACGAGACTGCCGGCATCTCGGCGGGCATGTTCGGCACGACCGAGGCGAGCGGGTCGGCCTTGCCGGCGCCGCCGCTGGGATAGGCGCTGCGGTAGACGAAGCCGAGCCCCGACTCCTCGAGCTGGTCGTGGATCGCCGGAAGCGCCGCGAAGAGCCCCTCGTTGTCGGCCGGGTCGGCGGCGTTGCACACGCCGATGAGGGTGCCATCGGTGGCAAAGAGCCCGCCGCCGCTGCGACCCTGCACCGGCTGGCCGGCCACCTGGAGGTTGGCGGGGCCGAGATACTTGTCGATGCCGGTCACGCGGCTGTGGTGGATCGTCGGGTCCTCGCCGCCGTTGCAGCCGACCGTGGCGACCTCGTCCCCAGGACTTATCCGCAGATCGACGCCGCCCACGCGGGCCGCCCGGACCGTCTCTTCGGTGAAGACGCTCACGAGCGCGAGATCCCGCTTGAGATCCCACGCGATCACCTGGCCGGCGAGTCCGCGGGCCTTGTCGCTCGCGAAGAGATCGACCGCGACGCGTCCCCTTCCCTGCGAATCCCGGAAGATGTGGCCGCAGGTGAGGATGAGTGCCTCACCCTGCCGGCAGTCGATGACGGTTCCCGTGCCCCACGACACGCCCTTGGCATCCTCGACGCGGAGCCTCGCGGTCGCGGCGAGCAGCTTCGCCTCGACCGCTGGACGGGACGCCACCGACCGGGATGCGGATTCCGCACGGACCGCGGCCGGAGGGGCCGCCTGCGGTGGGCGGGCGGGCGGGCCGGCGATGATCCTGGCCGGGGGCGCGATCATGGCCGGCGGCGTCGCGTCGGCCCTGATGGATCGCGCCGGCATCGCAGGCTCGATTGCGAGCGGCTCGCGGATGGCGGTCGTCGGCAGCGGAATCCCGGGGACGCTGACGGCCGGAGCCGCAGCAGCGGCGGCCTTCGCGAACGCCGCATCGATCACGCTTGGACGGCTCTTCGCCATGAGCTGCTCGAGTTCGTCGAGGGTCGTGACGCCGGAAACGCGGCCCTTCTCCTCACCCTTCACGAGCAGCACGAAGCAGGGCACTCCCGTGATCGCGAACCGCCGCACGAGGTCCGGCTCACGATCGACATCGATGTGGCGGACGAGCCAGCCCCGCTGTCCGAGCTGCCCGACGACCGGCGCCATCGCCTTGCACGGCCCGCACCACGCCGCGCCGAAGTCGAGCAGCACGACGTCGCCATGCTGCAGCGGCGGCTGCGATTCCGCCCCTCGGGCCCCCGTGAAAAGGACCGCGAGGACCAGCGCGAACGGCGTCAGCACGGACGATGAACGCGAAACCGGCATGCTCTCTCTCCGAACCACCGAATCGATCGCGCCGGACGTTTTCGCCCGGTCGTGGGCCGCGGATACTGGCAACGCGTCCGGGACAGAACAAGACCACTTTCACTGTCGCGAAGCCGCTCCAAACTCCCGGCTTGCTGCCGTTGCTTGCGCTGTTCGCCAGGTCGGGCGGACGTTTTTACAAACGCGGCGTCATGAAAGGCAGAAAGGCACTTGATGGAGACCGCATTGTCGCCGGGGGATCAGACACTCCGTCGATTCGGTGAGGATACACCTGAGGCTCCTCCGGTCCGCTCCCCCGGCGTTCAGCATCAGAGTGCCTGTGTGAATCATTCAACACCACGTTTGACCGTGAGGGGCTGCCCGTGTGCCCAAGACGGCGTAGCTGACCAGCGAAGCCATGGATGGCGCAGCGCCTGTCAGGTCCGAGCGAACGTAGGCCCGGAAGGCCGGAGTGAGCGTCCGGCGAGGGCATACGGGCAGCCCCGAACCCGTAGAGTTGACCAGAGTTGACCGTGAGGGGCTGCCCGTGCCCAGGAGCCGGCGTATGCCGACGAGCGAAGCAAGGATTGCGAAGCGAAGTCGGCATCCGAGCGAGCGAAGCACAGGAGGTGCGCAGCGAGCGTCCGGCGATGGGCACGGACAGCCCCGAACCCTGCAGAGCAGGTTCGCCGTGACGGGCAGCCCGCAGTACAATCCGCCCGATGAATCCGTCCGGCCGTCGCATCCTCGTCACCTCCGCGCTTCCCTACGCGAACGGCCACATCCACCTCGGCCATCTGGTCGAGTACATCCAGACGGACGTCTTCGTCCGCTTCCAGAAGCTGCGGGGCCACCGGGCGATCTATCTCTGTGCCGACGACACCCACGGCACCGCGATCATGATCCGCGCGAGGCAGGAGGGACGCTCGGAGCGGGAGTTGGTCGCCGCCATGCGGGAAGCCCACCTCGCCGACTTCGGCGGCTTCCAGGTCGCCTTCGACCACTACGGCTCCACCAACAGCGACGCCAATCGGCGGCTGTGCGGCGAGGTCTGGCAGGCGCTGCGGGCGAAGGGGCTCGTGACGAGCCGCGACGTGAAGCAGCTCTTCGATCCGGTCGCGGGCGTGTTTCTCGCCGATCGGTTCGTCCGCGGCGGCTGCCCGAAATGCCACGCGGCCGACCAGTACGGCGATTCGTGCGAGGCGTGTGGTGCGGCCTACACGCCGGCCGACCTCGTCGATCCCAAAAGCACCCTCTCGGGGGCCGTGCCGGAGGTCCGCTCGGCCGAACACCTGTTCGTGACGATCGAGTCGATGCACGAGTTTCTCGCACGGTGGACGAGGGAATCGGACGCGCTCGATCCCAGGATCGCCAACTACCTCGCCGGACACTTCCTGGGCGAGCCGCTCCGCGACTGGGACGTGTCGCGGCCCGCCCCGTACTTCGGCTTCGAGATTCCCGACGCGGCCGGCCACTACTGGTACGTCTGGTTCGACGCGCCGATCGGCTACCTCGCCGCGACGAGCGAGTGGTGCGAGGCGCACGGTGAATCGTTCGACGCGTGGTGGCGGCCCGCGGCGGGCGGCCCGCGGCCAGAGATCCACCACTTCATCGGCAAGGACATCACCTACTTCCACACGCTCTTCTGGCCGGCGATGCTCGAGGCGGCGGGGCTCGCCCTGCCCACGAAGGTCCGCGTGCACGGCTTCCTCACCGTGAACGGCGCGAAGATGTCGAAGAGCCGGGGCACGTTCCTGCTCGCCCGGACCTGGCTCGACCATCTCGACCCGTCGATGCTCCGCTACTACTACGCCGCGAAGCTCTCGGGCGGCATCGACGACATCGACCTCGATCTCGACGAGTTTCTCCAGAAGGTGAATGCCGACCTGGTTGGCAAGGTCGTGAACCTCGCCAGCCGCACCGCGCGGTGGCTCGAGGCGACCGGCCTCTCGCCAAGCTACCCCGACGACGGCGGCCTCTTCGCGCGGGCCGCGGCCGACGGCGACGCGATCGCCGAGGCGTTCGAGGACTGCGACTTCGCCCGCGCGATGCGGCTGGTGATGGCCGCAGCCGACCGGGCCAACGCCTACGTCGATGCCGAGCAGCCCTGGAAGCTCGCGAAGGCCGGCCCCGACGCCGCCGCAAGGCTGCAGGACGTGGCGAGCGTCGCGATGAACCTCTTCCGGCAGATCGCGGTCTACCTGGCGGCCGTGCTGCCGACGCTCGCCGAACAGGTCGGCCAGCTCGTCGGCGGGCCCATCCGCTCGTGGGACGAGTCGAAGCGGCCGCTCGCCGGCGTGCCGGTCGGCCGGTTCACGCCGCTCTTGAAGCGGGTCGAGAAGACGCAGATCGACGCGATGCTCGCCGCCTCGAGGGAGGAAGCGAGCAAGCAGCAGCACACACCCCAAGAAGGAGGCCCCATGACCACGCCGACCAGCCCGCCCAGCCCACCCACCCCGTCTCAAGCTCCGCCAGCCGCCGATTCGGGCGAACCGCTCGCCGCCGAGCCGCTCGCGCCGCAGTGCACGATCGACGACTTCGCGAAGGTCGACCTCAGGGTCGCACGAATCCTCGCCGCGGAGGAGGTGCCCGAGGCGAAGAAGCTCTTGAAGCTCACGGTGAGCCTCGGCGGCGACGCAACGAGGACGGTCTTCGCCGGCATCAAGGGCTTCCACGATCCGGCGGCGCTCGTCGGCCGGCTCGTCGTCGTCGTCGCGAACCTCGCGCCGCGGCAGATGAAGTTCGGCCTGAGCGAGGGCATGGTGGTGGCGGCGAGCGGCGCGGGCGCTGCCGGCGTCTACCTCCTCTCCCCCGACTCCGGCGCCCTCCCCGGCATGCGTCTGCATTAGAAGGTCTTCGTGTAAGCAATTCGGGGGTTCGGGGCTGACCATGCCCAGGAGCCGGCGTAGCTGACCAGCGCAGGCAGGATGCCGAAGCGCCAGTCAGCTCCGAGTGAGCGGAGCCCAGGATGGGCGAAGCGAACGTCCGGCGATGGGCATGGTCAGCCCCGAACCTGCAGCGAGCGTCCGGCGAGCGGCATACGGGAAGCCCCGAACCCAGCGAACCGTCACGCGGTTCGCGACGAGAAGCAGCGGACGGCGTCGATGGAGTCGGCGCCGGCGGCGAGCATGACGAGCCGGTCGAAGCCGAGCGCCGCGCCGACGCCCTCCGGCATGGCGTCGCCGTGGGCCGCGACGAGCTTCTGCGGCATCGGCAGCGGACGGCGGCCGTCGGCGGAGCGGATCCGGTTTGCGGCGTCGATCCGTGAGACGAGCCCGGACCGCGAGGTCTCCTCCTCCCAGCCGTTGGCGAGCTCTACCCCCTTCACGAAAAGCTCGAAGCGTCGCGCGACACGGTCATCGTCGGGATCGAGCCTCGCAAACGCCCCCTGAGAGGCGGGCCAGGCCTCGAGCATGGTCGGCCTCGCGTGGCCAAGCCGGGGCGAGACGACTTCCGACAGCAGGAGTTCGAACCAGGCATCCCAGTGCTCCGGGTGTGACTCCGGAAGCCGCAACCCGGCCCGCAGGCCCGCCTCCCGCATCGCTTCGAGCGGCGAGTCGAGCGGATCGACGCCCGCGTGCGCGAGGAAGGCGTCGCGGCAGGTCACCCGCTCGATCCCTGCGGACCGCCCGTCGGCGGCATGAACTCCGCCGACAGTCTCGCGGCAGAGCGTCGCGAGGAAGGCGGCGGTCTCGTCGAGCGACGTGCCCGGGGCATACCACTCGAGGAGCACGAACTCGACGTCGTGCCGCTCCCCCCGCTCGCCCGCGCGGAAGGCCCGCGCGAACTGGTAGATCGGCCCCGAGCCCGCCGCGAGCAGCCGCTTCATGAGCGATTCGGGGCTGGCCTGGAGGAAGTGCGGCGTCGAGCCGGGCCCGTCGAGCGGCAACTCGAAGGGATCGATGTAGGGCTCCGGCAGGATCTCCGATGAGAGCACGGGCGTATCGACCTCGAGATACCCCGACGCGTCGAACACCCGCCGAATCGCCTCGCGAACGCGATGCCGCAGCGCCAGAATTTCGCGGTCAGTCATCACGACACGCCCCTCGTCGTCGGCACATCAACTCCCCGTGCGGCTTTCGCCTCAAACGTCCGTGAAGTGGCATTCCGTTTGACCGTGAGGGGCTGCCCGTGCCCAGGAGCCGGCGTATGCAGACAAGCGAAGCAAGGATTGCGAAGCGAAGTCGGCATCCGAGAGAGCGGAGGGCAGGATGCCCGAAGCGAGCGTCCGGCGATGGGCACGGTCAGCCCCGAACCCGGCAGCGTTGACGAACCGAAAAAACGTCGCGAAAAGAGCGACACACTACTTCGTCGCCTCGCCATCGACGAGCCTGGCCGACTCGCGGTAGACGAGCACCGGGCAGGGCGCGCGGCGAACGACCCCCTCGGCGACGCTGCCCATGAGGAGTCGCGAGAGGCCGGTTCGCCCGTGCGTGCCGAGCACGATCGAGTCGACCTTCTCCTCCCCGGCGACCCGCACGATCTCGCCCGCAGGATCCCCCATCATGAGCCGATGCTTGAACTTCACCGCCGGATCCTTCGGCCGCACGTCGGCGAGCATCTTCTGGATGCGGTCGGAGGTCGGCTCGGGCAGCCCGTAGTAGAGTTCGCCGCCACCGTAGGCGAGCGGTGGCTCCTCGACGTGGATGATCAACAGTTCCGCACCCGATTGCTTGGCGAGCGCCTCGGCGTGGGAGAGCGCGGCGTCGCTGGCGGTGGAAAAGTCGGTCGGAAAGAGAACGGTCGGCATGGCGGAGCTCCCGGGAATCCTCGGAACGCCTTCGGTGGCGGGAATCGCGGACCCGTCCTGGCCCCGCACGCGTCTTATTGTACCGGACGGCCAATAGGGGCGACGACCTCGTGCCACACCACCTGCCATCGTTCGAAGCCGGTGCCGCGGTCGGGCTGATCGTCTCGTTGGACGACGACCCGCACCCGGGCATCCCCGGCCTCAGCGTGTCCGTCGAGCGTTTGGCAGGGAACGGTCACGACGAATGCGACCGCCGCCGGGAAATCCTCCGGCGGCGGCTCTGCGGTCATCATCGCCTGGGCGGAGCCGGAACAGCGTGCGAGCAGGGCCACGGCAGGCATCGCGGCGAAGGCGGAGGCCTCCGGCGGTCCGTCCGGCACGGCAACGCCCACACCGTCTCGCAGGCCGCCAGCCGTCGGGCTGCACATGTCGCGGGCGTCGGCAAACCTCGATTCCCTCGCGGCACGGACGAATTCGCGGGCGGCCGTCGCGGCCCGCGTCCGGACGAACCAGTCGTTGACGGCGCGGTACGACACCGACTGCGTCCCGAAGCCCACCGCGAGCGCGAGGCCGAGAACCGCGGGGATCCGTCCGACCTTCACCGACCCCTCGCGGCCGATCTCGCGAAGCGCCGCGACGGCGAGGGCGATCGCCACCGGCGGCACGACCCAGGCCACGGGGCTCACGAGGCATCCGGCCGAGAGCACCCCCGCCGCGGCCGCCGCGACCGCGAGGCCGCTGATCGAGCGGTACGAGCCGTTGTCGTGCTCCTCGACGGTCTCCGGAATCGGATGCATGACTGCGGCCCGTCTACCGATTCACCCGGATCGCCGTTTCCCGTTCGAGCTCGATCCTCCGCTGGGCGTGCCGCACGAGGAAGTCGGCCTTCGGGTCGAAGGGGGTCGATGGCGCCGCAAAAGGCCCGGCCACCGACGAGCCCCGCACGAATTGAAGCCATTTCCTGTCCGGCGAGATGCCCAGCAGCATCCTCGACTCCGGCGTCCTTTGCACGGCGGCGACCGGCCAGGGGGCGGTCTGAATCGATGCGGCCGTGAACGCGACCATGATCCATGCCGCGACGGCGGCCGCGATCGGTCCGCCGATCTTCTCGACGAGAGGCGGAAACGCGACGCGATGCCGCGAAACGCGGTCGGTGACCTCCCGAAGCACGAGCATCACCACCGCGAAGATGGCCCAGATCGCAAGCAGGTCGAGGAGATGCGTGAAGCTGCCGAGAAGACCCTCGAGCCACGCGGCGGCGACGCCGTGCCAGGCGGTCGCGATCGCCGCGGCGGCGAGCAGGTTCGGAATCGTAACCAGTCCCGTCCAGAGTCCCTGGAGCGAAAGCGAGACCGTGACCGCGGCGAAGATGCCGACCAGCAGGAGCGACGTGACGAGTTCCGCGGACATGATTTTCCCCTCTCGCGAACCGGGCGACCTTACTTCTTGTCGGGAGTCCTGAACGCCCGCTGCAGTTCCTCGAGCGACGTCACCCCTTCTGCCACGAGCCGCATGCCGGCCTCGGAGAGCGGCCGCATGCCATCCTTCAGAGCCGCCTTCTGCAGGACGGTCCGGTCGGCATTTTTGGCGATCGCCAGGCGAACCGTGTCGCCGGCGGCGAGTTCGAAGATGCCCCTGCGACCGCGATAGCCGGTGCCGTTGCAGAGGCGACAGCCCTCCTTCGACGCGGCGTAGATCGACGGCAGCTGGTCCGGCATCATCTTCAGCCGCACCAGCAGCTCCGGGGGCGTCGTCCGTTCCTCACGGCATTTCGGGCAGAGCCTCCGCACGAGCCTCTGCGACACGACGCCGAGCAGCGACGCAGCCAGCTTCTGACGGTCGGCACCGAGCGCGAGGAGTTTCCCGATGCCTTCGATCGCATCGGCCGCCTTGAAACCGACGACGACGAGGTTCTCCGCCTCCGCCCGCGAGACCAGTTCGGCGGCCAGCTCCGGATCCTGCAGATCAGCCGCCATGAGCACCTGCGGATACTCGCGAAGGGCCTGCTGCAGCGCCGCCAGCGGCGTGCCGCCGCTTTGCCGGTCGAACCGGAAAGGCTTCACGTTCTGTATCTCGCGGTAGGGCGAGGCGGCATCCTCGACCGAGATGAAATTCCTGAGCAGTCTGTCGGCGGAATTCACCGCGCGGTCGAGCGTCGTCGAGCCTCCGCTCGACGCGGGCGACGTGACCGCGACCAGGCCCTTCTCGAGTGCGAGAAGCCCCGCGATCCGGCCGGCCAACTCCTCTCCGACACCGAGGTCGCCGAGCGACTTGAAGGGGATGGCCTGCGGTTCGAACCGCACGACGAACGTCTCGCCGGCCGCGGACCGCTGCGTGGCAACGCGTCCGAGCCATGGCTTGCCGTCGAGCTTCATCGAAAACCTGCCGGAGGCCCTCGCCTTCACGGCCCGCGGATTCACGCCCGCGACCGCGAGCAACGCGTCGCGAATCCCGGCGGCCTGCGGCTTCGGCATCGGCGGCGCCGGCACGCAGCGTTCGACCCGCTTTCGATTCTCTCGTTGCCACTCCCAGGCCTTGAGCGGATGCCAGACTCCGTCGATCTCCTGGCGGACGGGCACCTGCTCGCCGACGAGTTCGAGGAGTACGGCCGACGCCCCGACATTGACGGCCTCCGAGATGATCGTCACGGCATCGGCGAACCCGGGCAGCCCCGATGCCGCCTGCAGCCGCCTTGCCTGTTCGTCGGCCGACGACGACGCATCCCCCGCGAGCGACACCGTCGGCAGGATCGCCTTGGAATCCGTCTCCGAACCGGGCAGCGAGATGCCGACCCTGCTCAGCGCATCCTCGACGAACCGCCTCGCATGCGAGACCGTGAGGATGGTCTCTCCGGCGGGGAGGCCGGCGTTGCGGGCCCTTGCGTAGGCGAACATCGACCCCAGCCACGCGACGAGCATCAGCGGAATCACCACCAACAGAGACGGCAGCCACCAGGCGAGAAGGGCGGCCGCGAGAAAGGGAAAGGCGAGGATCATGCCCCACGTTCCCGCGGGCATGCGCCTCGCCACGGCGTCCTGCGAGAGACGGTCGGTGGTCGCGATCCATCCGAGCACGAGGGCCCACCAGGTGGCGATCGGGACCAGGGCGAGCCCGCCCTGGTCCCGGGTGAGCGGTTCGACCAGTTCGGTCGGCCAGGACTGGTTCGCGACCGCCGCCAGGATCATCCCGAAACCCCGATCCCCTTGAGCGCCATCATGAGCGCCTCGCGGTTGGGCGCGATCTCCAGGGCATCCTGCCGGTCGATGAGCCCCTGGTCGATGAGGCTCTTGAGGCTCAGCGTGAAATCCTGCATGCCGTCCTTGACGGATTTCCTGATGTGATCGGCGAGCAGGTGGTCCTGCCCCTCGAGCACGTACTTTCGCACGAGCACGTCGAAGAACATCATCTCGACGATCGGCACCCGGCTCACGCCCGGCTTGATCGACTTGAGCAGCTTCTGCGCCACGATCCCCTTCATGTTGAAGGCGATCGCGCTGCGGATCGCGGCGTGCTCCTCCTGCGGAAAGAGGTCGAGGATTCGCGTGACCGTGCTCGGGGCGCTCGCCGCATGGATCGTTCCGAAGACGAGGTGGCCTGTCTCCGCGGCGTGGATCGCGGTCTTGAAGGTCTCCACGTCTCGCAGCTCGCCCACGAGGATGATGTCGGGATCCTCGCGGACGGCATGCTTCATGCCGATCTCGAAGTTGCGGACGTCGGTACCGATCTCCCGCTGGTTGATCAGGCACTTGTCCTCGGTGAAGATGAACTCTATCGGATCCTCGAGCGTGAGGATGTGCTTCCGGTAGTGGCGGTTGATGTAGTTGAGCATCGAGCCGATCGTCGTGCTTTTGCCCGATCCCGTGACGCCCGCGAGCAGCACCATCCCCTGGTCGAGCTGGCAGAGCCGCTCGATCGCCGGCGGCAGGTAGAGCTTCTCGAAGTCGGGAATCTGGTCGTTGACCTTGCGGGCGACGAGCCCCATCGCCCCCTGCTGTGTGAGCAGGTTCACGCGAAACCGCCACTTCTTACCGTCCACCGTCGTCGTGTAGGCGAAGTCGGCCCCGCCGTCCTTGTCGAAGATGTTCCTCTGACGCTCGTTCATGAGCGGCATGCAGAGCCGCCGCATCGTCTCGTCGTCGATGCGGTCGGCCTTGAGCGGCTGGAGCGCCCCCTTCACGCGGACGATCGGCGGCTGGCCGACTTTCAGGTGGAGATCGCTGCCGTTGAACTTCACGAGCGCCTGGAAAAAGCGGTCGATCTCGAGCCGCGGGCGTGCCGGCAAACCGGGCTCGTCGGCCGGCGAATCCTGGCTCGTCGTGGCGGCGTCGGTCGACATGATCCGTCAGGGCGTTGGGGCGGGAACGAAAGCGGAATTCAGGCGGTCACAGGGCGGACGGCGATGCCGCGGCGGGAAAGGATCTCCTTGACCTCCCGGATCGTACACTGGCCGAAGTGGAAGATGCCAGCGGCGAGGGCGGCGTCGGCAAGGCCGAACTCGATCGCGTCGGCCATGTGCTCGCCCGATCCGGCGCCACCGCTGGCCACGACCGGGATCCGCACGGCCCTGCTCACGGCCGCGGTGATCTCGAGGTCGTAGCCGTCGCGGGTCCCGTCGCGGTCCATGCAGGTGAGCACGATCTCGCCGGCGCCGAGCGACTCGACCCGCTTCGCCCAGGCCACGGCCTCCAGGCCGGTCGGCACTCGGCCCCCGTTCACGAACACCTCCCACGTCTCGCGGCCATCCCGCACGACCCGCTTCGGGTCGATGTTCACCACGGTGGCACAGCTGCCGAGACGGTTGGCGACCGCCGTGACGAGTTCGGGCGTGCGGACCGCGGAGGAGTTGATGCTCACCTTCTCCGCCCCCGCCTGAACGAGGGCGCAGGCGTCGTCGAGCGTGCGGATCCCGCCGCCGACCGTGAACGGCATGAAGACCGTCTCGGCAACCCGCCGGACGACGTCGAGCATGATCGACCGCTGCTCATGACTGGCGGTGATGTCGAGGAAGACGAGCTCGTCGGCCCCCTCCCGCTCGTACCGCGCCGCCACTTCGACCGGATCGCCGGCATCGACGAGGTCGAGAAACTTCGTTCCCTTGACGACCCGCCCCTTCTCGACGTCGAGGCAGGGGATGATCCGCTTGGCGAGCATGGGCGAAGGCTCTGGGTGAACGAACCGGGAATGTACCACGCCAAGGCCCGGTCGCACCGGTCGCCGGCCGGCCTTCAGTCCTCCTTCACCGCGGCTCCGGCCGATCGTTCGCGGAGGAGCATGGCCGCGGACCCCGCGGCGGCCGCGGCGGCCACGGCGGCGAGCGTCCAGAGCGGCACGATCCGCCGCGGGGCCACGGCGTCACGTTCCATCGCCTCGTCGGCGAGGTCCACCGGCGGCAGGCCGGCCGCTCTCCGTCCCCGCTCGATCGCCGCCCGCTCTCGCCCGAGGAACCGTCCTTCCACCTGCCGCTGCCGCACGTCGAATTTCGGCGAGATCAGCCCGATGCCGGCGAGCGACATGAGCGAGAAGACGAGCCCCCAGAACCACGGGCTGTCGGAGATGGGGGACTGCCGCGTCACGGCCGCCTCGCCGTCGGCGCGATCCGCCCCTCCTCGGGACTCGACGCCGTCGCGTAGAGCCGGCGGGGAATCCGGCCGGCGAGAAACGCATCGCGGCCGGCCTCGCAGGCGGCCTTCATGGCGCGGGCCATCCGCAGGGGATCGGCCGCGTGGGCGATCGCCGTGTTGAGCAGCACCCCGTCGACGCCGAGTTCCATGGCGGCCGCCACGTCGCTCGCCGTGCCGACTCCCGCATCGACGATCACCGGATACTCCGCGTCGCCGTCCTTCAGGTACTCCAGGCAGATCCGGAGGGCATTGGGGTTGAGAATCCCCTGGCCGCTCCCGATCGGGCTTCCCGCCGGCATCACGCTCGCGGCACCGAGATCCTTCAGCCGCTTGGCGAGGATGGGATCGTCGCTCGAGTAGACGAGCACGGTGAAGCCGTCGGCGACGAGCTTCTCCGTGGCCTCGAGCGTGCCGACCGGATCGGGAAGGAGCGTCTTCGTGTCGCCGAGCACCTCGAGTTTCACCCACTCGGACCCCGCGTTGCCGAGGTCGCGAAGCAGTTCCCGGCCGAGCCTGGCGACCCGCACGGCGTCGGCGGCGGTGAAGCAGCCCGCCGTGTTCGGGAGGATCGTGATCCGCGACGGATCGAGATGTTCGAGGATGTTCTCGCCCGCCGCGTTCACGAGCCGCTCGCGACGGACGGCCACCGTCACGCAGTCGGCGGCCGAAGCCTCGAGACACTCCCGCATGAGAGCGTAGCTCGCGTATTTGCCGGTGCCGACGACGAGCCGGCTCCGCAGCGTGCACGGACCGATCCGCAGCGGAGGTTCGGCGGCGATGTCGGTCATGTTCGCGGACGTCGCGGTGGACACCGTCATGGGCAAGCCCGTCGTGGTGGACACTGGAATGGTAGACACAGCGGCGGCTCCTCCTATCCACCACCGACGAGCGTGACGATCTCGATCCGGTCGCCCGCGACGAGCGGACGGTCGGCGAGCCTCGACCTGGGGACGACCAATTCGTTGACCTCGACGGCCAGCGGCCGTCCGGCAAGCCCGAGCGACTCAACGAGGTCGAGCGGCGTCGTGCCGGCGGCGACGGGCCGCACTTCACCGTTGACCGTCACGGACACGTCGCCGGTCACCGGATTCTCCGACGCCATGTCGCTCACCGACCCGGCCGCGCCGGCCCGCCGCCGCGTGGCTTCGCGATGTCGAGCGGCAGGAGTTTGCTCGCGATCGGCTGCCCGGCCTGCGGGGCGTTCAAGGGGATGCCGTAGACGGCGGTCGCCCCCGTCGTCGAATCGGTGACGTAGAGCACCGACGACGCGACCGGCACGGCCGGCTGCCGCAGCTCGATGACACCCGACACGAGCAGGAACCTGGGGTTCTTCAGCTGCCCCGGCTTGAACCCGAGATCGGCGAGAATATTGTGCTTGTACGCCGCACCGAACCTCCCCGTGGCCGGATTGAGGACCGCCCCGGAGAGATCTCCGGTCTCGAAGTCGAGGATGAACACGCCTTCGTTCGTGCCGTCGAGAGGCACCGTGCAGACGGCGAACGCGTTGTCGGCCAGAGACGTCAGGGCCTGAACGTGCCCGACCGGCCGCATCCATCCGGCAACCGCCACGCCGACCGCAATGGCCGCAGTGAGCGGCCACGCGGCTTCCCGCCAGGACACCGTTGCTGAGCCATCCGCCTTCGACTTCCCGCCAATCATGAAACTCATTTCACTCCCTCCTGGATCACGGAAATCCTGAACTTGTCGATGGCGTGCCTGCCATCGACGTACTGCTGGTCGAGCAGGATCGTGGCCTGTGCATTCGCGGCGATCGCGACGTCGGCGGGAACGTCGAACATGGACGACTGTGGCACGAGCGGCGTCGTCTTCAGGTTGGCATCCGCCGGAGCGGGAGACAC
>CAZPEM010000011.1:27243-38030 GCA_964585575.1 uncultured Chitinophagaceae bacterium
GGCGGCGGCGGAGGAGGAGGGGCAAGCTTCGGCGAGGGCGTCGGAACGATCCGCCCTCCCGCGTGGCTGCCGATGAAGATCCGCTTGCCGTCGGGCGTGAAGGAGACCGTCCAGACGCTCGACTTCACCGCCTCGGGGCCAATCTGTTCGGCCTTCGCCGCGACATCCCAGAGCTTCACGCTGCCATCCAGGCAGCCGCTGGCAAGCCGCGAGCCGTCGGCGTTGAAGGTGAGGCTCGTGACCCAGTCCTTGTGGCCGGAAAGCGTCGCGTATTCCTTCGAGTCGGAGGTGATCCAGAGCTTCACGGTACGATCCGCCCCGCAGCTGGCGAGCCGCGAGCCGTCGGGCGAGTAGGCGAGCGACCAGATCGCGTCGCCGTGTCCTTCGAGCTTCCCCTTCTCGGCGCCGTCGGCCGCGGCCCAGAGCTTGACGAGCTTGTCAGCGCCACCGCTGGCGATCGTCGCGCCGTCGGGAGAGAAGGCCACGGCAGTCACGGGGCCCGCATGGGCGGCGACCGTCTTCAGCTCGGTGCCATCGGCGGTGTTCCAGATGACGACCGTTCCATCCTCCCCGGCGGAGGCGAGCTTCGATCCGTCGGGTGAGAAGGCGAGCGAGCGAACCCAGCCCTTGTGCTTCTTGAGGTCGTGCTTGAGTGACTTGCCCCCGACGTCCCAGAGCTTCACGAGCCCATCGTAGCCGGCCGTCGCCGTGAGCTTCATGTCTTTCGAGATCTTCGCCGCCCAGACGGCGGTCGGATGGCCCGCCATGCCGGCCACCCGCTTGCCGTCGGAAGCGGTCCAGAGCACGACGTCGCCCGGACGGTAGAGCAGGCTCTCGCCGCCAGCTGTGAGAAGCAGCTTGCCATCGCTCGAGAAGTCGGACGCGATGATCCACCGCGTGAAGTCGGGCAGGCTCGCCGCCGCAGCGGGGCCGGGCGCCGAGGTCGCGGGAGGATCGGCCGCGACGACGAGGCCGCAGGCGATCAGCCCACAACATCCAAGAACCATCGGGAACCGCCGAAGCATGATCGCGAACTCCAAACGGGCCGAATTCCGGTGCCCGTTCCGGCGAGTATAGTTGCTCTCCTGCCGTCAATTCCATCGTCACACGAGAGCGGGGTTTTCACGATGGCTCGAACGCGATCCATGCAACGATCGGCCGTCGCACGACCGGCGGCGAGAAAGTCGTCTCGCACCCTCGAGGCGATCCTCGTCGCCAGCGGCGACCTCCGGGAGGAGGCCAACCGTGTCTGCTGGCCCGCGCAGCAGGCGATGGAACGCGCGCTGTGCGATGCCTTCGCACGGGCCGGCTGGAAACTCTCCCGCGGCCACGCCCCCTCGAAATCCCGCGGCCACGGCTTCATCGCCGGCGCCCGCGAGGGGCTCGACGTCTTCGCCGCGATCGATCCCGAGTCGCCGCTCGTCGTCGCGGAGGCGGTCTGGCAGTATTCCAACCACGTGCTGCCCGGGCTCTCGACCCATCGCGGCCCGATCCTCACGGTCGCCAACTGGTCGGGCCAGTGGCCGGGCCTCGTGGGGATGCTCAACCTCAACGGGTCGCTGACGAAGGCGGGTGTTCCCTACGCGACGCTCTGGGCCGACGACTTCTCGAGCCCCAGCTTCACGCGGCACCTGCAGTCTTGGCTCGACCACCGCGTCGTGCACCACGACACGAGCCACGTCGTGCCGATGGAGCGGGTGACGATCCCGCCGAAGATCGGGAAGCTCGCGGCCTCCATCGCCGACGACCTGCGGAACAAGAAGGCGCTCATGGGCGTCTTCGACGAGGGCTGCATGGGGATGTTCAACGCGATCATCCCCGACTCGCTCCTGCACGCGACCGGCGTCTTCAAGGAGCGGCTCAGCCAGTCGGCGCTCTACCACGAGACGACCCGCGTCACCGAACGGGAGGCGAGGGATGTCTTCCGCTGGCTCGAAAAGGCGGGCATGACCTTCCACTTCGGCAGGAACGACGCCACCGACCTCACGCGGGAGCAGGTGCTCACTCAGTGCAGGATGTACGTCGCGACGCTGCGGCTGGCGGACCGGTTCGGCTGCGACACGGTCGGCATCCAGTACCAGCAGGGGCTCAAGGACCTGCTCCCGGCGAGCGACCTCGTGGAGGGGATGCTCAACGACTCGAAGCGGCCGCCGGTCACGGCCGAAGGATCGAAGCGGGTACTCTGGAAGGGGCGGCCCCTCGTCCACTTCAACGAGGTGGACGAGTGCGCCGGGCTCGACGGGCTCCTCACGCAACGCGTCCACGAGTCGCTCGGCCAGCCGGTCGAGAACACGCTCCACGACATCCGCTGGGGCGACTGGGACCAGTCTCGGTCGACCGACCAGTGGGTCTGGGTGTTCGAGATCTCCGGGGGAGCGCCGCCGTCCCACTTCGAAGGCGGATGGAAGGGGGCGCACGGCCACCGCCAGCCCCCGATGTACTTCCGGCTCGGCGGCAGCACGCTCGCGGGCGTGAGCAGGCCGGGCGAGATCGTCTGGAGCCGGATCTGGGTGGACGGGGTCCGCGGCGACGACGGCGTCGCGAGGGAGAAGCTCTGCATGGACATCGGCCGCGGCCAGGCGATACGGCTCCCGGAGGAGGAGACCCGGCGACGGCTCGAATCGACCACGAGGCAGTGGCCGATCATGCACGCGGTCACCTACGGCATCTCGCGGGATCAGATGATGGCCCGCCACAAGGCGAACCACATCCAGGTGGCCTACGCCGCCGACGCCGAGTCGGCCGACCGGGCGGCCCTCGCGAAGGCGGCCGTGGCGAGGAACCTCGGCATCGACGTCTTCTTCTGTGGCACCCGCGGCCACGGCACATCATCGTCCACGAGCTGGTCATGACCACCGACGCAATCCCTGCCGAAGGCCCTGCCGCACCGCCGCGAGCGATCGTCGTCATGGGCGTATGCGGGTCCGGCAAGACCGAGATCGGCCGGCGACTGGGGGCAGCGCTCGAGTGGACGTTTCTCGACGCCGACGATTTCCATCCGCCCGCGAACATCGAGAAGATGCGGTCGGGCACGCCGCTCGTCGACGCCGACCGCTGGCCGTGGCTCGACACGCTCGCAGCGGCGGTCCGGGATGCGGTCGCCGGCCGTGGCAACGCGGTCCTGGCATGCTCGGCGCTCGCCCGCCGCTATCGCGATCGGCTCGGCCTGCCCCACCCGCTCATCCGGCTCGTGCACCTCGACGACCCGGGGGGCGTGATCCGCCACCGCATGGAACGGCGGGCGGGACACTTCATGCCGGCCACGCTGCTCGACAGCCAGCTGGCCCTGCTCGAGCGGCCGGCCGCCGACGAGCATCCGATCGTCGTGGACGTGGCGGGCGAACCCGACACGATCGTGCGGGAAATCCTGGCGAAGCTCGGCGAGGTTGCCTACCAGGACACGCGTTGAATTCCCGAGACTACGTCGAAGTGGCCGTCGCGGGATACGACCGATGCCGCGCCATTGCGGCGATCCACGTGTCGTTGATCGGAATCGGCGTGCCCGCCTGTTTGAGCTCGAGCCGCACGGCTCCGTAGACGTGCGCCACCTCAGGGTCGATCAAGGCGATTTCAACCACCTTGAGGTTGGCATCGAGCCAGTCGGCATAGCGTTGGTAGTGACTCGACTGGCGGATGCCAAAATCGAACTCGCCGACAACGACCGCGGGGATCACGACCTCCGTTGTCGAACACAGCACGGGTTCGATGGATCGATCTCCCTCGGCCCATGCTGAAAGAGCATTGGTGTCGAGGATCGCGTCTCGTGCTCCGTTTCGATCGACTCGAATTCCTCCTCAATCAGTGCGCGGATTCGGCCTGTCTCGCCGGCCAGGTCGGCGAGACCACCAAAACCCTTCATCCAGGGCGGATCAGTTGCCCGGGCGCGGTTCTCGTCACGCTCGAGTTGGGCACGCAGAGTGTCGGTCACGAACTGCCGCAGACTGATGCCGCGAAGAGACGCCCGCGCCTTCGCGAGTCGAAACAGTTCGTCCGGGATGTCGATCGTGGTTTTCATGCTCCGATCGTAGCCGTCAATACGGCAGCTACCGTGCCATATTTACGGGATCGTGGAATGCTGCGAATGTCCGGGCGCCGTTCAGCCCTGCCGCGGTCACTTCGCGGGCGGAGCGATGGCGAGCGAGCGGGCGACGAGCGGGGCGAAGTCGTCGAGCTTCACCGCATCCTTGATCTCGTCGGGCACCCGCCAGGCGAGCAGGGCGCAGAACTCCTGGCCGCGTTCGGCAGACAGCCAGACGGCAAGCGCGGTCTCGATCGACTCCTCGATCGGCTCGTTCCTGCCGGGGAAGCGGTCAATCGGCTGCGGGCCACGGGCCTCGATCACCCGCCAGGCCTTCTTCGCGCCGTCGCGGTCGGTCACCTCGCGGCTCTGCCACTCGAGCTTCGCAGCCTCGAACGCCTCGTCCTTCTTCAGGCGGGCGAGCAGATCGGCTTCGACGTCGGCCTGGTTCATCTCTGACGAGGGAACGAGGTAGATGGAAAGCGTGGCCGGCAGCTTGGCGTTGGCGCCGTGCAGCCCCTCATGCGTCACGGCCCAGCCGGGGAAGCCCTCCAGGAACGACGGCCGCAGCCGCCTCGGGGGGACGTTCCTCACCTGCCCGTCCTCGCCCGCCGGAAACCTCGGATCGGGACCGTCCTCCGACAGGGCATCCGGCAGTTCCTTCGGTGGATGGAGCCGAACGCGGCCATCGGCGAGTTCGACCGGCCGATCCTGGAGCCGGGAAAACTCCGCCCGCGTTCGGTGCTCGGCGACGGCCTTCGCATAGTCGGCGTCGTACCGGGCCGACGAGCAGCCGCAGACGCCGAGGAGGACGACCATCCAGGCCGACGCTGCGAGCGGGCCGGCGGACAGCCGCGATCGTTCGCGGGCAGCGGCGGGTGGGCGAGGGGTGCGCATGCGACCGCAGAGTATATTCGTCCGCCGCGTCGGCGGCTCGCCGAACGTCGCTTCGAGCAACCACAGGGATTGATCGCTCCATGAAACGCCAGGGCTATCTCGGGATCGACGCGGGCACGCAGGGGCTCTCGGTGGTCTTTGCCGACCGCGATCTCCGCATCCTCGCGGGCGGCGAAGGCTCATATGCCATGGTACCGGGCCTGCCAGCGGAGTGTTCCGAGCAGCAGCCCGCCGACTGGGAGGCGGCCCTGTCCGTCGCGATGGCGCAGCTGAGGTCGAAGCTCGCCGCCGGCGGCATCGAGATGGACGTCCTCGCGATCGGCATCTCCGGCCAGATGCACGGCGAGGTGCTCGCCGACGCTTCCGGCAGGGTTCTCGGGCCGGCGCGGCTCTGGTGCGACGCGAGGAACGAGGCCGAGGGGCACGAGCTCACCGAGAGCCTCGGCACGAAATGCCCGAAGCGGCTCACCGCGTCGCGGTGGCTCTGGACGCTCCGCAACCGTCCCGACGTCGCGCGCAAGGCCGCGAGGATGACGACGCCCGCCGGCTGGATCGCCCACCGGCTCACCGGCCGATGGGATCTCGGCATCGGCGACGCCGCCGGCATGTTTCCGATTCAGCAGTCATCGCTCGACTACGACGCGAAGCTGCTCAAGGCCTTCGACGCGATCGCGGCGCGGGCCGCCGCCGGCTTCTCGCCACCGCCGCTCGTGGAGCTCCTGCCAAAAGTGCGGCGGGCCGGCGAAGATGGCGGCACGCTCGATGCCGGCGGCGCGAATCTGCTGGGGCTCCCGCAGGGCATCCCGGTGGCCCCTGCGGAAGGGGATCAGCCGGCGGCACTTGCCGGGTCGCTCATCGCGGAGCCGGGCATGGTCTCGATGAGCTTCGGCACGAGCGTCGTCGCCAACTCGGTCGGCGATCGGCCCTTCCACGGCGTGTCGCGGGCCGTGGACCACTTCTGCGCTCCCGACGGCCGCCCGATCAACATGGTCTGGCTCCGCAACGGCACGACCTGGATGAACACGGTCGTGAACATGTTCGGCAGGATGCTGCCCGAGGGATCACGGGGCGACGCCTTCGCCGCGGTGATGCCGCAGGTGGTCGCGGCGCCGGACGACTGCGGCGGCATCCTCTCGCTCCCCTTCACCGACGACGAGCCTGGCCTCGGCGTCTCGCGGGGCGGCACGGCGCTCTTCGTCGGCATCGACGATCGCAACGCCACGCCCGGCAGCATGGTGAAGGCGGCGCTCCTGGCGACCGTGTTCAACCTCCGGCTCGGCAGCGGCGAACTCGACCGTCAGGGCTTCCCGCGGACAGAGATCGTGCTCTCCGGCGGCCTTGTGAAGACGCCCGCCCTGGGGCAGGTGGTCGCCGACGCGTTCAACACGCCCGTCTCCATCCTCGACGGCGGAAGCGAGGGCACGGCCTTCGGCGCGGCGCTCATGGCGAAGTATCGGGCCGAGCGGGCGGGCGGCGGAGCGACCGAGTCGTGGTCCGCCTTCCTCGCCCGCCACTCCAGCGGCACGCCCACGCGATTCACCCCCCGGGCGGAGTCGGTCCGCACGCTCGCCGGGGTGTTCGACCGGTACCGCCGGCTCGTGGCCGCCCAGGCGACGCTCGATGCCGCGGTGTCTGGATAACGTCCGTTCTGCGTTCGGGGGTAGGGGGTATCGGTGGCGAACCGCCCGCAAAACCGCCAAAACCGAACATTCCGAAAATTCACCGCAGCATGGCCGTTTGATTGCGGATGGCTCAACATATAATTCGATTAGATTTCAGGCCGAAAGATATGTCGGACGGAGCTTGCGGGATGCGCGGGAAGGATCGTCCGCCTGGACTCCTTGACGTCGATCATCGGGCGTGCGTCGCAAGGCACGAGGAGAAGTTTTTTCTCATGCGGATTCCGGTCGTCCTGATCGCGACGCTGGCGGTAGGGGTGTTCGCGTGCCCGCTCTGCAGCGCGGAATCTGCCGCGTCTGCGAAGCCGCCGGCACCGCAAGCGTCGACCACGACTCCCCAACTCTTCGGCGGCGACGGCTTCCGGGACAAGGTGCTGCCGTTTCTCAAGGCGCACTGCATCGATTGCCACGGTCCGGACGAACAAAACTCGGGCGTCCGCTTCGACCGTCTCCCGGCCGGTTTCGCGGCCGAGGATGCCGTGCTGTGGAGCCGGGCCCATCGGGCGATCGAATCGGGACGCATGCCGCCGGAATCGGAAAACCGGCCGGAGGCCGGGCAGGCCAAGGCGGTCAACGCCTGGATCTTCGACCAGTCGCGGGCAGCACGATCGGCGCTCGGCAGCGGCAGCCAGCGTCGTCTCAACCGTCGCGAATATGCGGCCTTGGTGACGAACGTCCTGAAATTGAACCTGCCACAGCTCGAGAAATATCTGCCGGGTGATCGGCTGAGTGAAGGCTTCGACACCCTCGCTTCGGGTCTTCAGGATGCGACGGCTGCGGTCAATGTGGTCCAGGAAGTCATCCACATGGTGCTGCGGAGGATCGACTTTCTCGAGCCCAAGGCGGCCCCTCCCGAAGGGCTGTTCGGCGATTTCGTGTCCGGAAAGCACAACCCCGTCGGCAGGCTCGCCAAGAGGGAATTTATCAGGATCCGAGGAGGGGGCCTGGTCGAACCGCACTTCGTCAACGAATCCGTCCGCCACGCCAACCGCGGCAAAGGCCTCGAGGTCAAGGTGACGAACGATGACGCCGACTTCAATGGCGGGTTCCTGCGGATTCGACTCGACCTCGCGTCGCTGGCGCCGCCGGGGGTCGCGGCACCGACGTTGCGATTCAACGCCGATCGGCGGATCGAAATCACCGGCGACCCGGACCATCCGCAGACGGTTGAGTTCCTGCTGTTGCCGCGGGATTGTGGCCCGCCGGTCGTTCACAACTGGAAGGGCCTGTACTATGAACACGCGGCCGGCTTCTTCTCCAACCAGCGGACCCTGCCGTTGGATCCGCCCAATGCGCAGGACGCTCGCGGCTTCCCGGTCGATTCGCCCGAGTTCATAGCGGCCGTCAAGGCGAAAGACACCAGCTATCCCGCGAGCTGGCTCCAATTTCAGAAGTACGAGATCGAGACCTTCTACCGGCATCAATGGCTGACTCCCGAGGAGCGGGCCGCGTTGTCGGCCGACGATTCCGGCGGGATGTCCGTCGTCCGCACGCTCGCCGCATCCGCGTTTCGCCGCCCGGTATCGTCGGCGGAAGATCGCTGGCTGGAGTCGTTCTTCAAGCGGTGCCGCGGCGAAGGCCTGGGGCTGGACGATTCGATCCGCCTGACGACCGAGATGATCTTCGCCAGCGCGGCCGCGCGAACGCTGCTCCCCACCGACGTCGGCGATCCGGCCCTGCGGCACTACGCGATCGCGTCGCGGCTGTCGTTCGGCCTGATCGGCCAGCCTCCCGACACGCGGCTGATGGAACTGGCCGCTGCCGGAAAACTGGCCGAGTCGAGCGTGCTCCGCCAAGAGATCGATCGCCTTCTGGATCACCCGGACTGCATGCCCGGGTTTCTCATGCCCTTCACCACGATGTGGCTGGCCCTCGGCCAGCCGAAGGCCGTGGTCGTCGAGGAGAAGGATCCCGGCAAAAAATTCCAGACCATCCAGACGGCGAATCTGGGGCTTTTTCGCGAGCACATCGCCGCCGGCATGAACCAGGAATCCCCCGCCTACTTCGGCATCATGCTCCGGGAGAATCTCCCCACCAAGGAACTGCTCGACAGCGACTGGCTGCCGATGAACGACGCGATGGCCTACCATTACGGGTATCCGCGGATCTTCGGCCATCGATTCCAGAAGGTGACGCTGCGGCCTGACGATCCACGCGGAGGCGGTATTCTGGGACAGGCCGGCGTGATGTCGATGACGACCTGGATGGGTCCGAACTGGCCGACCTACCGCGGTGCCTGGGCCCTGCGGCATGTGCTCAATCTCCCGCCCCCGCCCGCGCCGCTCGAGGTTCCGGAACTCGACCACAAGGACCACAAGGGGCAACCGCTACGGGTGAAACTGGCCGCCCACACCACCGTGGCAAGCTGTGCCGTTTGCCACAAAATGATGGATCCGGTCGGATTCGCATTCCAGCACTTCGACGTGAGTGGCCGATGGCAGGAGAACGAGGCGGAGACGAATCAGATCGTGACGGAGGAGGATGGCCAGGCCCGCTACCTCCGCACGGGCAAGACCTGGCCCGTAGATCCAAGCGGGGCTTTGCCGCGGGGCGAGACGTTCACGACGTGGCAGGAGTTCAAGCGGCTCGCCGCCGCCCATTACGCCGAAGACCTGGCTCGGGGCCAGCTGCAGCGGTATGTGCGGTTTTTCGCCAGCCGGGAGCCGACGGTCGTGGACGAAGTCGTGCTCACGAAACTGCTCGATCGCGGCCGGGAGCGGCACTTCCCCATGCGGGACATGCTCAAGGATTTTTTGACGAGTGAGATTTTTTTGGGTTCCGTGAAACCGTGAACACACGCGACCGAGAACGACCGGAAACGTACTGAAAGCGAGTTCATCATGTTCGGAAAACGCGTCGATCGGCGGACCATCCTCAAGGGCGCCGGGGCGGCGATGGCCCTGCCGCTGCTGGAGTGCATGGTGAAGGAATCACGGGCTGCGGGCGGCCGGCGGGCCGACCCACCCCGGCTGGCCTGCATCTACATGCCGGGCGGAATCGCTCGCCCCCAGTGGTACCCCAAGGACGAGGGTACCGACTTCACCCTCTCGCCTTCGCTCGAACCCCTCGCCAACCATCGCGACCAGTTCACGCTGATTCGCGGCCTCAAACACATCTCCGGAGAGGTCGGGCACCACTACCACAATCTGAACTGGCTCACCGGCCACAACGTGGTGGATGGCCGCAACACCATCTCCATGGATCAGGTCTTCGCGCAGCATTTCGGAACGACCTACTGCGAAACGCTCGTCCTCAGTTATGCGAACGGCATCGGTGCGAACACCGCGTCACGGAACGCCCTGGGCGCCGATATCCCCGCCATCGGCAACCCGGCCCAGGCCCTGCGGGAACTGCTGCCGCCCGTCGAACAGTCCGAGTTGTCCGCCTTGCGGCGGCGGCTGCACTTGCGAAAAACGGTCGTTGACGGCGTCAATGAAAATCTCCGCGACTTCACCCGCACGCTCGGGCAGGCCGACCGCCAACGGATGGACCAGTTCGCCGAATCGCTGCACGGGCTCGAACAGCGGATCGGCTTCCGCGAGCAGGCCCTGGACAAGCCGCGGCCCGCGGTCGAGGAAAGTGGCGTCCCAGACTGGCAGAAAGGAACCGAGTCGCTCGCCGAACTCGTGGACACGATGACCGACCTGATGGTCCTCGGATTCCAGTCCGACACCACCCGTGTCAGCACCTGCATCACCGCTCATGAGGACGGCCAAGGCCCGCTGCGGGAGATCCATGACTTCGCGCGGAGCCTCGGCCTGCCCACCCTGGGTGGCCATGACCTGTGGCACCAAGGCACCCAGAAAGACTCGAAAGTCGAAGTCTTGCTGGCGCGTCGCGATCGCCTCCTCGTCGAAGCGGTCGTGCGGTTCATGGACAAATTGAGCGCCATCCCCGCCGCCGATGGAACGTTGCTCGACCATACCCAGATCCTGTTGGGCGGCATGCAGGGAGTCACGCACAACGCCACGGACGGCCCGACCTTGGTGGCCGGCGGGAAACGGCTCGGATGGCGGCACGGTCAGTACAAGGTCTACTGGCAGCCGAAAGAAGACGCCGGCAAAGCCCAGCGGGCCGGCGGCCCCAAGCCCCTCTCGAACCTCTATCTGACGATGCTGCAGCAGGCCGGCTGCCCGGTCGATTTCTTCAAGGAAAGCACGGGGCCGTTGACCGATCTCCTGGTCTGAACGTCG
>CAZPEM010000012.1:0-24924 GCA_964585575.1 uncultured Chitinophagaceae bacterium
AGCGGACGGCTCGCCTTCGGTGACAACCAGGTCGCCCGTTCGACGACCACGAGGCGGGCCGACTCCGGCGGCAGGTCCTTCGTCACGACCTCGAACAGCCGTCGAAAGACCCGGATCTCGGGATAGACGCCGGCGCTAAACAGGCTCTGCGACCAGCCGCCGAGGTCGAGCATCGCCGATCGGTCCTGCCGCACGACGTGCGGCTGGAGCTCCGCGGGGAGCCGGTCCGCCGCCTCCTTCAGCATCACGATCGACGCGGTGTTGACGTTGCCGGTGTAGACGTTGAACGAGATCGCCGCGTCCCAGAGGCCGACCGTGTGGAAGGAGGGCATGATGCCGGCGAGCACGGCCACCGCCAGCCTCGGCAGCGACCGAGCCGGCGGGGCCGCGAACATCATCGCCGGCTCGAAGGGCCGGGCGGCGAAGAAGAGCAGCCAGGCCTGCGCCGCCATCGTCAGGCTCCAGATCCAGGCGCTGTCGTTCCAGTGGCCCCGGAGCGGCCCGATGCAGACGAGGATGACCGCGTGCATCAGCATCGCCTCGCCGAGGGCGATCCCGCGAAACCGCCGAGTCAGCAGGCCGATCGCAAACGCCATCTCGAACACCGCCGCGGCGATTCCAAGCCCCGGAATCCACGGCTCGGGCACAGGCAGAAGATCCGTCAGCGGCCTGATGAACCAGGGGAACTCCTCAAAAAAGAAGTGCGGCGTGAGCTTCTGCACCCCGCCCCAGAAATAGATCGCCGCGAGCGTGAGCCGCATCCCCGCGAGCGTGCGGCCCGCCGCCACGTCGCCGCCCGAGCGGTCGTGCCCCGCGAGCAGAATCACCAGCAGGAAGCAGGCGTAAAACGACGGCCAGAGCCGGCTTTGATCCTGCGCGAAGAGCACCGCGAGCAGGACCGCGAGCAGGGCGACCGGCATTCGGGCCAGTGGCCTGGCGATGATGGCCAGAAGAAGCCCGACCACGAGGCCGAGGACGGCCGCGTCCAGCGGCCAGGGAAACGGCGGAACGAGCCCGAAGAGCGGTGTCAGCGGGTAGAGCCGCGTGGAGAGCCAGAGCCTTCCCGAGAAGGCCATGCACAGGAGCATCGATCCCGCGACGAAGGCGGGCCATCGCTGCGAGCCGCAGTTCGTCGCTCGCGAGGATCGAGGCAACCCGTTCCCGGAGGGCTCGTGCGGACCGCGGAAGCTCAGGGCGCGGCATCGCCCCGCTCCAACTTCACGCAGACGAGCCGCTGCGGCCCACGCACGAAGAGCAGGCCGTGCGACAGGATCGGGGCCGCCCAGGCCGGATACTTCAGGAGCACCGTCGGCTCGCTGTCGGGCCCGTCGAGCGGGGCGTGAAGCGGAATTTCGCCAAGGTCGTCGAACCGTTCGGGGGTTGCACGGAAGACGAAGAGCGAGCCGTTTTCGAGCAGGCAGAAGAAGTGCCCCTCCACGATGAGCAGGCTGCTGCGGCCGAGGCCCGGCTGCGACCACTTGACCTTGCCCGTCTTCCACTCGATGCACCGCAGCTCGGCGTCGCCGATGTGGCGGCCGCTGCAGCCGTAGAGATGGCCGTCGTGGTGGATGGGGGTGCTCCAGTGGGCCTGGAGGATCTTCCGCCGCTTCCTCTCGTCGTCCTCCCAGACGACCTCGCATTTCCCCGGCTTCACGCGAAGCAGCGCCGACCCGGGGCCGTAGGTCTCGCTGATGAGTACCTCGTCTCCCACGACCACGGGATTGGCCGCGTTGACGCTCTCGAGGATCGATGCCCGCCAGGAAAAGTGGAACTCCTGCCGGCCCGCCACCGGATCGAAGCCGATGAGACCTCCGCGGGCGAAGACGAAGCCCCAGCGGCGGCCGCCGATCGTCGCAAAGGTCGGGCTCGCGTAGCTGGCCAGCTCGTCGCTGAACTGGTACCGCACGGCGCCGGTCCGCTTGTCGAAGGCCACGACGCCGGAGTCGGCGCCGCGGACGCGATCGAGCTGGCCCGGGGGCGCCTTTCGGCTCTCGGGGGGCGACCCGCCGATGTTCGCGATCAGGAGATCCCCCTCGATCACCGGCGTGCTGCCAACGCCGAAGAAGTTCTGCACGACGCCGAACCGCTCGGTCGTGTCGATCCTCCAGAGCACCGTGCCGTCGACGACCGAGAGGCAGTGGAGCATTCCCTCCGCCCCGAGGATGTAGACGCGATCGTCGTCGACGACCGGGCAGCACCTCGGCCCGTTCTCGTAGCCGTAGAGATCCTCGTAGGCGGTGGCGTACTCGAAATCCCAGAGTGGCTCGCCCGTCTCAGCCCGCAGGCACTCGAGCCGGTTGCGGTCGCGGACCCGCGAGAACTGGAAGAGACGTCCGCGGCTGATCGACGGCATCGCGTAGCCCGAGCCGACCGGACGGTGCCACCGCACCTTCGCTCCCCGCAGCCGGCCGTCGGCGAAGAAGCCCGTCTCGCGGCTCGTGCCGTCGCCGGCCGGCCCGAGGAACGCCGGCCAGTCCTCCCCTCGGCGGTGCTTGGCCCAGAGGTCGGGCGGCTCACCGGCCGAGGCGAGCCCCGCGGCCCCCGAGGCGAGCCCCACCGCGAACCATCGCTTCCAACGCACTCGCCACTTTGCCGCCTTGAGAATGGCTTTCATCGTGCTCCGGAGTATACCGCCACGAGCCATGGCTCAGAGGATGGCGCTTGCGAGATCGGCGAGCTCGGACCGCTCTCCCTTCTCGAGCGTCACGTGGGCGTAGATCGGCTGGCCGACCATCCGGTGGATGAGCGTGCTCAGGCCGTTGGAAAGGGCGTCGAGATAAGGCTGGTCGATCTGGGCGACGTCGCCGGTGAAGATGATCTTCGTTCCCTCGCCGGCCCGGGTGATGATCGTCTTCACCTCGTGGGGCGTGAGGTTCTGTGCCTCGTCGACGATGAAGAACATCCGCTGGAGGCTGCGGCCGCGGATGTAGGCCAGCGGCGTGATCACGAGCTTCTCCGACTCCCGCATGTCGACGATCCGCTGGGCGGCCTGCGTGTCGTCGCCGCACTGGTGGCGGATCACGGTGAGGTTGTCGTAGAGCGGCTGCATGTAGGGGTCGAGCTTGTCGGCGATGTCGCCCGGCAGGAAGCCGAGGTCGCGGTTCGAGAGCGGCACCACGGGCCTCGCGAGCATGATCTGCCGGTATTTCTGCCGGCACTCGAGCGCGGCCGCGAGGGCCAGGAGCGTCTTGCCCGTGCCCGCGGACCCCGCGATCGTGACGAGCTTGATCGATTCGTCGGTGAGGGCATGAAGCGCGAACGACTGCTCGGCGTTGCGGGGGGAGATGCCGTAGCAGGCGTGCTTCTCGACGCGGTGGAAGCAGCCGTCGGAGCGGCGGAACGTGGCGAGGGCCGACTTGCTGCCGTTGCGGAGCACGAAGTTTTCGTTGGCCCGGGGCGGCTCCGCGAGCGGGATCTCCGAGGCGGGAAGGACGCCGCCGGCGGCGTAGAACCGGTCGATCGCCTCCGAGGCCACCCCCTCGACGACCCGCTTGCCGGAGTAGAGCTTGTCGAATCCCTGTACCTTGTCCGACGTGTAGTCCTGCGCGCGGATGCCGAGCGACTTCGCCTTCATCCGCAGGTTCGTGTCTTTCGAGACGAGCACGACCTGACGCGGAGCCTCCCGCTCCTGGATGGCGAGCGTCGTGCTCAGGATGCGGTGGTCGGGCGTGTCCTGGAGAAACGTCTCCTGCACCCGGCCGTCGAGGCGGCCGCCGAGCACGACGCGAACCGAACCGAGCCCGTCGCCGAGCGGGCTGCCTTCCTGGGAGAGCACGTCGCCGGTGAGCGAGTCGAGCCGGCGGAGAAACTCGCGGGCCTGGAAATGGATGTCCTCGTTGCCCCGCTTGAACTGGTCGAGCTCTTCGAGCACGGTGATCGGGATCGCGACGTCGTTCTCCTCGAAATTCCGAATGCAGCCCGAGTCGTGGAGGATGACGTTCGTGTCGAGGACGAAGATCTTCGGGCGGGGTGCGGTCATGCCGGGGGCCTCCATCCAGGATCGTAGCCGTCGGAACCCGCCGGCGGGATGGCGGTTTTTCCGCCGCCGCCGCCGGGAATCGTGAAACTTTCGCGAGCGACCACCGGGACGGCGGGCCGTCAGCGGCCCGAGCCGAGCAGGTCGCGGTAACGTCCGAGATAGTGCGCAGCGACCTGGTCGGTGACGCTCTTCCAGACCTCGTCGACGATCGTGCCCGCGAGCAGCCCGCCGGCCGCCGTGGACGCAAGGCCAGCGAGCATGTCGGCCAGGCCGGTCATCGGCTCGCGGCCGAGCAGCCGCTCACTCTCGACGTGGGCGAACTCGTTGGCCACGAGCGAGAACGACGGCAGCTTCGGAACCGGGTCGCGGCCGTTGACGTACCGCCGGATCCGGCCGGCGAACTCCCGGTTGAATGCCTCACAGGCGAGGCGGTTGCCGATCATCGGCGCGCCGAACGTCACAATCTCGTGAACGTTCACGAACCGTCGTTTCAGCAGCCATCCCGCAAAGAGCGCCAGCGCCCCTCCCAGGCTGTGGCCCGTGAGCCAGACCGGCCGCTCGCTTTTCGCGAGCTCCTGCTCGATCGCGGCCGACAGCGGCTCCCAGACCGCCGCGATCGCATCGACGAACCCCTTGTGGAAGCGGGCGCCCACGCCGGCGCTCGCCAGATCGTGGCCGAGCCGGCCCTCGGGAACCACGAGCAGGTTCATCGCGTCGGTGAGCAGGATGTCCTTCAGGCCGTCGAGGCTCTCGGGCGACTCCGTGCCGCGGAAGGCGACGACGATGTTCGAGGCATCGATGCCGAGCCAGGCCTGCGTGTTTCCCACGCTCACGAGCCTCGCGTCGAGGCCCAGGCGATCCTTGAAGGCCTCCGTTCCCGGGCCTTCGGCCAGATAGGCGAGTTCGCTCGCTTCGCAGAGGGAGGCGGCGTTCTCGACCGATCCTTCCCCGTCGGCTCGGAGCCGCGGAAGCCCGTCGTTCGGACGGCTCTCCGGGTGCATGGGCCGTGTGGCACGGCTAGTTGACATAGCGTCGCCCTCCATGGGCATTTGGGGAATCCCCTTTGCCCGCTTCCTTCCAGGCCCGCAGAATCTCCGATGGAATTCCGTTTCCCGAGACGTCGATCTGCCGCAGTTTCGGTGGCGGAGACGCGAGGAACGCGGCGACGCCCTCGGGGGTGATCTTCGTGCGGGCCACGCGAAGCGACTCGAGCGAGGCCAGGTCGGAGAGAGCCGCGAGCCCGCGGTCCGTCACCGCGGAGTCGTCGAGGGACAGCTCCTTCAATCCAGGCAGGTCCCGCAGAACCGCGAGCGTCTCGTCGGTCACGTCGGGATTCGACATCTCGAGGATGGCGACATCCGGACGCGTCGCGACGATCGAGTAGTCGGAGCGGTCCCAGCCGGTGAGCGTGAGCGCTCTCTCGCCATCGACGATCCGCTCACGCTCCGCAAGACCGTGGAACGCCAGATGCGCCCGCTGCCACGCGAATGGCGCCGCCCCGATCACGAGCCCCGCTCCAAGCATGATGGCGGGGTTCAGGAGTCGGCGTCGCGTGGCCGAAGGGCGGCCAGTCACCCGATTCAGCCCCAGCCGCAGCATGCGGGCGAGGAGCCAGAGAAGCCCCGCCGTGGAAAGCAGAAGCCCGAAGAGGACGAGAACGAATCCGATCTGCTCGCTCATGCCGCGGACATCCTTGTCTCGGCATTGAACCCGTCTCCGCAGGTCCGGGCAAGGGGCAGCCCCGCCAAACAAAATCCACGAACAAAAACAAAGCGGGCGGCACCTTTCGGTGCCGCCCGCAGAATTCGATCGAATGGATGGTTCGACCAGGCACTCGGACCGGTCTTACTGGACCATTGCCTTGAGGTTCTTCAGCGCCCGCACGCGAACCTTGACGCTCGCCGGCTTGGCCGGACGATCCTGGAGTTCGCCGGTGAACGGATTCCGCACGCCCTTCTGGGCGGGGCGGGCCGGCACGTCCCGACGCTCGACCTTGACGAGCCCGGGGATCGAGAACACACCGATGCTCTTCGACTTCAGAGCCTTCTGGATCTCGGTCGCGAGCGCCTCCATGACGGCGACGACATCCTTCTTCTGCAGGCCCGTGGTCTCGGAGATGGCACGCATGATCTCCGTCTTCGTCATGGGCTTCGCGCCCGACTTCTTTCCAACCTTCGACATTTCAAGTCTCCCGAGTGATCGTGAGCGGCAGTACCCCCACCGCGCTGTGGAGCCTGGCACAACTGCCAAAAGCGACGTCGATTAGATTCTCTCACGAGGAAATTGCAAGGCGAAAATGCGAGCTTCGCCCGAAAAATTCGTCATTCCTGCCGCGGGGGCCCGGTGCCGGAAGGGGGCAAACCCTGCTTGCCACCCCTCGTCGATCGGCCGTAAGATGAAGTCTCGCAAACGGTTGGCATACGACTGAAGGCCCCAATGATTCCCAGGATCGGGCTGGTTTTTCGCGAGGAAAAGAGCCGGCCGAGGGCCGAAATCAGCCATGTTTTTCATGGGTTGAGATGCTTCGCTCAGGGGCGGGCCCTTCTGGCGGGGCCGGCGATCGGGCTCATGGCAGTGCTCCTCTCGGGGTCGCCGGCGGCGGACGTGTGGGGGCAGGATCCAGCCGCCAATGAGCCCGCTGAAGCGGAGGGCCGCGAAGCTGTCGCCGGCGAACGGGCAGGCCCCGGTGATGGGGACGGCGATGGAGATGGCGGCGAAGGCTTCGAGGACGGGCTCTATCTTCCGAGCGACCGGCAGCGGCAACGGCAACTCGATCGCGCGATCCGTCTCCTCGACGAAGGCCGATGGAGCGATGCCTCGACGCTGCTGGATGAAATCCTCGCGGCGGACAACGACTCGTTCCATCGTGATCGTCCGGCCCGCGCGGGCAGCGGGCGGAACGATGTGCGAAACATCAATAATGGACGAAACAACAATAATGGACGAAACAACGAGGGGAACAACGGGCCGCGGGCGGTTGCTCCGCGTCGGGCCGACGCGGGGGCGGCGGGAACCTGGAAGAGCATGAAGTCGGTCGCAGCGGACCTGATCGATTCGCTCGACAAGGAGGGGCGGGAGGCGTACGAACTGCAATTTCGCTTGCGTGCCGAACGGGCGCTCGAGAAAGCGATCGCCGATGGCGATCCGGATACGATCATGGCCGTAGCGCGCCGATGGTTCCACACGCCCGCCGGGGGCAAGGCCGCGATGCTCCTCGCCCTGACCACGCTCGAGGGTGGTCAGCCGCTCGCGGCGGTCGCCTGGCTCGACAGGCTTCGTTCGAGCCGCCACGCCGCCGCGTTCGAGCCGACGTTGTCGGTGATGCGGGCGATCGCCCATCGGCGGACCGGCGACCTGCCGAGGGCCGTTGCGGCGCTGGAAGATGCGAAGAAGTCTCGGCGCGTGGAACTGCGGATCGCCGGCCGAGATCTGGCCGTTGCGTATCCGAGCGGGGGGGCCGAAGCGTGGCTCGCACGTGTCGACGGCGAGGTGCCGCCGCGGGTTGCCATGCGGGCTTCCGAATGGCCGATGCCCGGCGGCGACCCGACGCGAAACGCGGTGCTCGACGGGGCTCGTCCATTGCTGGCGCCGCGGTATCGCGTGTCGCTCGCCCGCCATCCCGACGAGGCCCGCGGATTCGAGCGGCATCGCCAGACCATGGCGGAGCAGCAGATCCCGCTCCTCCCGGCTGGGCAGCCGCTGGCGGTGGAGGGAAGGGTCTTCGTCCACTCGTCCCTCGGCCTTTTGGCCATCGACTTCGAGACCGGCAAGCGGATTTGGATGCAGTCGGGGGCGTTCGGCGTGGCCGACGACCCGCTCTTCATGGAAGAGTCGTCCGGCATCGACCAGCAGCAGGTGGACGACCGCGTTTTCGAGGATGCGACGGCGGGAACGATCACCAGCGACGGGAACCTCGTCTTCGCCGTGGAGAATCCGCGTCAGGCGTACGCGGTTGCCGAACTGCAGGCCGCGTTTCGCAATCCGCTGAACCCCCTCCAGCCGGGGTCGTCGAATGCCCTTTCGGCCTACGAGATCGGTGGCAAGGGCCGATTGGCGTGGAGGCTCTCGGGCCGCGGGGCGGCGGAAGCGAACGATCAGGAATCGGTCGAAAGGGCCCACGAAGGCTGGTTCGTCGGTCCGCCCCTGCCGGCTGCCGGGCAGCTGTTCGTCATGGTGGAGGCGAAAGGAGGGATCCGGCTGGACGTGCTCGATTCGGCGTCGGGAAAAGCGATCTGGTCACAGCCGCTCGCGGAACTCGACGACGGCCGTGCGATCGACAAGCCGGCCGGCCGCGAGCGTCGCTTCGCCGGACTCACGCCGAGCCTGGCCGAAGGCGTGCTCGTCTGTCCCACGGGCGCCGGCGCCATCGTCGGCGTCGACCTCGCGACCAGGACGCTCCTGTGGGCCTACCGCTACCCGTTGTCGTCGATGGAAACGACGGCGATCAACGGCGGCATGATCAACGGCGGCATGATGGTGCAGGCGATCGGCCCCGGCGGCCTGGTCATCCGTCGCGGCCCAAACGGCGCGATCATCATGCAGGGCCCGGGCGCGTCGCTCGCGGCCAGGAGCCAGTGGGTCGACGGCACGCCCATCCTCGCCGAAGGCCGGGTCGTTGTCTCTCCGCGGGAGTCGGACGAACTGCACTGTCTCGATCTGCGGTCGGGCAGGCTGGTCTGGAAGCGGCCTCGAAAGCAGGGGCTGTACGTGGCGGGAATCGTCGACGGTCGGGTGATCGTCGTCGGCGGTCGTGGCGTGGAGGCCTTGTCGCTCATCAACGGTGAGGCCGCGTGGAAGGAAGCAGTGTCGCTCCAGAACACGAGCCCCTGCGGCCGAGGGTGCATCGTCGGCGGCCGACTGCTCCTGCCCACCGACGCCCCCGAGGTGATCGAGATCGATCTGGCCGGCGGCAGAATGCTCGGGAGATCGGCGGGCCGCGGCGGACACGGGGCCGGCGGGCAAGCATCGGGCGGGCAAGCATCAGGCCCTGTGGGAAGGGCCGCCTCTGCCGGCGGGCGGGGTGTGCTGCCCGGCAACCTGGTTGCCTATCGTGGGGAAGTGATCTCGCAGACGGCTTCGTCGCTCGATGTCTACCACCAGGCGGAACCGCTGGAGAGGGTCGTGGAGACCGCGCTCTCCAAGAACGCCGACGACCCCTGGGCGCTCTATTGGCGGGGGCAGGCGATGCTCGATCGCGGGCGGACCTCGGCCGGCATCGCCTCGGTGCAGGCCGCGCACGCGGCCGATCCGAAGCGAATTTCCGACGGGATGGTGGCCGACACGATCCTCTTCGCGATGGAAAGGGATTTCCCGGCGGCGTCACCGCTCTGGAAGGAAGCCGCAGCGTCGGCTGCCGACGCCGCGACGAAGGAGTCGGTGTTGCGGGTGGCCGTTGACGGCTTTCTGAAGGCCCGCGATCCCGCGACAGCCTGGCAGGCGTTTCGCCTGCTCGCCGACGAGCCGCCGGCCGCGGATACGTCGTTCGTCGACTCCGCCGACCCGGCCGTGGTTTCCACGGGCGACCGGTGGCTCCGCGGTCGGCTCATGGAGATCCTCGCCATGTCCTCGGAAGGGACGCCGCCATCGGTGGAACTCCGCCGGGAGATCGAGGAGACGGTGCGGCGGCAGCTCGATCGTGCCGCGGAAGCTGCGGACCCGGTCGCGGCGATCGATCGTTTTCTCCATCGCTTCGATGTCGTGTTTCCACGGATCCCCGGAGAGGTCGGGGAAAGGCTGGAGCAGCCCGGCTTGGCGGCGCGGCGGATGCGATGTGAGCGGATCGTTGCCGCCGGAAGCTCGGCGGAATCGGACGACGCTCGCAGGCTCGCGCTCGGCCGCGATCTGCTTCTCCTTTCCATGCTGCGTTCCGAAGACGGTGCCATCCGCGACGTGGCCGCCAGGTTCGCGCCGCCGCACGACGGATCGAACGCCGTCGAAGTCGGCCGACGCGGCACGATCCCCGTCAAGGACGACGAGACATGGCCGGTCGGAGGGGTCGTCGTGAAGCGGGAGGCTCGGAATGCCCGCGGCATGAACGAGCATCTCCATCGACTCGCGAGAATCGTTCCCGTCCCCTGCGATGCGGACATCGGGGCGACGGCGAACGGCCTGTCGCTGCCCGACCTGCGGCTCTCCTATGACGTGCACAACATGAACTCCGTCATCGCCAGCGACGGCCTCGGTCGCAGGCTCGGTGAGCCGCTCACGTTCGAGAACGCGATGTCCATGTTCGGCGGGATGCAGGGTTCCGCGATCGAAGCCACCGCGGTGGGGCGCGTGGTCGTGCTGCGGAACGGCGGCACGGTCACGGCCTTCGAACTGGCCGCCGGCGGGGGAAGACACCGGAAGCTGTGGTCCAGGGCCGGCGACCAGCGGGGCGTGATCAACGGCGCGAATGCCCGCGTGATCGTCGGAAATGGGGTTCTCGGGAACGGCGTTCAGGGGAATGGAATGCGACGGGCGGGCGGCTTGCCGCGGAACGAAAAGATGCCGCTCGGGATGCGGCTGAACGAGCCGGCGATCGAATCGGCGGGAGCAGGCGGCGTTCAGATCGGCCGCGGCACGACCGCCGGGGTGCCCGTGATCGCCAACGGGGTGCTCGAACTCCGCGACGTGCTCACCGGCGAGGTGTTTTGGACCCGGCGAGGCATCCCGTCGTCGTGCGACCTTCTCGGGGATGAACGGTTCCTCATCGTCCTGCCGCGGGACGGCAGGAATGCGGCCGTTCTGTCGATGGTCGACGGCCGTGCCGTGCGTCGGCTCGACCTGCCGCCCCGCGAGCAGCGGCTCTGCGCGAGCGGTCGACGGCTCGTGGTGATCGACGAGCCGGCCGGCAGGCAAAACGCTGCCCCGCTCGTCTCGAGCGTGGGGCTGGCCGTGATCGACACCGCGACCGGCCGCCGCGAGCCCCTCGGCGACTTTGCGGCCGACGCGCGGGCGACCATGGTGGGCGGGGAGGAACTCGCCGTGCTCGAAGGCCGCGGGCGGATGACGCTCGTTCGGATCGCCGACGGCAAGGTGATCTTCTCGCGGACGCTCGACCAGATGCCGGGCGGGCTCGAAGGCTTGCACGTGCTTCCATGGAACGACCGACTGCTCGTCGTGGCGGCGAGGCAGGAGACGGCGGAGGAACGGCAGGAGATGGAACAACTCGGCCTCGTCATGGGCATGCCCCATGCATGGGGCATCGAGGACGCCACGCCGGTCGTGACGGGATCGGTCTGGTCGCTCGATCGAACGACCGGCGAATCGCTCTGGTCGATGCCGGCGAGCGTCCTGCGCCACGGCCTCGTGCTCAGCCAGCCCGCCGGACTCCCGGTGCTCGTCTTTGCGAGGCAGGTCCATTCGAGGCGGGGCGACGACCGGCCGAAGCTGGGCCTGCTCTGCCTCGACAAGCGAACGGGCCACGAAATCATCGCCGAAGATCGGCTTCCGCTCGAGCCCAACACGCTCTCCACCTGCGAGGTCAGCGGCGACCCGGCCGGCCACCGGATCCTCTTCGAGGTCGGTACGGAGAGGATCTCGCTCACGTTCGACGGCTCTTCGATATCCCCCAGGCCTCCCCATCAGGCGACCCGTCGCCCTGCCGAGGGCAAGGATGTCTGGCGGGCGATCGAACAGTTCATGCAGCAGCTCATCCCCGTCCCGGCGGCGAGCCGCCCATGAAAGCCCCGGCCATGAATCCCGACGCTCTTTCGACCTGCGCGGCCGCGTGGATCCGGGCTCTCGCGGCAGCGGGCTTCGCACTCGTCGTGATGTTCGCCTCGTCGACGCGGGCGATCGCCGACGCCGAGCAGGAGCCCGGCCGACGCGGCCGCGTGGAGGAGGTGATCGGCGAGGGGCTCGAATGGCTCCGCAACAGGCAGTCGCGGCGGGGGAGCTGGTCCGCGAACGAAGGCCGTTATCCGACGGCGATGACGGCGCTCGCGGGCACGGCGATGCTGCTCGAGGGATCGACGACGACGCAGGGCCGCTTCTCCGAGCCGATCCGGCAGGCGGTGGACTACCTCGTGAGCCGCTCCCGCCCGAACGGCCTCATCGGCGACCCCAAGACCGACGATCGCTACACCTACGGCCACGGATTCTCGATGCTCTTCCTCTCGCAGGTGCTCGGCGAGGAGGAGGACGAGCGGCGGCGGGACGAACTCGTTCGCGTGCTCGAGAAAGCGGTCGAGTTCTCGGGGCGGGCGCAGACCGGTGACGGCGGCTGGGGCTACGTCAGCGCCAAGGACGGCAACGGCTTCGACGAGGGATCGACGACGATCACGCAGGTGCAGGGGCTGCGCGGCTGCCGCAACGCCGGGATCGCCGTGCCGAAGGAGATCATCGACCGTGCGATCGGCTACATCCACAAGTGCATGATGCCCGATGGCGGCGTGCAGTACAGTTCGAAGGGGGGCGGAGGCCGCCCGGCGATCTCGGCCGCTGCGATCGCCTGCCTGTTCAACGCGGGCGAGTATGACGACACGCACGTGCCGCGGATGCTCGACTACGCGGAAAGGCATCTCGGCAACATCTCCAACAACGGCTTTGGCCACTGGCACTACGCCCACTTCTACTACGCCCAGGTCATGTACCGCGAGGGAGGCAAGAAGTGGGACGCCTACCGCGCGCAGATGGAAAAGCGGCTCGTCGGCGAGGCCCAGAAGGACCGCGACGGCCTCTTCTGGCCGCAGGGCTACATCGGACCGGTCTACACCACCGCCTCGAACCTCACGATCCTCCAGCTCGACAAGGGGACGCTCCCGATCTACCAGCGGTGAGGGCCGAACCTTCCGCCGCTTGCACGTCAACCTTGCTGGGTTCGGGGCTGCCCGTGCCACGTCTCCGGACGTTCGCTTCGTGATAGTTCTGCCGGCGGGCTTCGCGGTATCCTGCCTGCGCTCGCTCCCATAGCCCGGCGACATGGCACGGGCAGCCCCTCACGGTCAACGCTCAGGCACTTCGATGCTGAACTCCTGGGGAGCGGCTGCTTCGTCGCTCCGCCGCGGTATTCAGCTTCTGCGGGCGATCTGCTGTAGAATGTCGGCACTTCGATTCCCGATTCCTGTCGGTCCCTGGAGACTCGCATGTCAGTTTCGCTCGACTCGTCCGCCATCGATCGCCTTCACGAGGCGCACGACCGCATCCTCGCGCAGCTTTCCAGGGTGATCGTCGGGCAACGGCAGGTGATCGACGAGCTGTTGATTAGCCTCTTCAGCCGCGGTCACTGCCTGCTCGAGGGCGTGCCGGGCCTCGCCAAAACCCTCATGATCAGCACGCTCGCGAAGAGCCTCGATCTGTCGTTCAGCCGGATCCAGTTCACTCCCGACCTCATGCCGGCCGACATCACCGGCACCGAGGTGCTCGAGGAGGACCGGGCGACCGGCGGCCGGCAGCTGCGGTTCCTCGAGGGGCCGCTGTTCGCCAACGTCGTCCTCGCCGACGAGATCAATCGCACGCCACCGAAGACCCAGGCGGCGCTCCTCGAGGCGATGCAGGAGCGGCACGTCACGGTCGGCCGCGTGCGTCACCGGCTCGTCGACCCCTTCTTCGTGCTCGCCACTCAGAATCCGATCGAGCAGGAGGGCACCTATCCGTTGCCGGAAGCGCAGCAGGACCGCTTCATGTTCAAGGTGTTCGTGCGGTACCCGAGCTTCGAGGAGGAGTTCGAGATCGCCCGCCGCACGACGGGCTCCCAGGCCGATGAGCCGCAGGCCGTGCTCACGGCGTCCGAGATCGTCGCGCTCCAGAAGACCGTCCGTGACGTCCCCGTGAGCGACCATCTCGTGCGATACGCGATCGCGATCGTGCGGCAGACCCGGACCGGGGAGAAGGGCGTTCCGGAGTTCGTCTCCGACCAGCTCACCTGGGGCGCCGGCCCGCGGGCCGTGCAGTTCCTCGTCGTCGGGGCGAAGGCCCGGGCGCTGCTCGAGGGGCGGAGCCACGTCGCTGCCGAGGATATCCAGGCCCTCGCCGCTCCCGTGCTCCGACACCGGATCGTGGTCGGGTTCGCCGCCGAGAGCGAGGGCGTCACCCCCGACACGATCATCGAACGCATCCTGGAGAACACCCCGAGCCGAGAGGACGAACTGACCCGTGACCCGCGGTTCCAGACGATATTTGCGTCCTGACGCGATCCATCGGATCGCCAAACTCGAGCTGCGGGCGCGAGCCGTCGTCGAGGGCGTGCTCGCCGGCCTCCACAAGAGTCCCTACAAGGGGCAGAGCGTGGAGTTCCTCCAGCACCGTGAGTACGTCCGCGGGGACGATCTGCGGCGGGTCGACTGGAAGGTCTGGGGGCGGCAGGACCGGCTCTACGTCAAGGAGTTCGAGGAGGAGACGAATCTCCGCGTCTCGCTCGTCGTCGATTGCTCGGCGAGCATGGAATACCGTCGCGATGCGGCGGCCCTCTCGAAGTACGACTACGCCGCCACGATCGCCGCGAGCCTCGCCTGGCTCGCGCTCTCCCACGGCGACGCGGTCGGCTGCACGGTCTTCGACGACGCCGTTCGCGCCGCCGTGCCCCCGCGGACGAAGCGGACGCAGCTCCAGAGCGTGATCGACGTGCTCGAGACGCCGCGGCCACGGCGGCCGACCGACTTCCTGCCGGTGCTCCGGGGCCTGGCCGAAACGCTGCCGAAGCGGGGCATGGTGGTGATCGTGTCGGACCTGCTCGGCACCGGCGAAAACGACGGCTGGCAGGGCGTCTTCAAGGGGATGCGATTCCTGCGGAACCGCGGCCACGATCCCGTGCTGCTCCACGTGATGGACGACGACGAACTCGACTTTCCGTTCGACGGCCCGACGCGTTTCGACGGCATGGAGTTGCCCCGGCAGATCGCCTGCAACCCGAGGGCGTTGCGGGCCGGATACCTCGAGGCGGTCGAGGAGTTCCTCGGTCAGGTCCGCCGGTCGGCCGCGGCCGCGAAGTGCGATTACTCCCTCATTCGCACCAGCGAGCCGGTCGAAACGGCGCTCGTGAAGTTCCTCTCCCGCCGCGCCTCGATGGCGGTCTGATCACGATGCCAGCCTTCGACTTCATGCCGCTGTTGCTCTGGGGCCTCCCGCTGGCGGCCCTGCCGGTGATCATCCACCTGATCAACCTGCTGAAGCACCGCGACGTCCGCTGGGCTGCGATGGAGTTCCTCCTGGCAAGCCAGAAGAAATACCGCACGCGGGTCGTGCTGAAGCAACTTTTGCTGTTGGCAATGCGGGTCGCGGCGATCGCGGGCGTGGTCGCGATGCTCGCGCAGCCGCGGCTCGCCTCGGCGCTCGGTCGTCTGCTCGGCGGCTCGCAGACCTCCCACATCATCCTCCTCGACGACAGCTACTCGATGGGGGAAACGACGGGCGACAGGAGCTGTTTCGAGCGGGGTCGGTCCGTCGTCGAACGAATCGCCCGGGAGCTCGCGGCCGCCGGCGGCTCGCAGGAACTGTCGGTCGGGCGGTTCTCGCGGCTGGCCCGCGAAGGGGGCGATGCCGTCGCCGGCTTCGACCTCGATCGGCAGCCGCTGTCGGCCGAACTCGTGGACCGCCTCACGACCCTGATGGCCTCGTTCGAGATCTCGGAGACCGATGCCGGCCCTCGGGAGCCGCTGGCGAAGGCCGTCGAGCGGAGCGGCGCGGGGCAGGGAGACGCCTTCGTGGTCTGGGTCGTGAGCGACTTCCGCAGCCGCGACTGGAAGGTCGCGGAAGAGGCCGCCGCGGCGATGAAGCAGCTTGCCGACGCCGGCGGGCAGCTGCGGCTCGTGGACTGTGCTCTCGCTCTCGACGCCGACGGCAGGGCCGCCGGCTCGACGGATGGGAACGGGAATCTCGGCATCGAGGAGCTCGCCATGGCCGGGGGCGTGCCGGCGGCCGGCGTGCTCGTGCCGATGGAGGTGACCGTCCGCAACCACGCGGAGTCGGCCGTCCGCGACGTCGAGGTGGAGCTCGAGGAGGACGGCGTGCCGCGGCCGGGAATTCGGATCGATCAGATTCCGCCGCAGTCGGCGGTGACCCGCCGGTTCGACGCGAGGTTTCCGGCGACCGGCAGCCGCACGATCGTCGCACGACTCGCGAGCGATTGCCTCGAAGCCGACAATGCCCGCAACGCGGTGCTGGAGATCGTCGACGCCTGCGACGTGCTGCTCGTGGACGGACGGCTTGCGAAGGCCGGCGAGGCTGCAGACTTCGCGGGCGACTCGTTCTACCTGGCGACCGCGCTGTCGCCGGGGGCCGGGGCACCCACCGGCCTGCGGCCTCGCGTCGAGCCTCCGCGGTCGCTCGCGACGCTCGACCTCTCTGGCTTCGACTGCATCTACCTGCTCGACGTCGAGCGGCTCGACGAGTCCGAGATCCGGCCGCTGGAGGCCTATGCCAGGGCGGGCGGCGGGGTCGTGTTCTTCATGGGGCCGCGGTCCGACCCGGAGTTTCTCACGTCGAAGCTCCACCGCGGCGGCGACGGCCTCTTTCCCGTGCCCGTGGCGGGCGCGGTGGACCTCCTGCCCGAGCGGTCGGGCGACGTGCCCGACGTCGTCGTCGAGGATCACCCCGTGGTGGCGGTGCTCTCCGGACAGCGGAACCCGCTGCTGGGCTCGGTCCGAATCGGCCGCATCATGGCGGTCGACCGGGAGTTCGTGCCCGAACCGGGCAGCGGGCTGAGGCGGTTGCTCGGCGTCCGAACCGGTCAGCCGCTGATCCTCGAGAAGCCCTTCGGCGACGGCCTCGTCGTGGCGGTGATGACCACGGCATCGCCCACGTGGAACAACTGGTCGCGGGGGAATCCGTCGTGGGTGGTCGTGATGCTCGAACTCGAGGGCCACCTGGCGAGGGCCCGCGCCCGTGCCCGCTCGCTTTCCGTGGGTGAGCCCTTCGAGGTGCCGCTCGAGGCCGGTCGCGACGAGATCGACGTCGATTTCGAACTCCCCTCCGACCGAGGCATCGTGCACGTCACCGCGAAGCCGCGGGAGGATGGGGCGCTCGTGGCCGTGTTGTCGGATACGACGCGGTCTGGAAGCTACGCCGCAAAGTGGAGACGGGCGGATGGAACGGAGCGGGAGAAGGTCGTCGCGGTGAACGTGGATCCCGGTGAGGGCGAGCTCGAACGGATCGGCCGCGAGCGGCTCGGTCGCACGCTCGCGGGCATTCCCCACCGCATCGATGCCGCCGACGATCTCGAGCCGGGTTCGCGGACGCTGGCGGGCACGTCGCTCGTGACGCCGCTCATCTACGGGCTGCTCGTGCTGCTTCTGCTGGAACAGGCGGTCGCCTATTCCGCGAGCTACCACATGCCCCGCCGGGGCGGCTCCGCCGCGGCCGGCGGAAGGAGGGCGTCCGCGGGATGAACGCCTTCGCCATCGTGGAGCATGCGATCCTGCAGGGAGGGGCCGTTTTGGCGGCGGCGGTACGCGATCGCATCACGAGCGGACGGCTCGAAGGCTTCTCGGAGTGGTGGCAGCCGCCGCTCGCGGCAGCCGCCTCGCTCGTCGTGCTCGCGATCATCGTATGGCTCTATCGCCGTGACTCGGCGGAGTTGCCGCCGGGCCTCGGAGTGCTGCTTGCGGCACTGCGGCTCGGAGCGGTCGCGGCCATCGCGGTCGCGTGGCTCGACTTCGACCGCACGACGGAGACGGAGGTGGTTTTTCCCTCGCGGGTCGCCGTACTCTTCGACTCCAGCGCCAGCATGACGCTCGAGGATGCCGGCGCGGGGGCGAAGGCGACGGCGGGTGATCCTGCGCGGACGTCCGGCCTGTCGCGGTCGAGCCGCGGTGTTCGACTGCTCGAGGAAGGCGGCCTGATCGAGGCCCTGCGACGGGTGCACGAGGTGTCGCTGTGGCGGTTCGACGCCGACGCCGAGCCGCTCGTCGTCCTGCCGTCCCGCGGCATCGATGGCGATGCGGCCCCCGCCGGCGAGGCCGCCCGTTCGGATCAGGAGAAATCGGACGAGTCCTGGAAGGAAAAGGTTTTGCCGCGGGGATTCGAGACGCGGATCGGCGAATCGATCGATCGGGTGCTCGGACGGGAACCGCAGCGGACGCTCGCCGGCGTGATCGTGATTTCCGATGGCGGATCGAACGCGGGGGTCGATCCCGCCGCGGCTGCGGCGGTCGCGGCGAAGGCGGCCGTGCCGATCGTTGCGATCGGCTTCGGTTCGGAGCGGCTGCCGGTGAACGTCCGCGTCGCGGACCTCGTCGCGCCATCGCGGGTCTATCCCGGCGACCGCTTCTCCGTCACGGGCTATCTCCAGCCGCAGGGGCTCGAGGGCCGCACGGTGAAGGTCGAACTGGCCGAGGCGGCATCGGGGGAGAAGTCCGGGGCCGGGCGGGTCATCGACGCGAAGGAGTGCGTGCTCGGCAAGGATGGCGAACTCGCCACGGTCCGGTTCGACGTGCCCGGATTCGACGCGCCCGGCCGGCGCGGGCTCGTCGTGCGGGTCGCGGCACCGCCCGGCGACAGCGTCGCCACCGACGACGCGCAGGCCTCGGAGATCGAAGTGGTCGACAGGATGACGCAGGTTTTGCTGATGGCCGGCGGCCCGAGCCGCGAGTACCAGTTCATGCGGAACGTGCTCGAGCGAGACAAGAGCTTCGCGGTGGACGTGCTCCTCGCGACGGCCCGCAAGGGAACTTCCCAGGATGCGAGGACGACCCTGTCGGATTTTCCCCAGACCCCCGAGTCGCTCAACGCCTACGACGCGATCGTCGCGTTCGACTACGACTGGCGACGCCTCGATCCGCAGGAGCTCGGGCGGCTCGAGCGGTGGGTGAGCCGCGAGTCGGGTGGGTTGGTTCTCGTTTCCGGCAACATCTTCATGGACGCGTGGCTCGCGGAGCCGGCCTGCAACCCGGTGCGATCGCTCTACCCGCTCGATCTCACGCGAACGGGATCGGGCGGGGCCGCCGACCGGGAAAAAGCCGGCGAGGAGGCGATGCCGCTCGATTTCTCGCCCGACGGGCTCGAGGCCGAGTTTCTTTGGCTCGGCTCGACGCGGGTCGCGAGCCAGGCGGCCTGGGCCGCGTTTCCCGGCGTGTACGGCTGCTACGACGCGACGGTCCCGAAGCCCGGCGCCACGGTCTTCGCGAGGGCGAGGCGGTCGGGTGGCGGCCGGCCGGGCGGCGGGCCGGTGTTCCTTGCCGGACAGTATTACGGCTCCGGCACCGTCGTCAGCGCGGGCAGCGGCGAGCTGTGGAGGCTGCGCGGGATCGACGACGCAGCGTACGAGCGGATCGTGACGCAGCTCGTTCGACACGTGTCGCAGGGGCGGCTCCTTCGCGGCAGCAACAAGGTGAGACTCCTCGTCGATCGCGACCGGTTTGCCGTGGGGGGCGTGGTCGCCGTGCGGGTCGTGATGCCCGAGGGGAAAGGCTCGGCCGACACGGTTCCCGAATGTCGGGCCCTGGGCCCCGACGGCGCGGCCGTGGTGGTCAGGCTGGAGGCAGACCCGTTGCGGCCCGGCGAGTTCTCCGGGAGCTTCGTCGCCGGCCGTGAGGGAACCTGGCGGATCGAGCTGACCGGCGGCGGCGACGAGAATGCCGTCACCCGCTCGATCCAGGCGCGGCTTCCTGAGCGGGAACTCGAAAAGCCAAGGCTCGAGCGTGGCCTGCTCGAACAGATGGCGACCGCCGCGGGAGGACGGGCGTTCTTCCCGGACGAGAGGGAATGGAAGGCGGCCGATGCCGAAGAGCTGATCAGGTTCCTTCCCGACCGCACTCGTCGGGAATATCAGTCGGGAGCCCCCGACAGGGTCTTCAAGGAGCGGCTCAACACGCTCCTGCTGGCCGCGGCAGCCGGTCTGCTGTGTGTCGAGTGGATCGTCCGACGTCTCGCGAGGCTCGCATGATCGATTCGGAAGCGACCCCGCCGACCGTCACCGGCATCGACATGGAGCCGTTCCGCCGGCTGTTTCACCGGCTCCGCCGCCGCACGCGATTCTGGATAGGGATCGAGGCGGCGGGATTGGCGCTGCTCGCCGTCGCCGTCTTCTTCTGGGCGTCGCTCGCGGTCGACTGGTGGCTCGAGCCGCCCGTCGCGGCCCGTGCCGCGGCGGTGGCCGCGATCGCCGCGGTGATCGCGTGGATCCTGGTCGTGAAGCTCTTCGGCCGGCTGCGGGTGCCCCTGGCCGACCGGGACCTCGCGATGCTCGTCGAACGTCATCACGCCGAGTTCGCCGACAGCCTCTCGACTGCGATCGATCGCCCGGATGCGCCGACCGATCCGGATCTGCTCGCCCGCACGATTCGTTCCGCGATCGAGCGGCTTCCCGTGATCCGGATCGGCAGGCTTTTCCGTTCGGCAGCCCTTTCGCTGCTCCTCGCCGGGGGGCTGGCCGCGGTGGCGAGCGTCGCGGCGATGGCCGCCGCCGCGCCGGCCACGACGGGGCTCTGGGCCCGTCGCGTGCTGCTCCTGCAGGAGGATCGCTGGCCGAGGGAGACCTCGCTCGAGGCGATCGGCTTCCGGGACGGCGTGCGGGTCGCCGCGCGGGGCGCCGACGTCGAGGTGCTCGCGCGGGCCACCGGACGGATCCCGCAGGTCGTCGATCTGCGGATCCGCTCGGAAGATTCCAGCCGCAGCGAGCGGATGGGAAGCCGTGGCGGCCTGACCGACGAGGGGCAGGTCTTCGGCCACGTGATCGAGGGGCTCCGCGAGGACGTGCGGCTGGTGATCCGCGGAGGAGACGCCCGGCTCGACGGACTGCTGCTTCGGGTGCTCGATCCCCCGGCCGCCAGCGGCATCGAAATCGGTTACGCGCTGCCCGACTATCTCGGTGGCGGCCGCAGGACGGTGCCGGCGTCGGCGGTCGTGCAGGTGCCTCGCGGCTCCGCCGTTGCGGTCACGTGCGGTTCCACGAAGCCGCTGAAAAAGGCCCTGATCTCGACCCGCTCGGCGTCGCAGCCGTCGCTGGCCGACGGGGAGACGGGGGCCTCGGAGACGCTCGCGGCCTTCGACGGAGCCGGTTCGCATGGGCCGGCTTCCGCCGCGGCCAGTTCGATCTCGGGAACGATTCCGCGTCTCGACGAAGACCGTCTCGTCACCGTGAGCCTCACCGACACCGACGGCCTCTCGAACCTCCGCCCGATCGCCTTCCGTCTCGCCGCCGTTCCCGATCAGCCGCCGCAATTGGCCCTGCGGATGCTCGGGATTTCGAACGCCGTGACCCCGAAGGCGAGGATTCCGATCGTCGGCACGATCGCCGACGACCACGCCCTCGGTTCGGCGGCCGCCGTCGTGCGACGCCTCGGCAGGAAGAGTGGTCCCGCTGCCGTCGCCGAGAAAGGTTCCGCCGCCCCGCCGCTCGAGTGGACCTTTCCCGTCGAGCGGCTCACGGCCGGCAGCCCGAGGCTCGATCTCCCCGAGGCCGATCCTCACACCGTGCCGCTCGAGGCGGTCGGCGTCGGCGACCTGCTCGTCGTGACGGTGACCGCGTCCGACACGTGCACGCTCGACGGTGCGCCGCAGGTCGCCGTGAGCGATGCCTGGAATCTCGAGGTGGTCACCGTCGACGCGCTCGTGGCGATGCTCGAGGCCCGCGAGCTCATGCTGCGGAGGCGGTTCGAGAACGTGTTCGAGGAAATGAACGCCGCCCGTGGGCAGCTCGCGGCGGCCGACGGGGCCGCGGCGGCGGCGCGCATGGGCGAGGCGGCCGCCCGCGCTGCCGGAGAGACGGGGGAGATCGCGGAAGCCTTCCTCCTCATCCGTCGGGAGTTCGCCAACAACGGGCTGCTCACCCCGGAGCTCGACACGCGACTGTTCTCGCAGATCGCCGCGCCGCTCGGGGAGATCGCGGCCTCCGACCTACCTCGGCTCCAGGCCTCGTGTCGCCAGACGGTCGAGGGAGCGACGACCCGGTCCGCCCTCCTCGCCCAGACCGACGCCGTGCTCGAGCGAATGCGTGGCGTCCTGGATAAAATGATGCAGCTCGAGACCTTCAATGAAGTGGTCGAGCTCCTGCGTTCCGCGATCCGGACGCAGGAGGCGATCCGGGAAGAAACGCTGAAACGGCAGAAGGAGCGGGCACGACAGCTGCTCGAGAGACCGTGACCCGTCCCCGATTCAACCCGCGTGATATCGCTGTTTTCGGGATGCTCCTGGCGGGGATGGCGGTCGGCGACGCGGCGCGGGCGGTGCCGGAGCCGCAGCCGCCGCTCCAAGAACGTCAGGAGTCGCTCACGACGCAGTTCCGCGACCTGGAGCGGTCGCTCCTGCGGCTCGCCGACCTGATGGCCACGAGCGATCCGCGGCGAGCCGGTCTCCTGAGGACCGCGTTCGAGCGTTCGAACGACCTCGACATCGACGCCAGGCTCGCGAACATCGTCGGGCTCCTCGAGGAGGGGCAGCTGATCAAGGCCGGAACGGCCCAGGCGGGCGCGATCGAGAACATGCGGCTGCTCCTCGAACTGCTCGAGTCGGGCGACTCCGATCGGCGGTTGTCGAATACCAAGGAGGAGGTGAAGCGACACCTCGCGAAGCTCGCCAAGATCATCGCACGGCAGCGGGACATCGAGGGTTCGACCGAGTCCGGCGGGCCGCCGCGGCCGCTCGCTGAGAGGCAGGCCAAGCTCGCCGACGACACGCGGGGACTTGCCGATGAGATCGACGGCTTCGCCAAGCGGCTCGACTCGCGGAACCCGTCTTCGGGCAAGGAGTCTTCCGGCAAGGAGTCTTCGCCCCAGGCCGGCGATGGTGAGGCAAGTGGCAAGCCCGGCGAGGAGGGCGGGGAGCCGACGGAGGGGGCAGGGGCGTCGGGGTCGAACGAATCGCAAGGCGACGAGGGCGACGACGAGGCCGCACGGGCCCGACGAACCGGGAAGCGGCTCGAGACCGCACGGAAGCGAATGAAACAGGCGGAAGAAAGGCTCGAGGAGAGCAAGGGGAAGCAGGCCAGGGAGAAACAGGAGAAGGCGATCGAGGAGCTCGAGGCCGCGAGGGCGGAGCTCGAGGAGATCCTGCGGCAGGTGCGGGAGGAAGAGATCGAGCGGCTGCTCGTCCAGCTGGAAACCCGGCTGCGGTCGATGCTTCGAGCGGAGAAGGCGGTGCTCTCCGGCTGCGAAAAGCTCGCCGCTGCGGCGGAAAGCCTGGCGGGCGGCGAGACTGGCGGCCAGATCCGTGAGCGGGAACTCGAGGCGGCGAGGCTGTCCCGCGAGCAGGCCGGGGTCGCCGCCGATGCAGCGAAGGCGCTCGTCCTCGTCCGTGATGACGGCTCGGCCGTGGCGATCCCCGAGGCGCTCGAGCAGGTTCGGCTCGACTGCCTGCAATCGGCGTCGCGGCTCGGTCGGGGAGACATCGGCGGCACGACCCGCGGCATCGTGCAGGACATCGTGACGAGCCTCGAAGAGATGCTCGCGGCGCTCGAGAAGGCGCAGCGTGAGCAGTCGCAGAAACGTGATGAGGGGCAGGGGGGTGGGAGGCCTGCCCAGCCCGGCGAGCAGCCGCTCGTCGACAAGCTCTCCGAGCTGAAGATGATTCGAACGCTTCAGATGAGGATCAACACCCGAACGAAGCGGTTTTCCCAGCTGCTTGCCGACGGCGTGGAGCAGGCCGAGGAGCCGGAATTGGCGGATGCCATCCGCCGGCTGGCGGAGCGGCAGGTGAAGGTCGAGCGGGCTGCCCGCGACATCGCGAGCGGGCGGACCGAGTGACCGGCTGCATGGGTCGGTTTCGCCGCCGAAGGGGGGCTTTTCTCGCCGCCGAATAGAGCTCGCGGTATGCTTGGGAGACCGTGCGCCCGGCGAGGCGGACGGAGTCCGGCGAGGTTGACCATGACCCGTGAGTGCGGCAGGCGTGCGGTGATCGCGGCGTGGGCCGTGGCGGCCGCACTCGGCCTCGACATGCGGGCTTTCGCCGAGAGCACAGCCGCCGAACCGGCGGCTGCGAGCTGGACGAGTCCGTCGGACGACGACGTTCGCGGGCGGTTGGAGCGGTTCCTCGAGACCGCCGCGGCCGATCCGCAGACGCGTCGCAAGGCGGTGGAAGCCTTCGCGACCGTCGAGGGATCCGACCGACTCGACCGGGTCGTCGCGGCCCTCGCGGTCGTCGATCCCCGGGTGCAGAAGCTCGCCGATACGAAACCTCCGGAGCCGTTCGCGAAGGAAGACACCGCCTGGGTCACCGATTCGCCCGCGGGGCCGTCGGACCCGTTCCTTCGGGACGTGGTGCGGCTGCACGTGGCGCGGCATCTGGTGAGGTGCGGGCTCTTCGACGACGCGATGCCGCTGCTTTCCTCGCTCGACGTGCGGACCAGCATCGATCCGGCCACGCTGCTCTTCGCGAAGGCCAGTTGCCAGCACTGGCTTCTCGACGTCGAGGCCGCCATCGAGACTCTCGACCGGCTGCTCGAGCGGGGGACCGAGCTTCCGGTCCGCTACCAGCGGCTTGCGACGCTCATGCGGAAGGACCTCGATTCGGTCGAGGATGATTCGCTCGACCACATCGCCCGCCGCATGCGGGACATCACCCGACGGCTCTCGTTCGGCCGCGCCGGTCCCACGACCAGGTCGGTGCAGGACGGCGTGATCGAGTCGCTCGACAAGCTCATCGAAAAAATCGAGAAGCAGCAGAGCGATTCGCAGCAGCAGGGCGGCGGGGGCGGAGCCGGCTCATCCGGTGGCGGGTCGGGGTCGAAGCCGATGGAGGACAGCATGCCGGCCGGCGGCAAGGGACCGGGAGAGGTGACGAAGCGGGACGTCGGCGACGGCGAAGGATGGGGCAATCTCCCGCCGCACCAGCGGGAAGAGGCGTTGCAGCAGATTGGTCGTGAATTTCCGACGCACTACCGCGAGGCGATCGAGCAGTATTTCAAGCGGCTCGCGGCGGGCGAACAGTCCCAGCCGCCCACGAAAGCGAAGAGGCCGTGAAGCTTCGACGTTTCATCATCTGCGTCGGGGCCATCGTTTCGGCCGCGATTTCGGCGGTGGCAGATGTCACTGTGCAGGATGTCACTGTGCAGGATGTCACTGTGCAGGATGTCACTGTGCAGGATGTCACTG
>CAZPEM010000012.1:25024-37673 GCA_964585575.1 uncultured Chitinophagaceae bacterium
TGCAGGATGTCGTGCCCGTGCAGGATGTCGTCGCCGTGGAGCTGGCGGATGGCACGTCTCCGTCGGGTGATCTCGCCGGGCTCTCCGATGCTTCGCTCGACCTCGTCGTGGAAGGATCGCGGAAATCGCTGCCGGTTCGGGACGTCCGCTCGATTACCTGGAAGCGGGCTGATGAGCCGCCGGCGAGGCGTCGAGCGGTTCGCGTCGGCCTGGTGGACGGGTCGTCGCTCGATGGGGACGACCTGATCGTGTCGGAGAAGGCCGCGTCGCTCGTTCAAGACGGCCGGACGATCGCGATCGCCCGCGAGTCGATCGAGACGGCCGATTTCGCGGCCGCAGGCGGCGGCGGCGTTGGCAGGGCTGATGGGGCCGAGGCAGCCGAAGGAAATGCCCCCGCGTGGCTTACGAAGCTCCGTGAAGGTGGGCAGGAGAAGGCCGTGGCGAGCGACGTCGTCGTCGTCGGGGCCGACGACAAGAGCGAATTCGTGGAGTGTGCGATCGTCGCCGTGGCGCCGGACGCCGTGAGCGTTCTCCTCGACGACGAGACGATCCCCGTGAAGCGGTCGAGGGTGATCGGTCTGAAGTGGCTGAGAACCGCCGATGGCGGGCGGAACGGCGGCGCGGCACCACCACCGACTGCGGTCGTCGAGTTCGACGGTGGACGGCTGCTCGCCAAGCGGATCGCCGTCGAGGGAAACGACGTGGTGATCGGCCTCGCCGCCGGCGAACCGATCCGAGTGCCTTCCGCGGCGATGCGACGGATCGACTTCGCCGCCGGCCGGACCGTCTCGCTCGTCGCGGTTGAACCCGACACGGTGATGGTCGAGCCTTGGTTCGGGCTCTTCAAGGCGGTCGATGGGCTCGCGGGCCACTTCGAGCCGCGAAAAGTCGCCGTCCCGGCCGGGGCGATCGGCGGCAAACCCGGCGGTGGCGGACGCAGGGGGCTGCGGCTGCGGCCCCGGACGGTGATCGAGTGGCGGTTGCCCGAGCACACACGGAGCGTCGCGATGACGGTCGCCGAATCCTCGTCGCTCGTCGTGATCGCGATCGATGGCCGCGAGGTGTATCGCGGGCAACCATCGGCACCGGTGCCCGTCGTCGCCGAGGCGAGCGGTGCTCGTCGGCTCACCGTCACGGTCGATTTTCCCCCTGCGGGCAATGTGTCCTCTGAGGGGAAGGGGGCCGGCGGTCCGGCGTCTCCCGGGGTCGTCCTCGTCGAGCCGAGGGTCGAACGCTAGCGTCACCAACCTCCACCCGCCGCCCGCATGACGTCCGCCCGCATGATGCCCTCGAACCCCAGAACCCGATCCTTCCTTCCCTCCCTTGCGGTCGCGTTCATGCCGCTGTTCTCGTCGGCCGCTCCGGCCGCGGACGGCCGGCTCGAGGTGGCCGCGGAAGTGCTCGCCGCCGAGCGGCGCCGCGAGGAGGTGTCGGCCTCGGCTTCGAAGGCCGCGGTCGCGATCTTCGCGGGAGAGCAGGGGGGCGGTTCCGGCGTGCTCATCTCGGCCGACGGCTACACGCTCACGAACTTCCACGTCACGCAGCCGGCCGGCGTGGCGATGAAATGCGGCCTGTCCGACGGAAAGCTCTACGACGCCGTGCTCGTCGGCCTCGATCCGACCGGGGACCTCGCGTTGGTGAAGCTGCTCGGCCGCGACGATTTTCCGTTTGCGACGATGGCCGACAGCGACGACGTGCGGGTCGGCGATCCCTGCTTCAGCGCCGGCAATCCGTTCCTCCTGGCCACGAACCTGCAGCCGTCGATCGCCTGGGGGATCGTCTCCGGAGTCCACCGCTACCAGTTTCCCGCGGGCACGATCCTCGAGTACGCCGACTGCCTGCAGGTGGACGCGGCGATCAATCCCGGAAACTCCGGGGGCGGCCTCTTCGACGGCGAAGGGAGGCTCATCGGCATCAACGGCCGGGCGAGCTTCGAGAAACGCGGTCGCGTCAACGTCGGCGTCGGCTACGCGATCTCCTCGAACCAGGTGCGAAACTTTCTCGGGGCCCTCAAGGGGGGCCGGATCGTCGATCACGCCACGCTCGGCGCGACGGTCGCCACGAGCTTCGACGGAAAAGTCGTGGTCTCCGACATCCTGGAATCGTCCGACGCGTATCGTCGCGGCCTTCGGTACGACGACGAGGTGGTGTCGCTCGCGGGCCGTCCGATACGCACCGTGAACGCCTTCAAGAACGTTCTCGGCACGCTTCCGGCGGGCTGGCGGGTTCCCATGACGGTGCGGAGGGACGGCCGCAGGATCGACCTGTCGGTGCGGCTGGCGGGTGTGCACTCGCCCGCGCAGCTCGCGAAGATCGTCGAGCAGGAAGACCCGGCCCCGCCGCCCGTGCCCGGGCAGCCGAAACCCACTCCGACACCGCCGAAGTCCGAGCTGCCGGCGTCCGTGCGGGGCGTCTACGAGGCGAAGCTCGGATTCGCGAATCATCACTTCAACCGTGTCGAGCGGGATCGGGTCGCGGCCGCGATCGGCGAACGCGGACGGTTCGCGGGCCGCAAGGGCGGCTGGAAGCTGTCCGGTCGGCTGCCGGGCGGAAAGCCTTTTGCGATCCGCCTCGCGGATGACCGTGGTGCGATCGACCTGCCGACCGGAACCTCCAGCGTCGATGCGACGGTCGATCTCGACAGGAATCCCGCGCCGCCCGGGAGCGGCGGCCTGATCGCGGCCCTGCTCGTCTGGCGGAAGCTGCTCATAGCCGGCCCGGCGTCGGTCGGCCGGACTGAATACCTCGGCACGCAGCCGACCGCGATGGAGCCGGTGAAAATGGAGGATGGTGCCACCGCCGCGGCGCCAAGCACGTTTGCGGACGTGCTCGTCTCCTACGTCGCGGGTGTCGAGGCGCACGCCCACGTCGTCGATGGCGAGATTCGCGGGATCGACCTCTGGACCGACCCCGACACCGATCCGTGTGAGGTGAGGTTCTCGGGACGACTGACGATCGGCGGCGGAAACGACGCCATCGTGGTCCCCGCCCGCATCGAGGTGCACCACGGGGGGGCGGCCTTCGCGACTCTCACGGTCGAGACGGCGACGCTCGACGTCGCCACGCCGGCGGAGGAAGAACGTCCGGACGAAGCGGCCGCGGGCGGCGAGCAGCCGCGGTCGGCCTCGTGGCTGCCCCCGCTCTCATCGCTCGCGGGGCTTGCAATCGCCGCCCAGGTGGCGACCCCGCAGGTGGCGGTGGCTTCCGAGCGGGGCGGTGCAACGGCCTCCGCGGTGGTGGTCGATGCGGCCAGACGGGTCGTCAAGATTCACGGCGCGGGCGGCTTTCGGGGCCTGGAGTCCTACCAGTCGGGCTGTCTCGTGACGCCGCAGGGCCACGTCGTCACGGTCATGAGCACCGTGCTCGACTCGGAAGAGATCGATTGCGTGCTCGACGACGGCCGGCGATTCCCCGCGAAACTGGTCGGGATCGATCCTCGCCGCGAGCTCGCCCTGCTCCGGATCGAGGGGGAGGATTTTCCGTGCTTCGATCCGCTCGCGGCCGAGCCGCCGCCGCTCGGCCGGCGCGTGTTCGCCCTCTCGAATCTCTTCGGTGTCGCGGCGGGTGACGAGCGGGTGAGCGTGCAGCATGGCGTCGTGTCGGCGAAGGTTCCTCTCGAGGCCCGGCGGGGCGGCTACGAGGCGGTGTACGACGGCGAGGTGCTGCTGCTCGATTTCACCGTGAACAACCCCGGCTCGCCCGGCGGCGCGCTTGTCGACCTTCGCGGCCGCCTCGTCGGCATTCTCGGAAAGGAGCTCCGCGCCACCACCGGCGGCACCTGGCTCAATTACGCGCTGCCGGTCGCCGAAGTCGAGGCGGCCTGCCGGGAGATTCTCTCGGGCGAATCGAAGGCGATCGTCGCGACTTCCGTCGAGTCGAAGCGGCGGTTCGATCCCGTGCGGCTCGGAATCGTGCTCGTTCCGGATCTCTTCGACAAGACTCCGCCGTTCGTGGAGGCGGTGGTCCGCGGGACGCCGGCGTCGAGGGCGGGCATTCGCGCGGACGATCTTGTCATCGCGGTGGAAGGCCGGTCGGTCACCTCGCGGGCGGCCGTGCAGCGAATGCTCGGCGCGGTCGACGCGGGAGCGGCCGTGCGGCTGACGGTGGTGCGGGCCGGCCGGGTGGTCGAAGTCGATCTCGGGCCCCGACCTCCCGATGCGGCCGGGGAGGCTGCGCAATGATGTGCCGGTACGGGAAATTCCGTCGTGTGATCGCGGCGTGCCTTGCCGCCGGGGCGATCGCCTCGTCGTGCCAGGTCGGCGTCTTCGCGGCCGGGGTCGATCCGGCTTTGGAAGAGCAGGCCATTCTCGCGGCGGCCGAGCGGGTCGCGGCATCGACGGTGCGGATCGAGGTGATCGGACTCCCGGGGGAGGGGGAGGCGGCGGCCGGTGCCGGTCCTTCGACGGGGCTCGTCGTCGGGGCCGACGGGTGGATCGTGACCACCTCGTTTGCCGTCACGTCGGAAACCGTCGAGGTGATCGTCGTGCTGCCGGACGGCGCCCGCCGGCCCGCGAAGGTCGTCGGTCGCGACCTGGCGCGGACGATCGTGCTTTTGAAGATCGACTCGGCAAAGGCCTTGCCGGTGCCGACGCCGGCGCCCGCCTCGGAAGTGCGGGTCGGCCAATGGGCGATCGCACTGGGGCGGGCGTGGACCGCTTCGCAGGCGAACGTGTCGGTCGGCGTGATCTCGGCGCTCGGACGCGGCTGGGGCAGGGCGGTGCAGACCGACGCGGCCGTTTCGCCGGCCAACTACGGCGGCCCGCTCGTCGACATCCACGGTCGCGTGATCGGGGTGCTCGCGCCGATTCCGGCCGACACGGCGGGCATGAACGTCGGCACGGAACTGTACGATTCGGGGATCGGCTTCGCCGTTCCGCTGGAGGATGTGTTGAAGCGACTGCCGACTCTCCAGGCGGGGAAGACCATCCTGCCGGGGCTGCTCGGCATCACGTACACGTCGCGGGACCTCTTTTCCCAGCCGCCGGTCATCGCCACCGCGCGGGCCGGGGCCCCCGCGGCGAAGGCGGGCCTCCGCACGGGTGACCGGATCGTGGCCGCCAATGGCCGCGACGTGACGCGGATCGCCGAGCTGAGGCACGTGCTCGGCGGCCTCTCGGCGGGCGACTCGCTCCAGCTCGCGGTCGTGAGGAAGGGACGCGACGGCGAACAGCGGCTCGAAAAGGAGATCACGCTCGCCGGAGAGATGCCGCCGTATCGCCGGCCATGCCTGGGAATCGGCCTCGACCGGATCGCGGAGAAGACTTCCGGCGACGGTGCGGCCGTCGTGCGGTGGGTTTGGCCGGATGGACCGGCGGCGAAGGCTGGGATTCTGCCGGGAGATCGCATCCTCTCGATCGCTGACGACGGTGGTCCGGCCAAAGCGGACGAGGCGGCCGTGAAGGCGGATTCCAAGGCGTTCTTCGGCCTCGTCGCGGGCAACGAGATCGGCAGCAGGTTCCGAATCGTGATCGATCGCGGCGGAAGCGAGCGGACCATCGAACTCACCGCGGCCGCGTTTCCCACGGGATTTCCCCCGGATACCCTCGCCATCGCCAAGCCGGAGGCCGATGCGGAAACCGACGGTGCCGAGAAGAAGGGTGAGGGGGGCGACGAGAAGGGGGGCCGCGTCGAGCGGCTTGGCGGGGCGGATGTGGCCGCCCCCCCGATCGTCGTGCTGCCCCGCGGCGGCGGCAATCGACCGATCGGCGTGCTCGTCTTTCTCGGCGCACAGCGAAAGGATCGGGAAGCGGCCGCGGCCCGCTGGCAGGAGGCGGCCGACGCCTCCATGGTCGCGATCCTTCTGCCGTCATCCTCGAACCCGGTGCGGTGGACGAACGACGACGTGCCGGGCATCGCCAAGGCGGTCCAGACGCTCGCCGGCCGACGGCCCGTCGATCGCAGTCGCATCGCGGTCGCCGGCATGCAGGCCGGAGGAAGCTTCGCCTGGACGGTGGCGGAGTCGCTCGGCAACGCGGTGCGGGGGGTCGCGATTCTCGACGCCGGCCTGCCGGCCCGGGCCACGATCCCCGCGGCCGATCCCGGGCGGCCGCTGTCGGTCGTGCTTGCGAGGCCCTCCCCCGATGCCGTCGACGCCGACTCCGCGAGAAGGCGGTTCGAGGCCGACGTGGCGAAGCTCGAAAAGTCCGGCATACCGGTCGGGACGCTCCCGAAGCACCTCGCGGATCCGATTCCCTACGAGACGATCTGCCGATGGGTGGAAACGCTCGGGATGCTCTGAACGGCCCTGCCATGGCGGCGTTGCGGATCGTCCATGCCGACGAGTGGCTCCTCGTCGTCGAGAAACCTGCCGGCATGCCGAGCGTGCCCGCGAGAACCGACCGCGACCCGCCGAGCGTGATCGAGCGGCTTCGCGAAGGCGATCCGGGAGGTTTTTTCGAGGCCGCTCACCGACTCGATCGCGACACGTCCGGACTGCTCGTCGTCGCCCGTTCAGCCGAGTCGAGGCGTCGGCTCGCCCGCGGTTTTGAATTGCGGATCGTTCGAAAACGATACCTCGCGGTCGTGGAGGGACGGCCGCCGGCCGATGCGGGAATCCTCCATCTGCCGCTCGCACCCGATCCCGTCTCCCCGCCGCGACAAAGGGTCGATGCGGTGATGGGTGTGCGGGCGACGACACGGTGGCGGCTGCTCGAAACACGCGTCATCGATGGACCGCGGGATGGAGCCGTGACGAGCCTGCTGGAGCTCGAGCCCGTGACGGGTCGGTCGCACCAGCTGCGGGTGCATCTCGCCTGGCTCGGCACGCCGATTGTCGGCGATCCGCTCTACGGCCGCCCGCGGCGGCATTCGGCGGGCCGCATGCTCCTCCATGCCGCCTCGATCGAGTTTCCGCACCCCGCAGATGACGGGATGCTGGCGTTGCATTCGCAGGCCGAGTTCATTCCGTCGGACCGGCCCGTCCGTGCCCCGGTGTCATCGCCGACTTTTCGACCCTCCGCCAGTACCGTGAGAAGCGGGTGAGGTCGTCGACCCTGCGGTCGTCGCAGAAACGGGGCCATGGCACGATCTCGACGTGGATGTTCCGGCCGATTCGGTCGGCCTGCCTGCGGGTCAGGGGGCAGGGCGTGTCGGCGACCGCGACGCGGCCCGCTCCCACCGAACCGGCTTCGGCCACCACCGCCTCGCCGGGGTCGCCAACCACGACCGAGAGGTTCGGGATCTCCGCGAGGCACTCGAAGAGGAACACGAGCCGCTTGAGCGTCGGCCTCTCGGCCTCGAGCCACGCGGGGTCGAGCACGAAAAGTCGCGGCGCATCCGGAAACGCCGTGGCGGCAGGGCTCGCGTCGCTCGCGGAATCGAGCGTGAGCCAGACGAGCGGGGGGGCGTCGGCAGGAGCAGGAGAGGCGACGTGCCACGCCGGTGCGGCGGGGATTTTCAGCGAAGGACGGGCCTCGGCTGCGGGCGTGGGATCAAAGAGCTTCGCCGCGAGATCCTCGTAGCTTCCCTCGACGTCGCAGCGGCCGAGCAGCGGGCATGTGCGGCAATACGCGCCGGCCGAGTACCGCTCGAGGTTCTCGCGGTTGAAGAGGTAGGGCTTGGCGGAGAACGTGCCGGCGACCCACTGCCAGGAGAGATGGTTGCTCGCGGGATCGCCATCGAGGAGGTGCTCGAGGAACCAGTCGGCGCCCACCTGCCATCGCACGCCCCGCACGTGCACGAACCACGAGGCCAGCCACATGCGGGCGTGGTTGTGAAGCCAGCCGGTCTCGTGGAGCTGGCGGATGAAGGCGTCGATGCAGGGCATGCCGGTCGATGCCGAGAGCACGTCGGCTGGCATGCGATCGATCGGCGGCCTGCGGGGCCGCGCGGCCGGCGGCTCGAGATCTCGTGAGATGGATTCGCCGAGCCGGGCATGGACCCGTCGCCAGTAGTCCCGCCAGCCGAGTTCGGAAACGAGCTTTTCGGCGTCTTCCGGCCGCCCGACCTGCGCGAGGGCGTGATCGCGGACCTCTGCGAGCGACAGAACGCCATGACGGATCCACGGGGAGAGCCCCGTGACGGCACCGTCGAGGAAGTTTCGCGACCGGCCGTAGGCGGCGGGGTCGATCGTCGCGAGTCGGGCGACGGCCACGGACCTTCCACCGACCAATCCGCCATCGCCCGAGGGGTCCCCGGGCGAATCCGGCAAGGCTGCTCGGATCATCGCGACGAGGGCCTGGCGGTCGAGGCCACGGGGCGTTGGAAGGCGGTGGAACGGCATGGAGCACCCGGGCAAAGCCTCACAGCATACGGGCCGTCGTCGGAAGCAGGCCAAGGAAGCAGTCCAAACGGGCTGCTTGGTTTCACGACACCAACTGCTCCGAAAACCGGCAGGCAGGGGAATCGCGGTCGGGCGAGCGGCTCAAGTTTTTGATCCCGTGAAATTTCCTCAAAGAACCTGTTTTTTCGGGAAAAATCGGGTTTTGAAGCGGGCCTCCGGCGTGGCTCGAGGCTGCGAGGAGACGGGGCTGCGTGGTGTTTGGCACGTGGTTTGCCATCGACTTATTCGGTCCTGGCTCATGGGCAAGCCATCGTCAGGAGCAGGTGCTGCGGAGGCGCCTGATTTTCTCGTCCCTTCTGGCTGATTGGAGTCGCACGTATGCGGAGTATGTCGTTGATTGGTTCGGAGGCGTGTCTTCCTTTTCCCTCGCTCTGGCGGAGTTTCCTGTCCGCCTGCCTCGCGGTGGCCGTGGTGGTGTTTTCCGGAGGCACGTTTTCCGGGGGCTCGGTCATGGCCGATGACGCGCCGGCCGATGCGGCCCCGGCTGATGCGGCGGCTACGCCGCCCGCTCCTCCCACAACCGAGGAAATCGTTCCGAAGCTCTGGGTCGCCGCCGACACCGTCTGGGTGCTCGTCTGCGGCATGCTCGTCTTCTTCATGAACCTCGGGTTTGGCTGTGTCGAGTCGGGATTCGCCCGGGCGAAGAACTGCGTCAACATTCTTTCGAAGAATTTCGTCGTCTTCGCGGCGACGGTCATTGGCTTTTACCTGATCGGCTGGGACCTCATGTTCGGTTCCGGTGACGGGGCGTTCATCGGCAATTCCGGAACGTGGATGGTGGGCGGGTTCGATCCGAAGTTCGACAACAGTCCGGCCGTCGGCGACCAGTACAAGGGTGTCTACGGAGCGATCAGTTGGGCGAGCGTGCCGCTCGCGGTGAAGTTCTTCTTCCAGTTGGTGTTCGCCGGAACCGCCGCGACGATCGTGTCGGGCGCCGTGGCCGAACGGATCAAGTACCACTCCTTCATCATCTTCAGCTTCGTCATGGCCCTCGCGATCTACCCGGTCACCGGCCACTGGATCTGGGGCTTCGGATGGCTCGCGAAGGACTGGAATTTCTGGGACTTCGCCGGCTGCACCGCGGTGCACTCCGTCGGAGGCTGGGCGGCTCTCACGGGAGCGATCATCCTCGGTCCGCGAATCGGCAAGTACGGTCCGGGCGGACGCGTCCAGGCCCTTCCCGGCCACAACATGACGGCCGCGTTCATCGGCTGCCTCGTGCTCTGGTTCGGCTGGTTTGGATTCAATCCGGGGAGCACCTTCAGCGTGGCGGCCGACGGCGGGGCCCTCGCGGCCCAGGTCGCCGTCAATACCAACGCTGCCGCCGCGGCCGCGACGCTCACCGCGACGCTCACGGCCTGGCTGCTGCTCGGCAAGCCGGACATCGGCATGACGCTCAACGGCTGCCTGGCGGGCCTCGTGGGCATCACCGCGAGCGCCGCCTACACGAATACGCCCTGCTCGCTCATCATCGGAGCGATCGCCGGCGTCCTCGTCGTGCTGTCAGTGCTCGCCTTCGACCGGATCGGCGTCGATGACCCGGTGGGGGCGACGTCGGTGCACCTGGTCTGCGGCATCTTCGGCACGCTCTGCGTGGGACTCTTCACGACGGCCGATCTCACCGGCACCGTCGTGAACACGCCCATGGGCTCGGCGGCTGCGGGTGGTCCCGCGGCCGGGCTCTTCTTCGGCGGCGGCACGAAGCAGCTCATCGCCCAGCTGGTCGGCGTGCTCGCGGTCGGTGCCTACGTCGTGCCGGTGTCGGCGGTCGTTTGGATGCTGATCAAGGCGACCGTCGGCCTGCGGGTCTCGGCCGCCGAGGAGATCGAAGGCCTCGACATCGGCGAGCACGGCAACGAGGCCTACCACGGCTTCGTGCTCGTGCGGAACGAGTAATCACGATCCAGAAGGATGCCCCAATGGTCTGGGTGGGCACTCCGCCTAGCCCACCCAGGCCGGGGCATTTTCCGGCTGTCATCCCGATCGAAGGCGGCTCAAGCTTGTGGCGTGAAGCCTCCGCGGGTAACAATCTCCCGCGGAGGCCTCGCCCTTGAAGCTCATCATCGCGATCATCCAGCCGGCCAAGCTCGAGGCCGTGAAGCAGGCCCTGACGGAGGTGGAGGTCTTCCGCCTCACCGTGATGGACGTGCAGGGCTTCGGCCGCCAGCGGGGCCATGCCGAGGTCTACCGGGGCCACGAGATCTCGGTGAACCTCCTGCGGAAGGTGCAGCTTCAGATCGCCGTGAACGACGAGTTCGTCGAGCCGACGATCCAGGCGATCCTCAAGGGGGGCCGCACGGGCGAGCGGGGCGAGATCGGCGACGGCAAGATCTTCGTGCTGCCGATGGACGAGTGCGTCCGCATCCGCACCGGCGAGCGGGGCAGCGAGGCGATCTGACCGCGGGCCGCCCCGGCGACCTGACGGGAATGCGGGTCAGCGATTGCCCTTGGCCATGGCCTGCCCCAGTTCCTCGCGGTAGCGAACGACCCCGGGGGTCGCGAAGCCCGCCTCGATGAGGGTGTCGATCGCGAGTGCCTTTCGCGGGATCGTGCCGTAGTCCTCTCCCAGTCCGACGAGCCACCGCTTGACGTCGCTCTCGGTCAGGTACTGCCCGACGCATTGCGGATCCAGAACGCCGGCCGGCAACGCCCGGGCGCGGCGGATGAATTCCTCCTCGTTCTTCGATCCGAGCAGCCAGGCCATGCCCATCGCGGTCGAGCAGTCGCTGCGAGCCTTGGCCTCGCCGCTGCCGCCGACGTATCGTCCGGCGGCCGACCGCCAGTCGTACCGCCCAAGAACCGTTCCGATCGTGTCGTTCAATTCGATGAGGTACATCAGGTCGCCCTGCGTCCACTTCTCGACGCCGAATCCCGAGTGGATCCGTCGCCACATTTCAACCCGCAAGCCCGTGAGATCCTCGTCCGCGACGTTGAGATGGTTTTTCAGCTTCATCACCTCATCCTCCGCGGGCAGCAGCGGCACGAGTTTTTCGGAGATGTCGGCCGGTACCGGAAGCAAGGCCGAGGCGGGCACGTCGAGGGCCGCGGGCCGTCGGCCGCCGCCCGGCTTCTTCGCGACCACGGGACCCTTCGCGGGCCGCCGCGGGCGTTCGGTGTCGGGTCTTGCGACCGCAATCCGCTTGGTCACGGTCGCCAGTTTGTCGGGGTCGCCGATGTCGGGCAGCACGCGTTCGTAGAGCGAGGCGGCGTGCCGCCTCGCCGGCCCAGCCTCCGACGCATGCCACCACGCGTCGGCGACGGCGAGCATCTCCTCGGAAGCCGGCCGCTCCTCTTTCTTTGAAGACATCGCGACCTCGGCGGCCGCTGCCGCGGCCAGATTCTCCTGGTCGCCTTTGGCCAGCGCCGGCAGGCCCTCTGACCAGGCGTTTTTCTCGAAGCACAAATAGCGGCCGACGATTCCGTTGGCCTTCGGGTCGTCCGCATCGCTCGCGAGTGTCTCCACCGCCTTGCGGTAATCGGCGAGCAGGACGGACCGCCTGCCGATCGACTTGCCGAGGCTCTGGGCATAGGTCTGCTTCTCCACGCTGTCCGCGACGAGCGACTCGTCCTTCCGGGCCCTACCCGCCGCGAGGAGCGCCTTGGCGATCTGGCCCGCCGTCTCCGCCGCCTTTTTCGCCGTTGGCAAGGACTCATCGGCCAGGCTGTTCTCGGCATTCTCGATCGCATACTCCCAGAGGGCCTTCAGCCGGCCGACGTCGGTACGGGCTTTGGGCGTGAGGCAGTCCGCCACCCGTTCCACCCGGGCCTGGAGGCGGTCGATATCGAACTGTTCCGCCCGGGCATCGACCGCGTCCATCGCCAGACCGACCGCACCAGCGGCGACCGCGGCCTTCTCGGCCTCGAGAAGCAGCGCGTAGTCGAATGCCGGATCATCGCTCTGTTCGGCGGCCGCGAGGAGTTTTTGGACCAACGGCTTTGGATCCGTTTCACCGGCCCTGAAGTCGTCCTCGTGGGTCTCCCGGACGCGTGCCTCCGCCGCGGCAAGGGCGGCCGCGGCGGGAATCGGCTCCCGGGCCGCCGCCGGCTGCCACGTCAGGCACGGCAACCCCCCGATCCCGAAGATCAGCCCGCCGGCCAGAAGCGAAGAAACGTACCATCGCATGGAAGACGCGACCCCGGTGAATTCGCCGCAACGGCATCAGTATCAGTATACGTCCGCTGACGGAGCCCAACACCCCGGCGCACGTCAGACCTGCTGTGGCCCGACGGCCGTTGACCGTCCTCTGCCTTGACAGTCACCGATGGACCAAGCATACGTTTTTCATACTACCGGGAGCATCAAGCAGTTGACATTGTTCTGCGGGCAACTCGCGGCTCGGGCTTCCGTGGGACCGTGGTGCCGCTCAG
>CAZPEM010000013.1:0-34738 GCA_964585575.1 uncultured Chitinophagaceae bacterium
TCCGCCTTGGCTCCAGCCGCACACGCTGGTTGCCTTGGTCAACCCTGTTCCTGACTCCTCATATCCCCTGGTACAAGAAATCCAACCCGGTCACTCAGGGCAGTAGACCTTCATATCTACTGGATCAGGATTTCCAAGGCAGGCCAAGGCATGACGCCGATCGTCGCGGATCCATCCCTCACTCCTCCCGCTCACCCCCGGGCGGCTCGTCGACGGCGACGGCGTAGGCCGTTGCGTTGGTGCGGCAGTGGGAGATGCTCACGAAGACGCAGCGGATCCCCCGCTCCGCCGCGATCTCGGCCGTACCGCCACGGAGGATCGCGACCGGCTGGCCGCTAGGCAGGTTCCGTATCTCGACGTCCCGCCAGCTGATGCCCCGCCGCCAGCCCGTGCCGAGGGCCTTGAGCACGGCCTCCTTCGCGGCCCAGCGGCCGGCGAAGTGCTGGGTCGCCATCCGACGGCTGCGGCAGTATTCGATCTCGTGGGGCGTGTAGACGCGACCGATGAACAGTTCACCGTGCCGCTCGATCATCTGCGCGATGCGGAGGCATTCGGTGATGTCGGTGCCGACTCCCAGGATCTTCATGCCCGCCCCGCTTTCCGTAACGACAGGCCACAAGCCCGCTTGGCCCGATCGAGCACCCGCGACGCCTGCGACCGTGCCCGATCGGCTCCGTCGGCGAGAACCTTCTCCACGAGGCCGTCATCGGCAGCAATCGCCTCCCGCCGCGCCCTCGCGTCGGCGAAGAACCGCTCCGCCGCGGCCGCAACCGCCTTCTTCACCTCGCCGTAGCCGAAGCCACCGCGACGGTAGAGCTCGGCCATGGCCGCCGTCTCCTCGGACGTGGCCATGAGCCGGTAGAGGGAGAAGAGGTGGTCCGTTTCGGGATCCTTGGGCTCCTCCATCGGCCGCGAGTCGGTCGTGATCCGCATGATCTTCTTCTTCTGCGCGGCCGGCGTCTCGAAGAGATCGAGCGTGTTTTCGTAGCTCTTGCTCATCTTTTGACCGTCGATGCCGGGCACCTTCGCCGATCCGTCGAGCACCCTCGCCTTCGGCAGCACGAACACGTCGCCGTAGTGATGGTTGAACGTGCCGGCGAGATCGCGGCAGACCTCGATGTGCTGCACCTGGTCCTCGCCCACCGGAACGGTCGTCGCGTCGTAGGCGAGAATGTCGGCCGCCATGAGCACGGGATAGGTAAAGAGCCCCGCATCGGCCGAAAGCCCCTTTGTCTTTTTCTCCTTGTAGGCGTGGCACCGCTCGAGCAGACCCATCGGCGTCACGGTAAGCAGCAGCCACGTCAACTCCGTCACCTCCGGCACGTCCGACTGCACGAAAAGCGTCGCGTGGGCCGGGTCGAGCCCGAGCGCCAAAAGGTCGATCGCGGCATCCCGGACGAGTTCCCGTAGCCTCGACGGCTCGCGGACCGTCGTGAGCGCGTGCAGATCAGCGATGAAGTAGAAAGCGTCGCCAGTCGTCTGCAGTTCGATGTACTGTCTGATCGCACCGAAATAGTTGCCCCAGTGGAACCGGCCCGTCGGCTGGATCCCGGAGAGGATCCGGGGCCGACGGACGGCCGGCACTGTTTCGGAGTCGTAGCAACCGCTCATGGTGTCTCGTCCCCTCGCCGATTTTCCCCGCCGCACGTCCCCGGCCGCCCCTCGAGCCGCAGCGTGCCGACGACATCCCGAACGGCCACGCCCCCCGCCTCGATCACCGCCGCCGGCAGGGCGTCGAGCAGTTTGGCCGCGGCGGTCGGGTCGGCGAAATTAGCCGTGCCGATCTGCACGGCCGAGGCGCCAGTCACAAGGAACTCCATGACGTCGTCGATCGTCATGATGCCTCCGACGCCAACGATCGGGATGTCGAGTTTCTGGCGAACCTGGTGCACGCACCGCAGCGCGATCGGCTTGATCGCCGGACCGCTCAACCCCCCGAGACCGTTGCCCAGCAGCGGCCTGCGCCGCCGCCAATCGACGACGATGCCCAGGCAGGTGTTCACGAGGGTGACGCCATCGGCACCGCCGTCGGCCGCGCCGCGGGCCACGGAGACGATGTCGGTGACGTTCGGCGTGAGCTTCGCGAGGATCGGCAGCGACGTCGCGTTGCGGACTCCGGCCACGACGCTGCGGCAGGCCCCGGGGTCGGTGCCGAGGTCGACGCCATGGCTCACGTTCGGGCAGCTGATGTTGAGTTCGAGCGCCGCGATACCGGGCACACCGTCGAGCCGAGAGGCGAGGGCGACGAATTCGTCTCGATTCGCCCCCGCGATGCTCACGACCACCGGTGCCCCGCAGGCGGCGAGCCAGGGCAACTGCTTCTCGACGAACGCCTCGACGCCGTCGTTGTCGAGCCCGATCGAGTTGAGGAGACCTGCCGAGGTCTCGACCGTCCTCCAAGGTCGGTTTCCCTTTCTTGGAAGAGGCGTGATCGTCTTGGGCACGACGCCACCGATCCGCTCCACCGGCACGAATCCAGCCATCTCCTTGCCGTATCCGAACGTCCCGGATGCGACCATCACGGGATTGGGAAGCCGCAGCCGGCCGAGGTCGACCGCAAGGTCGATCACGGGAGTGTCGGGGTGCCCGGAGTGCCGGAGTTGGCCTGGCGTTGGAACAGTCGAGGACATGTCGGGAGAACGGGGCGTTTCGGATATCAGGCGAGTGTAGTGGGTTTCAGTAAACCCCCAAGGGAGCCTGGCGGATGGCGGAGCGAACCGGTCCTGCGGATCGTGACAAATGGATCAAGTTTGAGGCCCCGACAACCGATCTTCCCCAACGGGCCGGCCGGCTTGGGCCGTTCGGCCCGCCGTTCGTTGACTTTAACCCTTGCCACGACTAGGCTTCCGACTCGCTTCGTCGCGAGCGGAGGCCGGGGACGTGACCAAAAAAGACATAGTAAATAACATCTCGGAGCAGATCGGACTTCCCAGGCTGCGCACGAAGGAACTGGTGCAAACGACCTTCGACGCCCTGGTCGAAACGCTCGTAAGAGATGGTCGGGTGGAACTGCGAAACTTCGGTGTTTTCCAGATCAGACGACGGGAGCCAAGAATGGCCAGAAACCCCCGCACGGGGGAGAAGGTGCCCGTCGAGGCGAGAAACGTCGTGATATTCAAGGCTGGCAAGGAGATGGAGGCCAAGGTTCGCTCGTTCAACGGTGCTGGCGCCGGCGATGCGACGGAAGCCGACGAGGCATTTTAGGCAATACGCGTCAGGCAATACGTGTTCGGCCCCCATGACGGGAACCAGGCTGAATGGGATCGAACGGAGTCGATTCGTAGGACGGGGATTTGGTATTCACCCCCGGCTTCGATCAAGGAGGAGTCACGATGCGGTCTGGACCGACTCGAACGGCAGCCTGGATGGTCGCCGCGGCAACCGTGCTGTCCTCGTCTTCCGGCTGCCTCATTCCGCTCTACTCCGGCGACCCAATCCGCCGGGCGCAGGAACTCATCTACACGTCTGAAGACCTGCGTGCTATCACCGACGAGTGGGAGCGCATCTGGTTCCTCGATCAGCCCTCCCACATGACGCCGTACCGCACCCACGGCGGCATTCTCTAGCAGGCCGTGGAAAACGGCCTGCTGGGTCTCATTGAGGAGACCAAGGGCTTTTCCACAGTCAGCTAGCCGAGCTTCAGCCAGCCGAGCTTCAGATCCGAATCTTGGCGGCCTGCTCGACGATCGACTCGAGCGGCACGATCTGCCCCTTGTTGCAGCCGGGACAGGCTTCGGCGGCCTCGGCCCACGATGCCGGCGACCGCAGGTTCGAATCCCAGAACGGCCAGGTGCGGCACTGCCTCGGCCGCTCGTCATAGGCGGTGCACTTCCTGGTCTTCTCGTCGAGCAGCACGCAGTCGCCGTTGGGCCGCTCCTTGAGCGACCGCCGGACGCCGACCCGCTTCACATGGGCCGCTTCGAAATCGGCCGAGGAGATGCCTATTCGCTCAGCCATCGCGTCGATCTCCGCCTGGTTCACCCAGACATAGCCTTCGCTACCTGAGCAGCAGTCGCCACACTGCGTGCACTGGAATCGCAGGCCCCCGGCATACCAGACGGCGTTCTCGGCCGTTCCCGACTCGCTCTCCGATGACGTTTCGCCCGCTCCTGCCATGACGCCGTCTCCTTCGCCCTGTCGCCGCCGATCGCCGTGAAACAACGATGGTCCTTCCATCAGCCGAGCGCCGACGCAAGCCGGGCCACGGCGCCGACCAGCGCATCGCAGTCTTCGGCGGTGTTGAAGGCACCTACGCTCGCCCGCACCGTACCCTCGGGAGTGCCGAGTCCGGCATGCACGAGCGCGGCACAGTGGAACCCCGACCGCACCTGCACGCCGGCCAACTGCTCAACAGCCGCCGCGACTTCCGCAGGAGCATAGCCCGTCAGCGTGAAACTCACAATCGGCGGGCCGGCCTCTGCCGCGACGACCCGAACACCCGGCAGCCGCGCGAGCGACTCCGCGAGGCCGTCGGCGAGCGATCGACACGGCCTCGTCGTCAAGCCGCCTTCCTGCTCCCTCCATCTCGCCGCCGCCGTGAAGGCGGCCAGGGCCGGCAGGTCCGGGGTGCCGGCCTCGAAGCGGTCGCAGACGCTTTGCGGCATTTCGAGGCTCTCGCTCGCTGTGCCCGTTCCGCCCTGGATGATGGTCCTTGGCTCGACCCCTGCTCGCACGAACAGAATGGCCAAGCCCGGCATGCCGAGGAGCCACTTGTGGGCCGGAGCCACAAGACAGGAAACGCCGAGCGCGTCGACGTCGATGGGCAGAAAACCCAGCGTCTGCGATGCATCGAGGATCACGCCCGCTCCCGCAGCTCTCGCGATCGCCGCGATCGCCGCGACGTCCTGCACGGCTCCCGTCACGTTCGAGGCGTGGGAGATCACGACCCACCGGGTGTCGCTCGCCACGGCCGCTCGGATCGCCGCCGGATCGACCCGTCCCATGCCGTCGCAGGGAACGATGGAAAGCCGGATCGTGCCGGAAGCCGCGAGGGCGTTCAGCGGCCGGAGCGTCGCGTTGTGGTCGGCCGCGGTGGCGATGACGTGGTCGCCCGATTCGACGAGCCCGTGGATCGCCATGTTGAGGCCGAGCGTCGCGGCCGCCGGCAGCGCGATTCGCGTGATATCCCGGCAGCCGACGAGCCTCGCCGCTGCGAGACGGGCCTCGTGGCGGAGCCGATCCGCGTCGATCGCCTCGCGGTATCCGCCGCGGCCCGGCGCTACGCCGTTGTCCCTCGCCGCCCGCTCCCAGGCGTCCCAGACGCACTCGGGCTTCGGCCAACTCGTCGCCGCATTGTCGAGATACCTTCGCCGAGGAGATGAATCTGACCGGTCCATTCACCCTCCGATCTGGTACATCGACCGCGCCGGTCGCTCGAACTCCGGCGAACCGATGCCGTGCGCCGCCCGCTTCGCTGCGACGCATTCCAAAAGCAGCCTCGCGATCTCGGCTTCATCGCCGCCCGATCGGAGCACGGCCCGCGCGTCCCACTCGGTCGTGGAAAACAGGCAGTTGCGAAACTGCCCGTCGGCCGTGAGCCGCAGCCGGTCGCAGCGGTCACAGAACGGCCGCGACACCGGGTCGATGAAGCCGACAAGGCCGCCATTACCATCCGGCCAGCCGTCGGCATACCGGTAATCGACGGCGGGCTGCCCAGGATCGGTCGACCGCACCGGCTCGAGCGGCCCAAACCGCGATTCGAGGATCCGCCTCACCTCCTCGCCGGTGAGCACCCGCACGTCGGACCAGGCCCGCTCTGCGTCGAGCGGCATGAACTCGATGAATCGCAGGTGGAAGCCCTCGCCGCGGCAAAACTCCGCCAGCGGAATGATCTCCGGCTCGGAGAGACCGCGGAGCGAGACGGCGTTGATCCGGATCGATCTGAAGTCGGCCCGCTTGGCGGCGGAAAGCCCCTCGAGCACTTCCGCGAGCCCACGGGTGCGGGCGATCGACTCGAACACCTCTTCTCGCAGGCTGTCGAGGCTCACGTTGAGCCTCGTGAGCCCGGCCCTCGCGAGATTCCCGGCCTGGGCCGCGAGCAGCAGGCCGTTCGTCGTGAGCGAGAGATCCTCGAGGCCCTCGATCGATGCGAGCGATCGCACGAGGATGTGGAGGTCCTTCCGCACGAGCGGTTCGCCCCCGGTGAGCCGGACCGATCGGATCCCGAGACCGACGGCGATCCGCACGACCCGTTCGATCTCCTCGAACGACAGGAGTTCGCTCTTTGGCTTGAACGTGACGTCGAGCGGCATGCAGTAGGTGCAGCGGAGATTGCAGCGGTCGGTCACGCTCACCCGCAGATCGGTGTGGAGCCGGCCAAAACCGTCGATCAGTCGAGGAGCCGTGCCGCCGCGTGGCCCCGTCTTTGCTTCGGCGGACGATGTCATGATGACGCCCCCCCGTCGAACGCGGTCTCGGGATGCACCCATCTCCGCCCGCCCGCGGCAGACTCGTCGCACTTCCAGATCGGCACGCTTCGCTTGATTTCCTCCATCACCCACTCGGCCGCGACGAAGGCCTCGCGGCGGTGGGCCGCCGCCGTGGCCACGGCGACGCTCGCCTCCCCGACCCCGACCACGCCGAGCCGATGAACGATCCCGCAGCCGGCGAGGCCGAATCGCGCCAAGGCGGCATCCCGAAGCCGCGAGAGCTCGCACACCGCCATCGGCTCGTGCGCCTCGTACTCCAACCGCTCCGTCACGGCGTCGCCCGTATGCCGACGAGTCGTGCCCAGAAAAAGCACCGTCGCGCCGACGTCGGGATCGGCCACGGATGCCAGCAGCGCCGCCTGGTCGATCGCTCCGTGCACGATTGAGACCCCTCCTTTTCTTGGAGCGTCCATGAGCTTTCGCGTCAGCCTCCGCTCACCGGCGGGATGATCGCCACGTCGGCGTCTCCGGGAACATGGTCCGCGTCGGCGGCGTAACTGTTCCCCACCGCGACGGCGCTGCGGGCGAGCAGGTCCGCTACCGCCGGAATGCATTCCTCGATCCGCCGCCGGAGATCGGCGACCGAACCGCCCGTCCATTCCAGGTCGAGCCGACGGGTTCCGGCCGTTTCGGCCATGCCGGCGAACAGGTTCACGACGACCATCGAAGTATTCCTGGATCCTTCACACCGTCGAATGTACCAGCCGCCGACGACGCCAACACGATAACTCCGATGGCTAGTTCAGCTCACGACGAGCCGGCCGCTCGTGGCCCCGAGCAGGTCGCCGACGCCGTCGAGGCAGCCGTAGCTCTTTGCGAGCAGCTTCACCGGATGGACCGAGGGCTTCGTCGTGCCCTGCTCCATCTGAAGGCGACAGGCCGTGCACTCGGTCGCTCCCGCGGCGATCCGCGAATCACGCATCGCGGCGACAAGCGGGAATCCGGCGCGGAGGCTCGTCCGGTAGTGCTCACGCGCGAGGCCGAACGTGCCCGCCATGCCGCTGCAGCCGTGGTCGTCTGCCTTCAGCGAGAGCCCGGGCACGAGACCGAGCAGGTGCTCCGACGGGCTGCGTCCGCTCCGCATCCGCACGTGACAGGGTGTGTGGTAGAGGACGCTCGCAAACACCGGGCCGAAATCGAGTCGCAGCCGCCCCTCGCGATGCATCTCCCAGAGGAAGGTGGTGGCGTCGCAGGTGGCGTCCGCCACACGCTTCGTCTCCTCGTCGTCCACGAGCAACGGATAGTCGTGCGTGATGCAGGTGACCGCCGACGGCTCCGTGGCCACGATCCGATAGCCCTGCCGCACCGCCTCGGAGAGGATCCGGACGTTCCGACGGGCCAGTCGCCTCGCCCCGTCGAGATCCCCCTCCGAAACCATCGGCATGCCGGAGGACACCTGCCTCGGATCGATGAACACGCCGATGCCGTTGTGCTCGAGTACAGCGACGAACGCCTGGCCCAAAAGCGGGTCGTGCCACCTGGCGTAGGTGTCGAGAAAGTAGAGCACGCGCGGGCCGCCGTGCCGGCTCGTCCGCGTCAGGCCCCGTCGGGCCGCCCAACGGAGGAACTCGTTGCCGGCAAACCGCGGCAGCTTCCGCCCCTGTGCGATCCCGAGCAGTTTCTCGAGCACCCAGCGGGCCTGGGGGCTCGCGATGGAGCGATTCGCGATCGCGGGAAACCGACCGCCGATCGCAGAAAGCAGGTCCACCCGCGACCGGGCCCATCTCCTGAAACCGAGCCCGTTGGCCGCGGCATGACGCCCCTTGATCTCCATGACGATCGCCGGGATGTCGACGTTCGCGGCGCAGTCGGCGCGGCACTGGTGGCAGTTGAAGCAGAGGTCGGCGATCCGCCGGGCGTCGTCACCTTCGAGCTGCTTCCGGTCGAGCCTGCCGGAGAGCACGGCGGCAAGCAGCCCGGCCTTCGCCCGCGGTGATGCCTCCTCCGAGGCGGCCGCGCGGTAGACCGGACACATCCGCACTCCGGGCGACTGCGTGCGGCAGGAGCCGCAGCCGTTGCAGGCGAACGCCTCGGCGACCACCGTGCGGTCGCCGTGCAGGAGTTGGAGATCGAGCACCTCGAGCGCCGGCATCCCCCGGGAGATCGCCCCGAGCGGTGTCGGCGGCTCCGACTGGAGTTCGACGACCTTGCCGGGATTCAGGATCCCGGCGGGATCGAACAGTCGCTTCACCTCGCGGAAAACGCCGCTCAGCGCGGGAAAGCTCCGGGCGAACGAGCCGGTCCGCGCGAGCCCCAGCCCCTGCTCGGCGCCGAAGCTGCCACCAGAGAGCATGGCCTGCTCGTAGAGGGCGTCGGCGAAGCGGGCGAGACGCTCCCGGTCGGCGGGGTCGGACGGGTCGATGAAGGGCCGCACGTGGAGCTCCCCCTGGAGGGCGTGCGCGTAGAGCATCGCCGTCACGCCGCCGAGCTTGATCGCCGCCTGCAACCGCGGCAGAAACTCCGGCAGCTGCGACGGGGGGATCGAGACGTCCTCGACGAATGGCACGGCCGGAGGCCCGCTTCGAGACCGATGCATCGTCGCCACGACGTTCCGCGCGAGCGACCAGAACATCGCCGCGTCGTCGGCATCCTCGGCGCGGCGAACCTCGTCCGAGAGCCGCTCGGTCGAATGAATCCTCGTGATCGCGGCGTCGAGCCGCTCCTCCGCATCCACGCCGGAGAACTCCACGAGAAGGCAGGCGTCGGCGGCCCGCGGGATGATCAGGTCAAAGGCGACGCTCGTGCTCCGGGCCAGCGTGAGATGCCGCTTGTCGAAAAGATCACAGGCGGCGGGCCCGTACTCGGAGAGGAGCGTCGCCGCGACGGCGGCCTTCTCGAGCGAATCGAAGAGAAAGAGGGCCACCTCGCTCGTCGTATCGACGGGCTCGGTGCGAACGGTGGCCTCGGTCACGATTCCGAGCGTTCCTTCCGATCCGCAGATCAGCCTGACGAGGTCGGGTGAGGAAGGATCGCCGAGGTCGTGCAGTCGGTAGCCACCATGGAGCGGCCTCCCCGAGGGCTGCGAAGCCCTCACGACCGCCGCCGAAACTTCGAGTTGCCGCCCAAGCCCCTGCCTCAATTCGGCGAGCCTCCCGCCGACACCGTCCGCAGACGCCACCGGCGGACCGATCTCGTGGACCGAGCCGTCCGCGAGCACCACCTCGACCGACTGTACCCAGTCGCGCATCGCCCCATGCCTCGGAAACCGGCTGCCGGAGGAGTCACGCCCGATCATGCCGCCAAGCGTCGAGGCCGCCGGATCAGCCGGATCGGGGCCGATCGCCCGGCCCGACCGGGCGAGCAGATGCGCGAGCTGCCCGCAGATGACTCCGGCCTGCGCCCGCACACGGTCGGGGCCGACGAGCACCACCCGGCGCATGAAACGGGAGAAATCGAGCACGATTCCGGGACCGAGCGGCCCGCCGCAGAGGCTGGTGCCCGCACCGCGGGCGTGTACCGGGCATCCATGCTCGACCGCCCAGCGGACCGTGGCGGCCACGTCGGCCGTCGACCGCGGCCGCACGACGGCCGACGGCGTCAGTTCGAGCAGGCTCGCGTCGGTGGCGTAGATCGCGCGGGAAGGCAGGTCGCAGAGAACCTCGCCGGCGACGATGCCGCGAAGGTCCTCCGCGAGTCGGCCAAGGTCGAGGTCGGACAGGCTCATCGGTTCGTGACGGCGGTGCCGGCCGGCGCCGCGTCGCGGAGACGCGCGGTCGCCTGCCGGTGACGCTCGTGTGTTTCGAGATCGAACGGGCCGTGCCGCTCCGTCACGCCCGGGCCACGGTAGCGGGCGGCGCAGCGGTAGCAGGTGAGGCACTCCGGCATGAAGAGGTAGAGCGCGACGTCGAGCGCGGCGGTGGTGAAGAGGATCGCGAACGTCCAGACCAGCTCCCGCATGCCCCAGGCAACGCAGCTGGCGGCGAAGCCCGCCACGACGATCGCGATCCCGAGCCGCTGCGGAAAATCCTTCCGCACGAACAGGTCGCGGCTCGGGCAGACGGCACAGCGGCAGATTCGGCCGGCTTCCAGGAAGCCCGCCGGAATCGCAACCGATCCGCCGCATGCGGCGCACCCGAGCGATGACCGCGACTCGATCGCTTCGGCCGCGTTCGTGGCTCCGCAACGGGGGCAGGCGTAGGTGATCTTCATCGCGATCGGCGCCGGTCAGACTGGCCAGTGCGTCCGTGTTTGGAGGAGTTGGGCGGCGAGCTCGCCCGTGATGGCGGCGAGGCAAGCCACATACAGGATACCCGTAGCGCTCTGCGTGTTGGGAATTTCGAGCGTTTTCTGGCTCATCAGGAGCAGGATCGGCAGCCCCACGAGCCCGGCGAGCCACCGCAGGGCGATCATGGCGATGCTCGCGGGATCCGCGGCGACCGGCAAGAGCCGCGGCGAACCTGCCGCGGCGATGAGGATCTGCGCAGCCACCGCTGCGACGGCGATCCAGGTGACACGGCGGAGCACATCCACCCGCATGCCCGGCGCGTTGAGATACCAGTGGCCCAGGAGCATCGCGTGGACCGTCAGCCCCGTCACGAGTCCGGAAACGATCGCCCCGACCGCCCGTACCGCCCCGGGTTCGCCGCTCCGCGCGGCGAGCCACGCCGTCATGCCGGCGGTGATGCCACCGCAGACGAAGACGAACGCGATGCCCGCCCGACGTTTCTCGCCGAGCCAGGCGACGCTCCCCATCCACGCCACGACCGCCGCGGCCGCCGCGACGATCCAGGCACCAGCGGCATCGGACGATCCCGCCACGAGCGCCGCGAACGTGCACAGTCCCATCACGACGAGCAGGTTCACGCGAAAGAATCCCGCCGGCACGAGCGTGGCCGGCGTGACCACGAGCCCGAAGGCGAGCCCCCACGCGAACCGGCAGAGAAAGTCGAGCAGGAGATTCATGCAGAAGCCATCAACGAGATGATCGAATGCCTCATCACATCACCAAGAGAGGACCGTGAGGGGCTGTCCGTATGCCCGAGGCGGCGTATGCAGACAAGCGAAGCAAGGATTGCGGAGCGAAGTCTGCATCCGAGCGAGCGGAAGGCAGGATGCCTGAAGCGAGCGTCCGGCGAGTGGCATACGGGCAGCCCCGAACCCAGCAAGCTTGACCGACCGAAAAACACGTCGCGAAAGAACGGACCGCGAGAGCCACTCTCGAACTGCCGCCCATCAGCACTCACCGCGACGGTTGCCGTAGATGAGCGTCATGACCTCGGAGCGGCTCGAGAGGTTCGACCGGAAGAGGCCCTTCATCGCGGAGGTGACCGCGACGCTGCCCGGCTTGCGGACGCCGCGGATCGTCATGCAGGTGTGCGTCGCCTCCACGACGACGGCCACGCCCTTGGCGCCGAGCTCGTCGACGAGCAGGTCGGCGATGGTCTCCGTCAGCCGCTCCTGGACCTGCGGCCGGTGCGAGACGACCTCGACGAGACGCGCGAGCTTCGAGAGGCCGAGAACGCGGCCATCGGGCAGGTAGGCGATGTGGGCCCGGCCCATGAACGGGAGAAGGTGGTGCTCGCAGACGCTGTTGAACGCGATGTCCCTGACGAGAACGATCTCGTCATATTTCTCCATGAACGCCTTGCGGAGGTGCTGGCGAGGGTCCTGCTTCAGTCCGGAGAACATCTCCGCGTACATCCGCGCGACGCGGGCGGGAGTTTCCCGTAGCCCCTCCCGATCCGGATCCTCGCCGACCGCCAGGAGAATTTCGCGGACGGCCCGCTCGATCCGGGCATGGTCGATGGCGTGGGAGGCGGTCGGGTCGGCGTGGGGCATCGTTCGTCCGTCGATGGCGGTTGAAGGGGCGGGCGGGATTCGCGGGTCGGTCAGTTGAGGCTGAATTCAGGGGGGAACGTGCGGCCACGAAATGGCATGGCCTTGCCGGCGATGGCGTCGAGGAGCATGGAGGCACGCTTCAGGACGTTGGACTCCGTGAGCAACCGCACCTTCCACTCGAGATCGAGATCGATCGTGTAGGCCACGATGTCGGAGAGCATGCCGAGCGTGATCTGGTTGCCGAGCAGCTGGTCCAACTGCTCGAACGCGTCGGGGATCTTCGGAAGCACGCTCTTGAACGCCGCGAGGAGTCGCTGCTGGACCTGGATCACGTCGCCCTGGGGAACCTCCGAAGGCTCCTCGTCGTCGACGATCTCCGACTCGACGAGACGGAAGAGCTTTTTCGGCGGGAGCTCGCGGACGAGCCGGATCCGCCGCACCCCGAGGAGGAGCACGTTGTAGGTTCCCTTGTCGGTCCGCTGGTGCGTCGCGACACGGCAGAGGCAGGCGGTGGAACGCAGCGGCGGGCGACCCTCGTAATGCGCCTCCCATCCAGGGGCGAGCACGCCCAAGGCGATGAGACGATCGTCCTCAACCGCCTCTTCGAGCATGGCCCTGTACCGCGGCTCGAAGATATGCAGCGGCTGCATGACGTGCGGGAACATCACGAGATTCGGCAGGGGAAACACCCTCGCGATGCCGGAGAAATGGTCGGGCGAAAAGGCCAGTGGCTCGTCGGACATGATGTCGGCGGTGGCTCCTGCCCGTTCACGCCGGGGGTTCGAGGTGGATTTCCGGAAGAAGTTCCGGGTCGAGTTCGATGGACGGGTATTCGTCGGTGCTGGCGGCCACCTCCGCGAGACACCGGTCGAATTCTGCCAGAAACTTCACGAGATCGAGCCCGAGGTGCTTCGGCTGATAGGGTTCCAGGTAGCCATGGACGCTCTTGTGGAGTTTGCGCGCCCCGCGGATGTTGCCGTTTCCGAAATGATAGAGGGCCACGGCCGCCTGGATGAGCCCCTGGTAAAACTTTCGCGAGTCGCCGCGGTATTCGGTCCAGAGTTCCTCCCAGATCTCGTGGCTCTCGTAATAATCGCATTCGTTGAATTTCTCGATCCCCCGGAGGTAGAGGGGATCGTAGCCGGACGACTCTTGCATGCGTGCTCCCGTTTCATGAAGCGTACCACCGACCGACCCCGCGACACCACGAAGCCCGCGAAAACGACCGATGAAAAGCGGATTTTGGCCCACGGTCGCCGTCGGGCCATCCGGATCGCCGAAAAGCTCGCCGCAGCCTATCCCGACGCCGCCTGCTCGCTCGTGTTCTCGAATTCATTCCAACTCGTGATCGCCACGATCCTCTCGGCCCAGTGCACCGACAAACGGGTGAACCAGGTCACGGGCCCTCTGTTTCGACGCTGGCCCGACGCCGAATCGCTCGCGGCCGCCGCGCCCCGCGAGATCGAGCGAATGATCCGTAGCACTGGATTTTATCGGGCCAAGGCGAGGAACATCCGGGGCTGCGCCGAGGCGATCCTCGCACGGCACGGCGGGGAGGTTCCGGATCGGCTCGAGGATCTCGTGAAGCTCCCCGGCGTCGGCCGCAAGACCGCCAACGTCGTCCTCGGGACGGCCATGGGGCGGGCCGACGGCATCGTCGTGGACACCCACGTGGGACGGATCTCGAGGCGACTGGGGCTCACCTCGACCCGCGAAGCGGTGAAGGCGGAGAGGGAACTCGTGGCGGTGGTTCCGAAGCGGCACTGGATCGCCTGGAGCCACTGGCTCATCGAGCACGGCCGGGCCGTCTGCCGAGCCCGACGGCCGGACTGCGGGCGGTGCGTCCTCGGGCGGCTCTGCCGGAAGGTCGGCGTCGAGCGACCGGCGACCGAATGACCGACGAAAACGGGGGCACGTGTCAGGATCGAGATCAAAAGCGTAAACTCTCCACCGGTAGACTTGGGAACGGTTCGAACACGTCTGGCAGGAGCCTCGCATGATCCTCTCCGGCACCGAGATCAAGCGGCATCTGGGAAAAGACATCTTCATCTCGCCCTTTGACGAGAAGAATCTCAATCCCAACAGCTACAACCTATCCCTGCACGACGAACTGCTCGTGTACGAGGAAGTCGTCCTCGACATGCGAAAGAGCAATCGCGTCGAGCGGGTGAAGATTCCGGAGGACGGGCTCGTCCTCGCACCCAACCAGCTCTACCTCGGCCGCACGGTCGAGCGGACGGAAACGCACAACTTCGTGCCGATGATCGAGGGACGCTCGTCAGTGGGGCGGCTGGGCCTGTTCGTGCACGTGACGGCCGGCTTCGGCGACGTCGGCTTCTGCGGCTACTGGACCCTTGAGATGTTCGCGGTGCAGCCGGTGAAGATCTACCCCGGCGTCTCGATCTGCCAGATCTTCTTCCACCAGATCGTGGGCGACATCGTCGAGTATTCGAGCGACAAGTACCAGCACAACCGGGACATCCAGCCGAGCCTTCTCTTTCGGGAGCTCAACGGGGAGGAGGAGCAGGCCCAGCTCGAACTCGCGTTCGGTGCGGAACGCTGAGTCGAAGGAGCCGCACGAGCCATGCAGAAGATTCTTGCCTGGATCTGCCTCGCGTGCGCCCTGATCTTCGCCGCCGTATCGCTCACGGCGGTCTTCGCGGGCGAATCGACCGGGCTCGGGATCGCGTCGCCGCTCTACGCCGCGATCGCCGTGGCGGCGGCCGGCATGCTGACGGCCGTGGTGCTTATCCTGCTCGGCCGCATCGGTTGAGGCGGTTGACGCGGGAACGATTGTCCGGACGATTAGCCGGCGGATGGTTGTCTCTCTGGATGGAACTGAAAGGTTGGAATCGTGCTTCGGACACACACCTGCGGCGAATTGCGAAACGAGCATGCCGGGACGACGGCGACCCTCGGCGGCTGGGTCGACCGGGTCCGGGACCACAAGGGGGTGATCTTCATCGACCTTCGCGACCGCTACGGCCGCACGCAGGTCGTCGTCGGCCCCGAGAGCCCCTCCGCCACGCTGGCCGCCGCGAAGCGGGTCCGCCCGGAGTGGGTCGTGCTCGCACGGGGCGTCGTCAGCCGGCGACCTGAGGGCACGCTCAACCCGAAGCTACCGACGGGCGGCGTCGAACTGCTCTGCGAGGCCCTCGACGTTCAGAGCGAGGCGGAGACGCCCGTCTTCCAGCCCGGAGCGACCGAGTTGCCGGGCGAGGACATCCGGCTCGCGCACCGCTGGCTCGACCTCCGGAGGCCCGCGATGCAGGAGAACCTTCTGCTTCGCCACCGCATCGTCAAGCTCATGCGGGACTACTTCGACGAGCAGGGGTTCGTCGAGGTGGAGACTCCGATGCTCGGCCGAAGCACTCCCGAGGGAGCGCGGGATTACCTCGTCCCCAGCCGCCTCGCGCACGGCAGCTTCTACGCGCTGCCGCAGTCGCCCCAGCTCTACAAGCAGCTGCTCATGATGGCGGGGTTCGACCGCTACGTGCAGGTCGCGCGATGCTTCCGCGACGAGGACCTTCGCGCCGATCGACAGCCCGAGTTCACGCAGTTGGACCTCGAGATGTCGTTCGTCGAGGCGGACGACGTGATGGGCGTCATCGACGGACTCGTCGCCAGGACCGCGAAGGCGATCCTGGGGATCGACGTCGCCACGCCGCTGCCGCGGCTCTCCTGGGACGAGGCGATGGAGCGGTTCGGCCACGACGCTCCCGACCTCCGGTTCGGGCTCGAGATCATCGACTGCTCGGCGATCGCCGCGGAAAGTTCGTTCCGCGTCTTCCGCTCCGCCGTCGAGGCGGGCGGAAGGGTCCGCGGCATCCGCGTGCCGGGCGTGGCGGAGAAGTTTTCGCGGAAGGATCTCGACGACCTCACGAACGTGGCCGTCGAGGCCGGCGCCAAGGGACTCGTCTGGCTCAAACTCGACGCCGCCGGCTCGCTGTCCGGGCCGGTCGCGAAGAACCTCGCCGACGGCGTCGGCGAGCGGCTCGTCGATCGGCTGGCGGCCGCTCCGGGCGACCTGCTACTGATCGTCGCCGACAGCTTCGACGTCACCTGCAAGGCGCTCCACACGCTCCGCAAGCGACTCGGTGCCACGCTTGGGCTCTACGACCCCGGCACGATGCACTTCTCGTGGGTCGTCGACTTTCCGATGTTCGCCAAGGACTCCGAGACCGGCGGGTGGGCCTCGATGCACCACCCCTTCACGGCGCCACGCCCCCAGGACCTCGAGCGTCTGGAGAGCGATCCCGCCGGCTGCCGGGCGGTGGCCTACGATCTCGTCATCAACGGTTCCGAGGCGGGCGGAGGTACGATCCGGATCCACGACAGCCGAGTTCAGGAACGGGTCTTTTCGCTCCTCGGCATCTCCCCGGAGGTGGCGAAGGAGCGATTCGGGTTCCTGCTGGACGCGCTCCGCAGCGGCGCTCCGCCGCACGGCGGCATCGCCTTGGGCATCGACCGGTGGGTGATGCTGATGGCGAACCTGGACTCCATCCGCGACGTGATCGCCTTCCCGAAGACGCAGAGTGCGAGCGACCTGATGACCGGCGCTCCGGGCACGGTCGACCCGAAGCAGCTGGTGGAGCTCGGGATCCGCATCGCGGCGCCGCCCAAGGCCTCCGGCTGATTCCCGGGGAACGACGCCGCCATGGTATGCTCCATGGGATTCGGCGACCGGGACGTCGCCGATCGTGCGGGCGAATAGCTCAGTTGGTCAGAGCACCTCGTTTACACCGAGGGGGTCGGGGGTTCGAACCCCTCTTCGCCCACTCACCGTCCGGCGGCGACTCCCGCGACACCTTGGAGCCGATCGGGGCGGATTGTTCGGGTCGGGAAAAACAGTCCGGCGGCGGAAAAATGTTTTCGGAGCGGCCGGAGACGCTGCCGACATCACCCTTCACGGCGTCATGGATTCCCCATTTCGCCTCCCCCCTCACCGGAGATTCCTCCCATGGCCCGCAAGGTCCTCGTCGTCGCCCTTCTCGCCTCCTTCGCCATCGCCGCCGGCTCGATCGCTTCGGCCGCCCAGTACACCCGCGGTTCGAACCTCGTCGCCCGCCGCGGCCCGATCGCCACCCTCATCGAGATGGAGCGGCGGAAGAACGAGTGGCTCCGACGGACGTTCCTCGGCCGGTAGTTCGACGCCGACTTTTCCCCGTCCGACACGGCGTCCTCCGAATGCCTCCGTCGGCATCAGTCATCGGTCGTGCCTCTCACCCGCAGGCCCGTCGCCACCGCGACGGGCCTGCGGCGGTCTCGGGCCGAAGAGCCACTCCGGCAGCCGCGTGACGTCACCCTGGCGGTTCACGCACACCAGCAGCGTCTGTCCCGTTGCGAGGAGCACTCCATCCCGAAAGACCTCGTAGGTGTGCTCGACGCTCGCGAGCCGGATCTTCCCGACGTGGGTTCGCACCACGATCAGGTCGTCGTATTCGGCCGCCTTGAGATACCGCACGCTCGCCTCGGCCACGACGAGAAAGAGGCCCGCCTCTTCGAACACCCGATAGCTGCCCCCGGCCGCCCGCAGCATCTCGGTCCGCCCCATCTCGAAATAAGCGAGGTAATTGCCATGGTAGACGCGACGCATCTGGTCGGTTTCCTGGTAGCGGACGCGAATCTCCAAGTCGTGGAATCGTGGTTGCATGGCCGGCTTGCGAGACCCTATTCTTTGCGGGGAGTTCGACGCACGGCCTGACGGTACCCCGTGGAACGCGGTCGGCCAAGCCTGGAACGATCCGGCAACCGGAAAATCGAGCGGCACATGAGCATCGGCGATTCGTCAGAGGGAGGCTCGATCGGCTACGCCACGGCCCGGGGCCGCAATTGGCCCACGCTTCGGCAATTCACCGTGTTCCTCGAGAATCGCGTCGGCCAGTTGCTCGAGGTCGTCCGCCGGTTCGAGGGTTCGAAGGTGCGGATCGTCGCTCTTTCGATCAACGACTCCGGCGAGTGTGCCTTCGTGAGGTTCCTGCTGAGTCACCCCGAACAGGGCCGGGAGATCCTCGAGCGGGCGGGGCTCGCGCTCATCGAGAGCGACCTGATCGGTGTCGAGCTTCCAATGACCCGGCAGCCCCTTTTGAGGATCTGCACGGCGCTCCTGCAGGCCGAGGTGAACATCATCCAGGCCTACCCGATCCTCGCCCGCCCGCGCGGCCGGCCGGCCGTCGCCCTCATGGTCGACAACACGGAGATGGGGCTCGAGACCCTCGGCAGCAAGGGGTTCACGATGATCACCGAGGGGGACCTGAGCGAGGACGACGACGAAACCTGAGGCGAAGCCGCCTTACGCGAACATCGCCCCTCACTCGAACATCCCGTCAGGGAGGCCCTTCACCTTCCGGATGATCACCTGCTCGACGCTGTCCCATGCCACCGCCATGAGCGTGATGGTCTTGTCGGAAGAGTTCTCCGCCGCGAAGACGCCGTGAGTGCCCCGAGACCAGTTGAAGTCGTAGAACAGCGGCATCACGATCTGACCGCTCTTGAGATGGAGTTCGACGACGCCGCCGTGCTCCGTCTCCCCGAAAAGCTTGGCGACGAGCACCGCGGTCGGGTTGTCGATGCCGTCCATCTCGGGCATGGACCCGCGATCGATCCCGCCGAATGCGGGTAGTGCCGGTTCCGACACCGCATCGGAGATGCCGTCGAAGGCGTCCGCCGCTCTCTCCTCGTCGCGGGCGCCGGAAGCGACGTCGCCGATGCCGGAAAAATCGGGGGTCGCTTCCCCGGCAGCTTCGGCAGCGGGTTCCTGGACGCCCTCGTCAGCCCCGACCGAACCGGCCGGGCTCGTAGCGGGCGTCGAAACCGCCTCCGCCGCCCCTGCCTCTTCGGACTGCATCGGGATCAAGACCGCGACGCCACACTTCGAGCATGCCCCGCGCTTGCCGGCAAGTTTTGCCGGCACCGTGATCGGGTGGCCGTTGCTGCAGGCAAAGCGGATGGTGGCGACCTGCGGCCCGACCGGCGGCTCCGGTCTGGACGCGGGCTTCGAACGGCGGATGATGTTCGTCGGTTCGTCGGACATTCCCCTAGTCTATCCTGCGGGCAGGCGTCTTGACGCACGCGGCGGTGCGGCCGACACTTCCAGACCGCCTCTTCGGGGATCGCCATCCCGAGGCGGCCTGTTTCCTCGCCGGGGGCAGGTGCCCCACGCCCGTCCGGCCGCCTCCTGGACTTCCGGGTGCTCCATGCCGATCGTCGTCGTCTGCACCGGCTGCAAGTCGAGATTCACCGTCAGCGATCAGTACGCCGGGCGAACGGGACCGTGCCCGAAGTGCAAGAAGCCGATCACGATCCCGAAGGCCGAACAGGCGGTCGTGATCCACGAACCGGAAACCTCGGTCGCCCAGGCGAAGGGTGGTCCTCAGGTGTCGCTCAGGCCGCTGCCGCGCCGCAACATGCCCGTCGCCGTCGGCAGGATCGTGCTTGTGGTGGCCGGATTCGTGGCGACGGCAGCCGCGGCGTGGATCGCCGCCAAAGTGTTTGGCCCGGAAGGCCCGCCGGTCGCCGTGCTCGGACCGGCCGCCGGAGCGATCGGCCTGGCGTGCGCGATCGTCGGGTATGCGATGGTGCGCGACCGCGACCTCGAGCCGTTTCGGGGCTCGTCGCTGCTCGTGCGGGCCGCGGCGTGCGCGGCCGTCTACTCGCTCTTGTGGGGCGTGCGGTCACTCATGCCCGCGGAAGCGACCTCGGAGATGTACCAGTGGGTCTTCATCGCCCCCCTTTTCTTCGCAGCCGGGGCGGTCGCGGCGCTCGCCTCGCTCGAACTCGACTGGGGGCCGGCCGTCATCCACTACAGCTTTTACGTGCTCGTCACCGCGACGTTGCGCTGGCTCGCGGGGCTGTCGCCGGTTTGACGGATCCCCATCTCATTCCTCCTGGCTCAACGACATGACGATCGGCGACGCCCTTCCCGAAATCGCGATGCTGAGGACCGGAACCCACGCGGTCCGCATCCCGCCCGACCTTTCCGTGCCGCTGACGCGGCGGGTGAGAGCGGTCATCGACACCCCTGCGATGCGACGGCTCTCGCGGATCAGCCAGCTCGGGCTCGTGTCGCTCGTCTACCCCGGCGCGGTGCACACGCGGTTCGAGCATTCGCTCGGCGTCTTCCGGCTGGCATTGGAGTTTCTCGGGCGGCTCCGCCACGAGAAGGCATTCAGCGACCGGGTGAGCCCCGAGGACGCGAAGGCATTCGTCGTCGCGGCTCTCGTCCACGACATCGGCCACTGGGCTTTCTGCCATCCGATCGAGGACATGCGGCTCGAGGGCCTCCCGGCCCACGAATCCCTCGTTCACGGCCTCGTCACGCAGGGGGAACTGGCGGACGTGCTCTCGCGGGAGTGGAACGTCTCGGCGGACCGCGTGAGCGGCCTCATCGGGGGCGAGGCGGACGATCCGGCGGGGCTGCTTCTCTCCTCGCTTTTGTCGGGGCCGGTCGATGTCGACAAGATGGACTACCTCGCCCGCGACAGCCTCCACGCGGGAGTGCCCTACGGTCGGCATTTCGACGAGGAGCGACTGCTGTCGAGCCTTCGCGTCGGGCCGGACGGCCGGTCGCTCGGCATCAGCGAGAAGGGTCGAGCCGCGGCCGAGATGCTCGTGACGGCGCGAACCGTGATGTTCAGCGAGGTCTACTGGCACCACACCGTGCGGGCGGCCACCGCCATGCTGCAGCGGGCGGTCTGGCTCGTGCGGAACCGCATCGCGCCGGAGCAGTTCGTGCGATTCGACGACCGCCAATTCATCGACTGGATCCTCGCCGCGTCACACGGCACGCCGGGAGCGGCGCTCGCAGAGGGGCTCTTCGGCGATCGTCGCGGGCTCTTGAAGCGGGTCGCGAGCTTCGACTCGCTCGAGCGGCCCGACGTGCATCGACGGTATTCCGGGAGGCCCTATGCCGCGATGGAGCAGGCCTCGCACCGCCTGGCCTCGATCCTTTCGTCACGGGCCGGCGTCGCGATCGAGCCCGATCTCGTCGTGATCGACGCGCCGCCGGTGGCCCGAGAGGTCGAGTTCCGACTGCCCGTGGAGCGGCAGGCCGCCGGCGGGCCGGCGTGGCACAGGCTCGAGGATGTCTCTCCCCTCGTCCGGGCACTCGCGCACGAGCAGTTCGACAACGTCGTGAAACGGGTGCGGATCTTCTGCCCGGCCGACGCCGCGATGAAACTCGCCGCCGACCGGAAAAAAAACGAGGGCGGCTTCGACGCGTTTCTCGCCGAAGCCGCCCTGGAAGCTGCCGATTGCTAGAAGATCACTGGCCCGTGCCGCCCCCTGGGAGCTTGCCTTCCTTGATGAGTGCGCCAAAGGTCGGGCCGCTCTTTCCGTCGCTCGGCATTCCTGCGACCTTCTCGAGCGATGCCTTGATCTTTTCGACGTTCTTCGCGTCCTCCTTCTTGTCGAGGAGATCCGCGAGCGCCTCGCCGTAGGCGTTGCGTTCCTTCTTGCTCGTGCCGGCGTGGCAGACGTTGCACTTCGCGGTCTCAACCGCCGCCGCAAGGGCCTTCTCGGCCGCGTCGGCGCTGTCCGGCTTCACGTACATGGCCTTGAACTCGTCGAAGAACTGCTTGATCGCGAACGCGGGACGAGCCGACGCCACCATCACACATGCCACGACGAGACCGATAACCACGGGGAAAATCTTGCTGCGAGCCATGCGAGAACGTCTCCTAAAGATCACGATCCAAAGGCTTTCGCCGAACTCCCACTATCAGACTCTGCCACCCGGCGGGGTGTCAAGCAAACGGCCGGAAAAACCAGGGGTTTCCGCGGTGTTCACGGCGAGTCCGCGGGGCCGATCCGCGACGAATGCTCCATCGGCGCTGCTGCGGCCGAAAAGTCGATGTCGACCCGCTCGGCCGCTCCGTCGATCCGACGGTAGATGTCGCTCCCCTCGTACCGGCTGCCGGCATCGACCCACTCAACGGCCGGCTCGTAGGCCTCGGGCGTCGCGATACCCGACTGGACGACGAGCGCGGCGGCCTGCGGCACCGCGAAACGAGATGCCCTGGCCGTGGCGAACAGCGAGGCGAACATGGGCCGTGCCGGGGAGTCGAGCAGACAGACCAGCCCCTCCTTGCAGGCGAAGTACGAGCGGTCGAGCGAAAGTCTGGCGACCGCCCCGGACGACACTCCTCCCTCGACCACGAGAAATCTGTGAGGCGTGACGATCCGGCTCGACGATGCCGTCGCCGCGATCTCGCCGGCGCCGACCGCCCGGATCACCGTCGCGTCGCCCGACACCGTCGCCCGCTCGAGCCGGATCACCCGCCGTACCGGTTCCTCCAGGCCCTCGACGTCGATCACCACGGGCGGCTCACCGGCGAGTTCCGGATCGGCGGCTTCGCCCGGCAGCTCGACGGTCGTGTCACGAAGCTCGAGTTCACTCGCCCCCTTCATCGCGAACAGGCTTGCTCCACGCCGGAGAAGCGGCGAATCGCAACGGATGTCGATTCCCTCGATCACCAGGCTTCCCGCCTCGACCGGGATCAGGGCACGGCCGAACCGCACCCCGACCGGCTCCGGGGCCGCGAGGCTGACGGTGGGCCTGTCTCCCCCGGCGGCCCTGATCACGATCCGTTTGCCTGATACGGCGAACGACGGCTCGACCCGGACGACGCCGGAATCGATCTCGAGCACGTCGCCGTCCCTGGCCGCCGCCACGGCCTCGGCCAGCCCGCCGACCCGAGGGCGGATGACCGTGCCCGAAACGGGTGCGAGCTGGACGGGCGGCTGCATGACCGCCGATGACCGCACGTGGCCCTGCCTCCAATAGAGAGCCGCCACGATCACCCCGAGTGCCGCGACCGGCACAAGCCAGGGCACGTGGTCGGAGAGCCTCCACGGCCTCGCCGTCGACGGCGGGGGCAGAGCGGCCCGCGGCACCGCCACGCTGATCCCAAACTCGTTCGCAAGCCCCATGAGGTCGGCCACGAGATCCAGGGGGTGCCGATAGCGGTCTTCGGGCGACTTTTCCATGAGCCGGGTCACGGCCGCGGCGAGCTTCCGCGGAACGTCGGGCCGGATCTGGCCGATCGGCACCGCCATGTCCTGCTGGTGCTGGAGTAGCTTCTGCACCATGGTCCCCGCGGCGAAGGGCGGCCTGCCAGCCAGGAGGAAGTAGAGCGTGCAGCCGAGCGAGTAGAGATCGCTCCGGACGTCGGCGCTTCTGGGGTCCCTCGCCTGCTCCGGCGAAATGTAATCGAACGTTCCGAGCGTCATGCCGCTCACGGTAAGGTCGTTCGTGCCGCCCACCTGGTGGAGCCGGGCGAGTCCCATGTCGACCAGCTTTGCCTGCCCGTCCGGCGTGACGATGATGTTCGAGGGCTTGATGTCACGGTGGACGACCTCCCGCTCCGACGCGTGCGCGAGAGCCCCCGCGATCTGCACCGCGATGGCGACCGTTCGGGGAACGTCGAACGGACCGCTTTCCGACACGATCTCCCGCAGATTCCTTCCTTCGATGTACTCGAAGACGATGAAATGCCATCCACCGTCGTAGCCGACGGCGTGAACGCGGCCGATGTTCTCGTGGTCGAGCCGCGCGGCCGATTGCGCCTCCTGGCGGAAACGCCTCACGACCTCCTCATCGGCCGACGACTCGGCAAACAGCACCTTGACGGCCACGGTGCGGTCGAGGGTCGTGTCGCGGCCGCGGAACACCGCGCCCATGCCGCCTCCCCCGACGAACTGTTCGAGCCGGTAGACGCCGAGGGTCGTTCCCTCGAGCACCCTGCCGACCTCCTGGGCGGCCGCCTGCGTGCGGCGAAAAGGGGGCGTCTGTCCGCCATGGACCGACGAGCCGGCCGGCGGGGCGAGCGATGCAGCGGCCGCCGCGTGAACCGTCGCGTCGGGGCTCTCGGGGAACCGTTTCAGGACGTGCGTGGCATCGCCCTGCGCGGCCGCCGCATCGCGTCGCCGCTGCGAGGAAAGGCCCGAGGACGGGGAATCGCTGTCGAGGGGCATGCGTCGCTCCGGAATCCGACCCTAGCACGGTCGGCTCGCGCGGGTCAAACGCCCCGGCGGCCCGCGGCCGCCCCGACGCCCCAGGACATTTGCTTCGAGGCGGTTTTCGGCCGAACTGCTAGAATATCTTTGTGTCTTTCGGCAACGCGAATCGAGCCGTTCTGAGGCTCGCGAACTACGGCGAAAGTCGGCATGCGGATCGAATACGACTCGGAGGCGGGCGGGGCGGCCCTGGCGGCGAGGGTCTCGCGGTGGAGTCTGATCGTCGGCGGACTGCTCGCGCTGCTCGGTTTCCTTGCCGTGGCGGCCCCCTGGGCGGCAGCGACCGCGGTGGCGTTGCTCTGCGGCGTCTCGCTCGTGGCGGCGGGGGCGTCGCAGGTCGCGATGACGGCCGGCACGTTCACCTGGCGAGGCTTCTGGCTCACGCTCGCCTGCGGAGTGCTCTCGATCGTGGCGGGCGTCGGCATGCTCGTGCTTCCGCAGGCGGGAGTCGAGGCGCTGGTGACCTTTCTCGCGATCATCCTGCTGTTCGAGGCGGCGGCCAAACTGTCCGCGGTTTTCGTGGTGCCGAGCGGATTCCCCCGGGGATGGCTGCTGCTCGACGGGGCACTGACGGCGTTTTTGGGGGTGGTCCTGCTCACGGCCAAGCCGGCCGCAGCCGAGGTGCTGCTTGGCCTCTTCGTCGGGGTCAACCTGCTGTCGAGCAGCGCGATGTTTCTCGGCGCCGCATGGTCGCTCCGCCAGGCAGGAAAGCTTCCCGATGGATTCCGAGACTGATCGGACGGCGAAGTCCGCCGAGCTCCGCGATGAGTCGGGGGCGTGCCCCACCCGTCCGGCTTGTCCGGCCTGCGGCGGCGCACTCGTCGAGATTCGCGCCAAGCTGCAGTGCAGCCGCTGCCACACGATCTGCGAGACCTGCTGCGAGGGCGGCCCTGGATAGCCGCACGATAAGGCCTGCGGGCAACCGGTGGCCCGGGCACGCCGTCTGCGGCGTCCGCCTCACTCCGGCCGGCTCACAGCCCCTCGGCCCGCCACCTCGCCTCGACCATGTCGGCCATCTCCCGGGCCTGGTCCTCGAGTTCCTCGAGGAGTTCGAGGTTCTCGTCGTCGCTCGCCCGCCTCGCGAGAAAGAGCAGGTAATTGGCCTCGTTTCGCCATGCCTTCAGCCAGTCGGGCCGGGTCGAGACGGGCCGGTAGATCAGGCTCTCGAGTCGGAGGAACTCATCCCCGGAAAGCGTCATTTTCCACTCCTCTCGCTCGGACCGGTCATGCCGCCTCACCTACCCCATGGTAAAAATGTGTTCTCGCGCCCGTAGCTCAGTTGGATAGAGCATGGGATTTCTAATCCCAGGGTCGCTGGTTCGAGTCCAGCCGGGCGTACTTGACCGGGGGTAATTGAAAAGCACGGGGAAACCGGTGCTTTTCTCATTTTGGGCGATCTCGCATATGTGCCTGGAATCATTTTGGCCATCCGGCGACCCGACCTCCAAGCGGCGTGGGAGCCGCCGGCACCGCCAAAGCGTCGGGCGGCCTCGCGCGGTGTATTCATGCTGCCGCTTGTCGATTGGGCCCTCGCCGCTACGGTTCTTCGGTTGTCCGCTTCCTTGTTCATCCTTCAAAGGAGTTGCAATGACGTTTCCCAGACTCATCGCCGGCTTGACTGCGGCTGTTCTCGTGTTTGCCACCACTCCATCCGTCAAGGCCGCCGATATCGTCGAAACGGCCGTCGGTGCCGGAACGTTCAAGACGTTGGCGGCGGCTCTGGGAGCGGCCGAACTCGTCGATACGCTCAAGGGAGCCGGGCCGTTCACGGTGTTCGCGCCGACAGACGATGCATTTGCGAAGCTTCCCGCGGGAACGGTCGAATCCCTCCTGAAGCCCGAAAACAAGGAGAAGCTGAAGGCGGTCCTTCTCCTTCACGTCGTTCCGGGATCGGTCATGGCGGCCGATGTGGTGAAACTCAAGGAAGCCAAGACCGCCGGCGGCGGTTTGGTCAAGGTTTCCGTTTCCACGGATGACGGCGTGAAGGTCGGCACCGCCAAGGGCATGAGCAAGGTAACGAAGACCGACATCAAGGCCAGCAACGGAGTCATCCATGTGATCGACGCCGTGATTCTCCCGGAATGATCTGATCGCGGTCGATGGTCACCTGCCCGATTCGGCACCCCGCACGTTTCTGCGTGCGGGGTGCTTGTTTTGCTCGCCGGCCGTGCCCTACGGCCGATCGCCGTTCCTGGGCAACGTGGTTTGCCGTTGCACGATCACCGCCCCGCCGCAGCGAACGCTCGAAAGCGTCGGCTTTGGCAGGATCGGCGCGGCTGCGGAGGCGGAGTTTCTCGTCCTGGGGTCGCTGGTGCGAACTCGGCCCGACGTGCGCGATTTCCGTGGGTCCGGCGAACATGTCTTGCCGGCATGCGTACCATTTCCCAACGGCTGCCCGACCGAAACGAGGGCAGCCGACACCAGGCATGGAGGCATTACGATGGACCCCCATTTCAGGGAATATCTGGCCGCGGTCGCCGGCATGCAGGACGTGTACGGCTTCGATGACGAACCCGCGGAGATCGGGGTGACGGACATCCGAAGCGACTCCGCCCTCGAGGGCCTGCCAGCGGGCGGCGAGGCGATTCCGACCGGCGTCGGCTGCGGTTGAACACGATTCGAACACGACTCGACTCGAATACAACACGATTCGAAATACGTTGGGAGTACAACCTGGTTTCCGGGTCCGTGCAGGCTGCAGCAGCCGCTCGGACAGCGGTTTCCGAAAGGAGGGTGGCATGGATCGCGAGGATTTGATCGTGCTGTGCAATCGGTTCGTCCGTCGCCGGCTCGAAGCCCGCGGGGACGATCGACCGCCGGTCTGGGACATCGTGCAGAGCTATCGCCAGGGGGAGATCAGCGAAAGCGAGAAAAACTCGTTGCTCGCGCTCGTGAGCGACCCCGACGAGGACGAGGTCGCGGGCTGCATGGAGGATGCCCCGGGCATCGACTGGTAGCGTCGCCCCGGCAAGAAGGGCAAACTGCGAGGCCCGTCGTCGAAAGATCCGACGACCGTGGCGAACGTGCCGATTGAGAGCGTGGTGACGACGATCGAGACGGGACTCCGCTGCATCGGATGGGTCGCGGCCGTGATGATGGCTGCCGGAGGCATGTATCTGCGCGCGTGCCGCGGCGAGGGGTGGCCCGAATTGAACACCGACCGCGATGCGTTCACGCCATCCACGTTCTGCGTTGATGCGGGGCACTTCCTCGCCGAGGTCTCGCACGTCTACATCGAGAACCGTTCCGGCAGGCCGACCAACAGCTATCCGGAGCTCTTGGTGCGGCGTGGGATCACCGACCGGCTCGAATGGCGGTTCGGGGCAAATTACGCCGTCAACTCCCAGGGGAGCGTCGTCACGAGCGTCGAAGCGGGCGAGGTCGACGAGCCCGGCCGGACCTCCCACGAATCGAGCGTGCTCTACGGGCTCAAGGCATCGCTCTCCGATCAGAACGGCCTCATTCCGCAGTCATGCTTCATCATGGAGGGGGACACGCCGATCAAGGCGGAACACTACGGCACGGTGCCGATCGCGACGGCCGTCGCCGGCTGGGAACTGCCGATCTCGTTCCCCTCCCGCGAGAAGTTTCCTTGGCGGCTCGACACCGCCCTGCGGTACTCGTATGTCGAGGGGAAGGAGGCGTGGTTCAGCCGCTGGGGCCCTTCGGCGGTGCTCCGCATGCCGGTCACCGACCGCTTCGAGACCCATGCGGAGTGGTTTGGGACGTTCTCCGACGGACTCGCCAGGAACACCAGCCGCCCCTTCTTCAGCCCAGGCTTCCACTACGTGCTCACGCAGCGGTTCGAGATCGGCCTTCGCGTCGGCTGGGGCCTCACCCGCGACGCGGCCAACTTCTTCTCGGACGCCGGATGCGCGTTGAAGTATTGAACGACGTCACATGTGGATGGCGGTGCCGGAAACCGCCATCGCGGCTTCCTTGAGCGCCTCCGGAAGCGTGGGATGCGCGTGGCAGACCCTGGCGATGTCCTCGGCCGTGGCGCCAAAATTCATCGCCGCCGCCGCCTCGCCGATGAGATCTCCTGCCGCGGGCCCGATGATGTGCACGCCGAGCACCCGGTCGGTGGCGGCGTCGGCGAGCACCTTCACCTTCCCGGTCGTCTCGTTGATCGTGCGGGCCCGTCCGTTGGCACGGAACGGGAACACACCCTTCTTGAAGGCGACGCCCGCCGCGACGAGCTGCTCCTCCGTCCGGCCGACCGCGGCGATCTCCGGATGCGTGAAGACCACGGCCGGCACGAGGTCGTAGTCAACATGGCACCATCCCCCGTCCATGCCGTCGATGCAGGCGACGCCATCCTCCTCGGCCCTGTGGGCGAGCATCGGCCCGGGCACGCAGTCGCCGATCGCGAAGACGCCCTGCGCCGTCGTGCGGAACCGCTCGTCCACCGGGATGAAGCCCTTCGCATCGACCGTGATCCCGACCGTCTCCAGCCCGATTCCATCGGTCGCGGGCCGCCGGCCGGTCGCCGCAAGCACCCGATCGCAGCGGATCGGCGGCTTCCCCTCCACCTCGACCAGGCAGCCGTCGCCATCCGCCCGTGCCGTCTTCACCTTCGCCCCGAGATGGATCTCGAGCCCCTGCTTGCGGAAGAGCGACAACGCCTCCGACGCAATCTCGCCGTCGATTCCGAGCAGCACCCGTTCGGCGAACTCGAGCACCGTCACCTTCGATCCCAGCCGCCGCCAGACGCTGCCGAGCTCGAGGCCGATGTAGCCTCCACCGATCACGACCAGGTGGGCCGGAACCGCGTCGAACGAGAGGGCCTCGGTGGACGTGCCGACGAACGTGCCGTCGACCTCGACGCCCGGCAGCACGACGCTCCGGCTTCCGACCGCGATCACGACCCGCGCCGCCTCGTGGACGACGACCGAGCCGTCCGCGGCCGCAACCTCAACCCTGCCCGGTCCGGCGAGGCGGCCGGTGCCGGAGAGCCTCGCGACCTTGTTCTTCGCCAGCAGCGCGTCGATCCCCTTCGCGAGCGTGCCGACCACCTCCGCCTTCCTGCGCATCATCGCAGGCAGGTCGAGCGAGACGCCGGCCACGCGGACCCCGTGAACGGCGAGTTCGCCTTGGGCGAGCTCGTACTTGTGGCTCGACTCCAGAAGAGCCTTCGACGGGATGCAGCCGACCCGCAGGCAGGTGCCGCCGAGCTGGGGCTCTTTCTCGACCACCGCCGCCTTCCAGCCACGCTGCGCCGCTCGGATCGCGGCGACGTAGCCGCCCGGCCCGCCGCCGATCACGATCAGGTCGAACACGTCATACCTCCAGCATCAGGCGGGTTGGATCCTCGATCGTGTCCTTGATCCGCCTCAGGAACGTGACCGCCTCGCGGCCATCGACGAGCCGGTGGTCGTAGGTGAGCGCGAGGTACATCATCGGCCGGATCACGACCTGCCCGTTCAGGGCCACCGGCCGGTCCTGGATGGCGTGGAGCCCGAGGATGCCGCTCTGGGGCGGGTTGATGATCGGCGTCGAGAGCATCGAGCCGTAGACGCCGCCGTTGGAGATCGTGAACGTCCCCCCCTGCAGCTCCTCGAGCTTGATCTTGTTCTCCGCGGCCCGCTTCGCGAAGTCGACGATCGCCGCCTCGATCTGGGAGAAGCTCATGCTTTCCGCGTTGCGGAGCACCGGCACGACGAGCCCCTTGCCGCCCCCCACCGCGATGCCGATGTCGCAGTAATCGCGGTAGACGATGTGGGGATCCCGATACTCGGCGTTCACCTGCGGCACCGCCCGGAGCGCCTCGACGGCGGCCCTCACGAAAAACGACATGAAGCCGAGCTTCACGCCGTGACGCTCGATGAACGCATCCTTGAACTTCGCCCGCAGCGCCATCACGCTCGACATGTCGACCTCGTTGAAGGTCGTCAGGAGCGCCGCCTCGTGCTGCGCCTCGACGAGCCGCTCGGCGATCCGGCGGCGGATCGGGTTGATGATCACGGCCCGTTCGGCACGATGGGCCGGCCCCATCGACGCGAGCGTGGCGGGCACGGGCTTGGCCGGGGCGGACGAGGGCGTCGCAGCCGCGGGCACGGACGTCCTTGCGGCCACGGCAGCCGCGGCGTCTTGCTTCGTGATCCGCCCACCGGGCCCGGTCGGCACGGCGGCCGATGCCGGAACGCCCGACTCGCCGAAAATCCGAGCGGCCGATGGCATCACCCGCGCCGATCCCGCCGCGGGAGCGGCGACGGCGGCCGGCTGTGCCACCGCCGGTGAAGCCGGAGCCGTGGCCGAAGGCACGGCGGCGCCGGCCTCCATGTAGCCGATCACCTCGCCCACGGTCGCCTTTTCCCCCTGCCCTTTCAGGATCTTCGTGACCGTGCCCGCGCCGGGGGCGGGAAGTTCCACCGTCGCCTTGTCGCTCTCGATCTCGACGACCGGCTCGTCCGTGCGGACGGCGTCGCCCTCCTTCTTCTTCCAGGCGCCGATCATGACTTCGGTGATCGACTCACCGACTTCTGGAACCTTCAATTCAAGCGGCATGGCTTTCGGGCTCGTGGGGTGTGGAAATCAGCTCTGGAAGGCGGCGGTGAGCAACTCGTTCTGCTCGAGATCGTGGCTCTTCTTCGATCCCGTCGCGGGGCTCGCGGCGCTCTGGCGGCAGACTCCCGAAAAGGGAAAACGCTCGAGCAACCTCTCCCCGAAGTGGATCCGCACGAACCGCCAGGCGCCCATGTTCTCCGGCTCCTCCTGCACCCAGATGGCCGGCGTGCCGACGGTGTAGTGGGCGAGTGCTTCCTCGAGCGCCCGCCGGGGGAGCGGGTAGAGCTGCTCGACGCGGACGATCGCGACGTCGTGTCGCCCCGTCTCCTCGCGTCGCTTCTCGAGCTCGTAGGCGACCTTCCCGGAGCAGAGCAGGATTCGGCGTATCTCCCTGGGGTGCGACGAACTGCGGTCAGGGATCACCCTCTGGAAGGTTCCGCGCACGAGGTCGTCCATCGTCGAGACGCACCCGGGATGCCGCAGCAGGCTCTTCGGCGTCATCACCACGAGCGGCTTCCGCCACACCCGAAGCACCTGCCTGCGGAGGCAGTGGAAGATCTGGGCCGGGGTCGTCGGCTGGACGATCTGGATGTTGTCCTTCGCCGCCAGCGACAGGAACCGCTCGAGCCTGGCGCTCGAGTGCTCGGGGCCCATCCCCTCGAAGCCGTGCGGCAGGAGCATCACGATGCCCGAGAGCCGGTTCCACTTGTCCTCGGCGCTCACGATGAACTGGTCGATCACAACCTGCGCCGCGTTGACGAAGTCGCCGAATTGCGCCTCCCACATCACGAGGCCGTCCGGGCAGTCGAGGCTGTAGCCGTACTCAAAGCCCAGGACCCCGGCCTCGGAAAGCGGACTGTTGTAGATCTCGACCGGCGCCTGGTCTTCGGAGAGATGCTCGAGCGGGCAGTAGGTCTCGTCCGTGACGACGTCGTGGATCACCGCGTGACGATGGCTGAACGTCCCCCGCTGGCTGTCCTGGCCGGAAAGCCTCACCCGCAGCCCCTGCACCGCCAGGCTGGCCATGGCGAGCGCCTCGCCAGCCGCCCAGTCGATCGGCTGGCCTCCGTCGATCATCTGCTTCCGCGTCTCGAGCAACTTCGCGATCTTCGGATGTGGCTGGAATCCCTCGGGCAAGTCGACGAGCCGCCCCAGCAATTGCCCCAGCACCTCCTGCCGGACGCCCGTATCGACGTCCGCAGCCTCCCGCTCCCGACCGCCGATGTAGAAGGCCCAGACGCCCCCCAGATCGCTGCGGTAGACGAAGTCGTCCCGCTTTGCGACCGACAGTTCGCGGTCGAGGCCCGCCCGGTGCTCGTCGGCGATCTCCTCCGCCTCCTTGCGGGTGATGCCGCCGAGCGCCAGCAGCCTCTCGAGGTAGCTTTCGTGCACACTCGGCCGCCGCTCGATCACGCGGTACAGCGCGGGCTGTGTGAAGGCGGGCTCGTCGGCCTCGTTGTGGCCGCGGCGGCGGAAGCAGTACATGTCGATGACGACATCCCGCTGGAACTCGCGGCGGAAGTCCATCGCGAGGGCCACGACCTGCGCCACGGCCTCCGGATCCTCGCCATTCACGTGGAAGATCGGAATCTGCAGCATCTTCGCGACGTCGGTCGAGTAGACGCAGCTTCGGGCTTCACGGGGGCCCGTCGTGAAGCCGATCTGGTTGTTCACGATCACGTGGAGCGTGCCGCCGGTGCGGTAGGCCTCCAATTCCGAGAGATTGAGCGTTTCCTGGATGACCCCCTCGCCTGCAAACGCAGCGTCGCCGTGGACGAGCATCACCATCCCTCGCTGCCGAGCGAAGTCGGCGGACCGATCCTGCCGAGCCCGCGAGCGGCCGATGGCGACGGGATTCACGAATTCAAGGTGGCTCGGATTGAAGCAGAGCGAGAGGTGGACCGTGCGGCCATTGGCCGCCTTGTAGTCGGTCGAGTGGCCGAGGTGGTACTTCACGTCACCGCGGCCGACATGCAGCTCCGGGTCGAGATCGGCGAATTCGCGGAAGATCTTCTGCGGACTCTTGCCCATGATGTTGGCGAGCACGTTGAGCCGACCGCGGTGCGCCATGGCGAGCACGACGTCGTCCACCTCATGCTGGGCCGCCCGCTCGATCGCCATCTCGAGCAATGGAATGAGCGTCTCCGACCCTTCGAGCGAGAAGCTCTTCGCGCCGAGAAACCGCTTCTGAATGAACTCCTCGAACACGGCGGCGGTCGTCATCTGCCGATAGATGCGAAGCTGCTGCTTGCGGTCGAGCTGGATGCGGTTCTCCGTCCCCTCCATTCGCACCTGCAGCCACTGCCGCACGCGGAGGTCGTCCATGTGCATGAACTGGACGCCGATCGAGCGGCAGTAGGTGTTCCGCAGCCGCTTGATGATCTGGCGAAGCGTCATCGACTGAGGTCCCTCGATCGTGTCGGTCGAGAAGACCCGGTCCATGTCGGATTCGGTGAGGTGGTAGAAGTCGGGGTCGAGCTCCGGCAGTCCGGGCCGCGGGCGGCCGAGCGGGTCGATCTCCGCCATGAGGTGGCCGCGGACACGGTAGGCGCGCACGAGCTGGTCGACCCTGTCCTGCAGGAACGCGAGCCGCTCTTCCGCCGAGGTCGTGGATGGCAGCGGCAGCGGCTTGTCCTCGCCGGCGGGAGCGTCGGGAAGGCGGACCTCGCCGTTGGCGACTGCCACGGCGTGCCCCGTCGGGATCCCATCGGGGGCGACGAGTTCGGCGACTCGGCCCACCGGCGACTTGGCACCCGGGCGGCCGTTCCCGGCGTCCGACGCGAAACCGTTCGTGCCGGGCGGCCCGTTGCCTCGAACCACGGGCCGACCGAGCGACTCGAAGTATCCCCGCCAGTCGGCGGAAACACTGTCGGGGTCGTGCTGGTACTGCTCGAAAAGCTCTTCGAGAAACGAGACGCTGGCCGTTCCGGCCGACTCGATGGTGTTCACGATGCTCCGAAACCTCACATGGCCAACAGCAAGCGGCCGGGGCTTTCGAGGTAGCCGATGACCTCGTTGAGAAACCTCGCCGCCATGGCACCGTCGATGATCCGGTGGTCGTATGAAAGCGAGAGCGGCATCATCAGCCGCGGTTCCACCCGATCATCGACCACGACCGGCATCCTTCGGGACCGGCCGACCAGGAGAATGGCCACTTCCGGCCAGTTGATGATCGGCGTCGAGTAGGTGCCGCCGATGGCGCCCAGGTTGCTGATCGTGAAGGTTCCCCCGCGAAGGTCCTCGAGGCTGTACTGCGCGTTCTTCGCCTTCTCGGCCGTCTCGGCGATTCCCTGTGCGACCTGGGGGATCGACAGTTGATCGACGTCCCGGAGCACGGGAACGACGAGGCCCCGCGGAGTATCGACGGCAAGGCCGATGTTCACGTAGTCCTTGTAGGTGATCTCGCCCTTTTCCGTGTCGATAGAAGCGTTCACGGCCGGATGCATTCGCAGCGACAGGCTGACCGCCTTGATGACGAAGGCGAGCGCCGTGAGCTTGACACCCGTCTTGGCGTGCTCCTGGGCGCTCGCCTTGCGGAGCCGTTCGAGCTCGGTCACGTCGGCGTCGTCGAAGTTGGTGAGGTGCGGGATGGTCGTCACGCTGCGAACCATGTTTGCAGCGATCGTCTTTCGCATCCGCGACATCGCCTCGCGGCGCACAGGCCCCCAGTCGTCGCGGTCGCCGGCGACACCACCAGCCGCCGGCCTTCTCAGTTGCGGCGAGGCGCTCGCCTGTCGAACGGCGGCCACGACGTCCTCGCGGACGATCCGGCCGCCAGGACCGGTTCCGGCGACGCGAGCAAGATCCACGCCGAGTTCGCGAGCGAGCCGGCGCACGGCGGGCCCGGCAGGCGTAACGCCCACCTCGGCAGAACCAACCTCAGCTGTCGCCGCTGCGACCTGAGACACCTGCACGGCCGGAGCTGCCGCCGGCGTCACCGCGACGGGAGTCGCCGGCGTCACAGCGACGGGAGTCGCCGGCGTCACCGCGACGGGAGTCGCCGGCGTCAC